>NZ_JBHFAB010000004.1:0-419375 GCF_042510955.1 Streptacidiphilus cavernicola
GTCCACAACACCCGCACCATCGGCCCCCACAACATGATCCACAACCACCGCACCGGCACCATCGACGTCAACCCCACCACCGGCCTCGTCACCCTCGACGGCGAACCGCTGGAATCCACCCCCGCCGACTCGGTCTCGCTCAGCCGCCTCTACTACCTCTGAACCACCGCAAGGAGCACCACTCATGACGACTCATCAGTCTCCGGCCGAGCTGGGCTTCTCGATGCCCGCCGAATGGCAGCCGCACGACCGCACCTGGATGGCCTTCCCCACCGCCAATGAGACCTTCACCGGGGACGACCTGCACGCTGCCCGCCAGGCCTGGGCCACCGTCGCCAACACCGTGGTCCGCTACGAGCCGGTGACCCTGATCGTCAACCTGGGTGAGACCGAGGCGGCGCGCGGGTACCTCTCCCCCGAGGTCGAGGTCGTCGAACGCCCGCTGGACGACGCCTGGATGCGGGACATCGGCCCGACCTTCCTCACCGACGGCGCCGGCGGCATCGCCGCAGCCGACTGGATCTTCAACGGCTGGGGCGCGCAGGACTGGGCCAGTTGGGAGCACGACCAGGACATCGCCGAGGAGGTCCTCACCCTGACCGGCATCCGCCGCTTCGCCTCCCGGCTGATCAACGAGGGCGGCGGCATCCACGTGGACGGAGAGGGCACCGTCCTGCTCACCGAGACCGTGCAGCTCGGCGAGGGCCGCAACGCGGACTGGTCCAAGGAGCAGGTCGAGGCCGAGATCCACGCCCACCTGGGCACCACCAAGGCGATCTGGGTGCCGCGCGGCCTGACCCGCGACTACCAGCGTTTCGGCACCCGAGGCCACATCGACATCGTCGCGGCGTTCGTCAAGCCCGGCACGGTCGTGGTGCACAGCCAGACCGACCCGGCCCACCCCGACTTCGAGGTCAGCAAGGAGATCGCCGCCCTGCTCCGGTCCTCCACCGACGCCCGCGGACGCCAGTTGCAGGTGGTCGAACTCCCGGCCCCCACCGCGCTCTTCGAGGAGGACGGCGAACCGGTCGACTACTCCTACATCAACCACTACCTGTGCAACGGCGCGGTCGTCCTCTGCGCCTTCGACGACCCCAACGACCAGGTGGCGGCGGCCGTCTTCGCCGAGCACTTCCCCGACCGCAAGGTCGAACTCGTGGACGCCCGCGAGATCTTCGCCAACGGCGGCGGCATCCACTGCATCACCCAACAGCAGCCCCGGGCCTGACCGACCCAGACTCTGAACAGCCTTGATGCCGACCCGCGGTGCACTCCAGCACCCCGCCAGGAGAATCCCAGGAGATGCCTTCTCGGCCCGGTTCTCGTACAGCTTCCGCCGCGGCGGCTCCGGCAGGGTGAGCGGGCGGCCGCGGGGTCGCCCACGGGTGACCTGTCCTATGTATTACTGCGGCGGCCCCAGGCAGGCGGTCTCGGCAGTTCGCGTCCCTTGTCCGCTTCCGGCGGGTAGGGCGAGGCGGTCGGGCGCGGTGACAGCCGCTGCCGGTCACGCGGGTGCTGTCTGGTCCCACCCGGGCAGGTCCAGGACCAGGACGTCGTGCAGTGCGGCTCCGGTCCAGGGGTGGCTCTCGCCGACCTTCTCGTATCCCCACGAGTGGTAGGCGTGGCCGGCCGCTTCGGCTTCGGGGCGGGTGTTGAGCAGGACGCGCTCTTGGGCGAGGCCGTCCAGGAGTTCGTGGTGCACCGCAGTGGCGAGGTGCTGGCGGCGCCAGGCGGGGCGGACGGCGAGCTCGAACAGGCCGAAGGTGCGGCGTCCGTCCTCGCGGCTGACCTCGGCGGGGACGGGCTCGGTCAGGGTGTCCCACCAGCCGGTGGAGGCGGGCAGCGGGTAGCCGTAGGCCATGGCTGCGGGTTCGCCGTCGTCGGTGCGGGCCAGCACCGCGCGGAAGCCGGCCTTCTTGGCCTGGGAGCGGAATCGGCGGAAGTTCGCCTCGACGTCCTCGCTGGTCTTGTCGTAAGGGGGTTCGGCGAACGCCTCGCGGTACACCGTCCGCAGCTCGTCCTCGACCCAGGCGGCTTCATGGCCGTCGTAGCGTTCGATCCTCATCCCGCCTCCGCGGTCGACTCCAGCAGGGCGACCGTATCGCGGGCGGTCGCGGTGTCGATGCCGGCGGCTGCCTGGCGGAAGTTCGCCAGGCGGGCGGAGAGGCGGGCGGAGGTGAGCGCGTCGGATTTGGCGACAACGGTGGCCATCTGCGCGCACGCCTCCTCCACTTCCCCGGCCTGCAGGGGCACGGAGGCGAGCCGGGCGCGGTACAAGGCGGTGTTGCGGGCGTATCCGGCGGCCAGGCCGTCGACGGCGGCGCGCAGGAACGGCACCGCGGCTTTCGGCGCTCCGGCCTGCAGGTAGTGGGTGCCGGTGGCGTAGTCGATCTCGACGGGTCCGGCGAAGCGGACCCAGCGCGGGGCGTCGGGCTCCTCAGCGGCGCGGTCGTGCAGGGCGATCGACGCGCTCAGCGCGCGGCGTGAGCCGGTGAGGTCCCCGCTGGCCAGGGCCGCGCGTGCCTCGCGCAGCGACAGCACCAGCCGCACCCCGGGCCCGGCGTGACGGTCGGCCAGAGTCTGGGCCGCGCCGACGGCCGAGGCCGCTTCCCAGGGCTGGTGCCGGTCGACGGCCAGCAGCGACAGGGTGGACAGTGCCCGCATCTCCAGCTGGGCGTCGCCGGTCATCCGGGCCGCCGCCATCGCCTCCAGCACCGAGGAGCGGGCCTCTGCGTCGCGGCCGGCGTCGTGGCACAGCCAGCCCAGGTGGCAGTGGATCTCGCCGAGCATGGCGTGCAGCTGCACCGCGACCTGCTCCGTGCACAGGCCCCCGGTCAGCCGGCCGCCGATCTGCTCCAGCAGTTCGTGTGCCTGTTGGCGGGCGGTCAGGCCCCCGCTGGCGTGGTCGAGCCGGTACAGCCCGTCGATCCGGCCGCGCAGGCCGCGCACCTGGTCCATGCCGGTCCTGGGCCCGGGGGCGGGCAGCGCCGCGGCGGCGGCCAGGCCGCCGAGGTCCGCGATGAACTCCCGTCTGCGCACCGGTCCATCGTGCCGCAGCCGGGCCACAGGGTGGCGCCGGTGTTCGGGCACGGTGAAGCCCATCTCCGCCAGCGGGATGCCGAACATCGCCTCCAGGACGTCCTGCTGCCCGGGGTGAGGCAGCGGCGGCGGGTCCTCGCCCTCCCAGCGCCGCAGCTGGCGCACACCGACCGCGGCGTTCGCCCCGATCCGGTGCGCCCACTGGGCGAAGTCGGCCAGGAACGACTCCTGGGTGTGCCCGGCGGCCCCGCGTAAGCGCGCCAGGTTGCTCCTCGCCACAGCGGCTCCCTGGTCGGTGACGTGCGGTCAGCCCACCATGCCACTGCCCGCCCGCCCCGTCACCGGAAACGTCCAGTGAAACGTCCGGTCGGGTCGGCCCCGCGCGGGTCCGGGCGGCGGTGCACTGGAATCCGCAGCCGCCCGGGGCAACAGCTCCCCCGCTCCGGGCGGCTGCGGCAAGGGGCGATGCCCGCCCACCCGGTGCCCCTGATCGCTGGGGCCGTGCCTGTCAGGAGTCCCCGTGAGCGTGCCGACCATGACATCCCTGCCCACCGCGCCCGTCCCCATGGACGAGGCCGCCGACCACGCCGCCCGACTGCTGGCAGCCCTGGGCCTGGACCTGAGCGGCCCGGAGCTCGCCGCGACGCCGGGCCGGATGGTGCGGGCGCTGAAGGAGATGACGACCCCGCCCACCTTCACCGCCACCGACTTCGAGACCACCGCCGAACCCGGCCAGCTGGTCCTGGTGCGCGACATCCGCCTCGTATCGGTGTGCGAGCATCACGTCCTGCCGTTCACCGGCGTCGCCCACATCGGCTACGTGCCCCGCCAGCGCATCCTGGGACTGAGCAAGGTCGCCCGGGTGGTCCACCACTGCGCGCGGCGCCTGCAGGTCCAGGAACGGCTGACCGGCCAGATCGCGGACTGGATGGTCGAGCACCTGGACCCGGCCGGGGTCGCGGTGCTGCTGAGCGCCGAGCACACCTGCATGACCCTGCGCGGAGTCGGGGCGACCGGCTCGCGCACCACCACCTCCTCCCTGCGCGGCGTGCTGCTGGACGACCCCGCCGCCCGTGCGGAGTTCATGTCGCTCGCGGTGAGCGCGCCGTGACCGCGGTCCAGGCCAGCGCCCGGCCACTGGTGCAGGCGCGGGTCGGCGGGGCCGGGTGGGACTTCAACGCCGCCCACACCGGCCTGCACGACGGGGTGTTCGAGCCGCTGCACGGGCACACCTACCATGTCGTGCTGGCCGCGTGGGGGCTGCCGGACGCCTCGGGGATGGTCGCCGACTTCCGGGTCCTCAAGCAGCAGTTGCGCGAGGCCATCGCGCCGCTCAAGCGCCGCACCCTGATCGCGGCGGATACCCCCGGTGTCCTGGTCGAGGAGACCGGCGGCGGCCAGATGCGGGTGACCGGCGGCGGGGCCTGCTTCAGCCTGCCGCGCTCCTGGACGGCCCTGCTGCCGATCACGGGCACCAGCACCGAGGCGCTGGCCTGCTACCTGGTCGCCGAGCTCGCCCGTCGGCTGGGCGCCGCGTGCCCCGCCGTCGAGCGGTTGGAGCTGATGCTGACGGAGTCGGCCGAGTGCTCCGCCACCGCCGAGGCGGTGCTGCGATGACCGCCCCCGTGCCCGGCATCGGCCGCGGACGCCTGGCTGCCGTTCTCGGCCTGGCCCTGGACGGCCGGCTCAGCGCGGGGCGGTCCGCCGCGCCGACCGTGCTGGAGCATCCCTGGGACGCGTGGTGGACTGCGGTGCGCTCCAGCGGCCTGGCCCGGCCCGCCGCGGGCACCGCCGGAGCGTGCCCGCAGTGCGCCGAGCGGGCCACCGCCGCGGCCTCGGCAGCGGTGCCGGAGCACCCGGGCCACGGGGAGCGGGCCTGCGACTGCCACCGGGTCTGGGCCCAGGCGATGCGCGCCCCGGTGGCCGACACCCAACTCCCGGTGCCCGGACAGCGTCTGACACTGGCCATGCTCAAGCCCGGTGCCCCGGTGCGGGCGATCCGCTCACGGCTGCGGTCGGTGCTGCGCGAGGTCCACGTGACGACGCGGCAGTTGACGGCCGCCGACTGCGACCGGCTCTACCCGGACGCCTACGGCGCCTCCTTCGTCGCCGAGCGCACCGACTATCTCACCAGCGGTAACGTGCAGGTCGTGGTAATGGCTGGCGGACCGGCCGCAGTCCAGGCCGGCGCGGTCCTCAAACGGACGGTGCGCGCGGACCTGGGGGCCGGGATGCTGGTCAACCACCTGCACATGCCCGACAACCCGGCCGAGGCCCTGGCCGACATCGCGCAACTGGCGGGCTGGCACGTACTCGAAGAGGTCTACCGGCGATGGGAGAGCAGTGATCAGCAAGGGGTCGCCGCCCGCATGGCGGGCTACCGGGCTTATCTGGGACCAGGGCACCGCACTGCTGGAATGGTCGGCCCCCGGCGGCGGCACCTCCAGGACGAGCCCGCTGAACATCGACACTGATCTGGCCTTCACCGCCGGGGCCGACCGGCGCTGCATCGGGGTGTGGCGCTCGGGACGCCACCGCCACTGCCCGATGTCCGCGCCTCTCGCCCCGACCGCGCGCACCGCCCAGTGCGCGGCCTGCCAGGCGGCGGACCGCGCCGACTCCATCGCCGCCGACACCCGCCTGCACGACCCGCGCCCCTTCGCGGTCTACCTCGCCCACCACGGGGGAGCGGTCAAGGTCGGCATCACCGCGGTCGAACGCGGCGACGCCCGACTGCTGGAGCAGGGTGCCCTGGCCTCCACCGTCATCTCCACCGGCGCCCTGATCGCAGCCCGCCGGGCCGAGCACCTGCTCGCCGCCGCCCTGGGGCTGCCCGACCGGATGAGTGCGGCGCGCAAACGCCTCGCCCGTGCCCGGCCCGGCACGGCGGCCGAACGCGCCGCCGACCTGCTCGACACCGCCGAACGTGCTGGCGAACTGGCCTGGCCGCAGGGCCAGGACCGTTGCGAGCCGCAGGTGAGGGACCACACCGCCGCCTACGGCCTGCCCGCTGACGGGCTGCGGCCGACCGCCGCGCTGCTGCCGCTCGCCCCCGGGGACGTGATCAGCGGACGGATCGCCTGCCGGATCGGCACCGACTTCTATCTGGACAACGTCTCGGGGCTGGTGCTGCTGGACACCCGACTGCTGGCCGGATGGGCCCTGGGCCGCGCCGAACCCGGCACCGCGCCGACCGCCGCGCTCGAACCCCTTGCACCGCCCGGCTACCAGGAGGAACAGGATGCGCTCTTCGGACCCGTCCGCAACAGTCACCGTGGTCGAGGGGATGCCGGGCGCGGGCAAGACCACCGTGCTCGCCGCCCTGGCCGACGTCGGCCGCACCGTGCTGCCCGAGTACACCACCCCTGCCGGCCACCTCCTTGACCACGACCGGCACCCGCACCACGACGACGAGGACAGCCATCTGGCGAACTGGCTGCGCAAGGCCGACCACCTACGCGGCCACCCGGGGCCGGTGTGGGTGGACCGCGACTGGCTCACCGCCCTGGCCTGGGCGGCAAGCACCGGCGGCCTTACCCGGCGCGCCGACTGGGTCCATCGCCACCTCGCCACCGGACGACTGACACCACCGCGCCGGTGGATCATCCTGGACCTCCCGCCGCACCTCAGCCTCCAGCGCCGGGCCGAACGCCTCCACCCCGGTCACCCGTGGTCCGATCCCACCGTCCTGGAACGGCTGCGCGCCTTCTACCTCGACCCGCCCACCCACCTCGCCGCGGCACATCCGGGGCTGGCCGAACTGGTCGCCGCCGTCCCCCGGCAGCGGGTGGACGCCACCGCGTCGACCGACCAACTGGCCGACGCGGTGGGCGCGCGGTGAACGCCCCGGTGGTGGCCATCGCCCTGCACGACGGCTACTTCAGCTCCGCGACCGGAGCCGGCCGCAGCAACCAGGCCCTGCTCACCGCCGTCGCCCACGCCCTTGCCTCCGGCGTCCGCCTGGTCCTGCTGCCGGTCGACCTGCATCCCACCAGCCCCGAGTACGCGCCCACCGCCCACCGGGCCGTACTCGACCTCCTCATCGTCGTGCCCCACCAGGTCACCGCTCTGGACAACGGCACCGCCGGACAGCAGCGCTTCGGCGACCTGACCGCCTTCGAGCACCTGAACCGCCACGCCGCCGAGGTGATCAACCCGCTGATGCGCCGTCACCCGCAAGGACTGCTGATCGCCATCGACCAGCCCTTCGCCGGACTCGGCCCCCTCCTGGAGACCCCGCCCGGATGGCGGCTGCTGTACCTGCCGCGTTCCAGCGCCGACCACCACTCCGACCCGAAGCGCGCCGCATGGGAACAGCACGGACTGGACGGCTGGACCAGCCAGGGGGCCGCGTTCGGCGCAATCAGCACCCACATGCGCACCCTGCTGACCGGCAAGGGCATCCCGCCCGAGCAGATCATCGACGTCCCCGGCGGCCTTACCGCCGCCGACCGCATCCCGCTGACCGTCGCCCCACCCCCACCTGACCAGGCCGAGAGCGGATTCCTGCTCAGCATGGGCCGTGCCCAGCCCTACAAGGGCTTCGACGACCTCCTCGACGCCCTCGGTCACCTCGCCAGCACCGGCGTGCGCCTGCCGCACCTGCTGCTGGCCGCGGTCACCGACGGCCCGACCACCGCCTACCAGCACCACCTCCGCCGACGCGTGAGCGCGCTCGGACTATCGGCGACGCTGTGGACCCGCTTCGACCCCGGCCTGCCCGGACTGCTGCACCACCCGGCGCTGCGGGCGGTCGTCGTCCCCTCGCGCAGCGAACCCCTGGGCCGCATCCCGCTCGAAGCCTTCGCCGCCGGAGCCGGACCGGTCGTGGCCACCACCGCCGGCGGCCTGGCCGAGACCGTCATCGACAACGCCACCGGCTACAGCGCCGCCCCGGGCGACCCGCGCTCCCTGGCCCGTGCCATCGGCCGCGCACTGGCCGCACCCCCGGCCGAGGTCGCCCGACTGCGGCAGGCCGGGAAACACCTGGTCGCCGGACGCGACTACACGAGCTGCATCACCGGAGCGCTGGCCGCCCTGTCGCCCTGGGCGATCGGGGCCGCGGCGGCGAAACCGTAGAGCGTCAGCGCGACCTGGGCGGCGGCAGCCGCCTGGGCGCGGCCCGGCTCAGCCCACCCCAACAGGTCAGCGGCCTCACCCAGCGGCACCCACACCCGCGGGTAGACCTGGCCGTTGTCCGGGTCCGGGGTCGCAGGGAGCCACTGGTGCACCCGGGCGGCGACCCGCAGCTGCGCGAACGGCTCACCGGTGTCGGGCCGCACTTCCTGGTAGCCGAGCGGGAAGACATCGCGCACCGTCACGTCGGCCTCCTCCAACACCTCGCGCTCCAGCGTCGCCCGCCAGTCGCGGTCGAAGTCCTCCGGAGTGCCGCCCGGCAGGTTCCACCCGCCGGGCATCTCCAGCAGCAGCACCCGGGCCTCCTCGTCCACGATCCACGCGTACACCTGACGCACCGGCAGAACCTCGGGAGCCGGCCAGGAACGGTGCCACAGAAAGCTCGTCACGCCGAGCCACAGTAGTCCCCCCGAGCACCGTCCGACGCACGATCGCACCGAGCATCACCCAATGAGAGCGCCGCCGAACACCTAGCGGCAATGCGCGCCGCTCAGGATGTCCGCGCGGCACCGGCGATCCGGTCGGCGTAGGCGCGATGCGCCTTGCGCCCGGCCGGGGTGGAGCCCTCCCCTGCGAGCGCGGCGCACTGCTGCAGAGCGGCCTGGTGCAACGCGACCGGGGCCGTGACGCGCACCGAGTAGCCCTGCCCGCGACGGACGGTCCGGCCACCACGCAGGACCTCGCGAACACCGGCGTCCTCGGTGTCCTGAAGGTGGTCAGCGAGCAGGTCGGGCACATCGAGGACCACCGCCGTGCCGGGCGAGGGCATCTGCAACGCGGGCTCCACGCCGACGCCGCCGCCCAGGAGGTCGGGGATGTCGGGGAGGTCGCGCGCACCGACGGCGTCGAGCGCGCGTCGGATCGTCTTGGGCGCCACGCCGTACTGCCGGGCGAGGCTCTTCACAGCAGCACCCGCGCGGTAGGCGTCGACGGCCCCGGAGGCCTGTTCCCCGGTGAGCGCGGCCGGGCGACCGAGAGTCTTGCCGGAGGCTTCGGCAGCGGCGACGCCCTCCCTTATTCTCGCTGATCATGTCGCGCTGGAACTCCAGGACCCCGGCGAGCATCGTGACGAACAGCCCGCGACTCGGATGGCGTCACCGACGGCCGCCTCATCGAGCAGCCGGCGGAACCCGGCCCGGTTGATCGCGTAGACGCGGAGCATCTGCGGGAGGCATCGTGAGGTCCCTCCTCGAACCGCCCCTGACCGACGCGGGCCATGATTGGGACGCGCTGCGGATCCCAGACCCGTGGGGCCGCGACCTCCTGAGGGAACTGGTCGCCAGCGCAACCAACCTCGACCTCCTCGGCCCGGTCGCCTGGTCCGAGGCCTCCGACTGCACCTACTGGCTCATCAGCACCGGCACCACGCCCGCGACATGGCCTGCCTGCTGCCGCCTCCTGAGCCGCGGCAACTGCCTCGCGCTGCCCGGACCGAGCACCGCTACCCGTGCCGCCGACTGGCTGTTCCGGCCCCACGACCCGCGCCTGACGGGGACCACCTGGCTCGCCGCCACTCCCCGGACTCACGCTCTGGCAAGGTTCCGATGATCGCCTCGCCACAGCGGACTGCTGACCCGTACGTGACACCCCCGAGTGCCGGGTCGGCCAGACCGCTCCCGAGTTCCAGGACGGCTGCCCGGCCCCCGGCTACCACCATCCGGCGCTCGGCCGAGTCACGGTGCCGTGCGCATGTCCCCACCACAACAACGAGGGGATCCTTCCATGACGAACCCGGACGAGCCGCCCCCGAACGTGGCCGGCCGCTGCTACAAATGCGGCGGCTGGACAGCAGGCCGCCGGGTCTGCGAAGACGTAGGCGCATCCGGCGGAGGCGAGACCGTCGTGTGCTGCGCCGGCTGCGAGGGCCCGCGGCAGGTAAGAATGCCGGACCCGACAGAGCCCCGGCGCTATCCGTTGTGAGGCCCGCGACTACGGCACGCACGACGCCCACGCACACCGGGTCACAGTTCACGGGCAGTCCATCCCTGACGCACACCCACTCCGCTGCTCCCCCGCCGCCTGCACTCGCAGGCGGCGGGGCTTCTTGTCGTTCACGGGACGTCCTGGCATGTCGTGAATTAGCCATCCTTTCTGAGTAACCGCGCCTTAACGGACCGTCACCGGACCGGGGATCGTGTGCAAGACCGCGAAAGACGTAGGGTTGGAGGGAATCATGGCGCTACGGTTCATCGGGATCGACCCCGACACCGGCGGCGGCAACTCGCCGACGGTCTGGTTCGACGAGGAGGCCCGCGAGTTCGTGTTCCAGGGGTGGAAGCCGAACGACGATCTGCGCCAGCGGATCACTGAGACACCGGCACCGAACCATGCACCCGGCATCCCCTTCGAGGCCGTGTGGGACCGCGCGATCCCGCACGGCCAGTACGTCATTCGCTGAGGCCGGAAGCACCCTGCACCCATGGCACGATCCCCGTCGTCGAGCGCCCAGTCCGCACGCGAGCAACTGGCCGCCCGCCTGCGCGAGCTACGGCTTGAGGCGGGGATCACCGGGCATGAACTCGCTCTGCGCTGCCAGTGGTCGCCCGCGAAATCCTCCCGCCTGGAGCACGCTCAGACGGTGCCCTCCGACAGTGACGTGCGGGCCTGGTGCGCCGCATGCGGCAAGCCCGACCTGGCTCCTGACCTGATCGCCGAGAACAGGCGGGTCGACCAGCTCTACATGGAGTGGCGACGCCTTCATCGACACGGCATGCGCCTGGCGCAGGAGAAGTTCCTCCCGCTCCACCAGAACGCCAGCGTCCAGCGTGCCTACGTCTCGAACGTCGTGCCGGGGTTCCTCCAGACCCAGGACTATGCCCGGGCGCTGCTGTCCACGATCACCCGGTTCCAGGGGACGCCTGACGATGTGGAAGAGGCCGTCCGGTCGAGGGCGATGCGCGCCCGCGTCCTGCGGGAAGGAGACCATCGGGTCGTCGCGATCCTGGAGGAGTCGGTGCTGCGATACCGCATCGGTAGCGCCCAGGTGATGGCCGACCAACTGGTGCATCTCCTGGAGGTCATGAGCCTGCCGTCGCTGGCCCTGGGCGTCATCCCGTTCACCGCGCGGCGCGAGGGCCGCATGTGGACGCTGGAGGCCTTCTACGTCTTCGACGACGACCGGGTGATGGCCGAGCTGCTGTCAGCCGAGATCAGCATCACCACGCCGAGCGATATCGCGGTCTACCAACAGGCGTTCGCGGAACTCGCGCAGATGGCCGTGTACGGCCCCGCGGCTCGCCGTCTGATCACGGATGCCATCACGCTGCTGCGGGATTCGTCTGCAAGAACGTGAAAGCTTCATTGAGGCGGCCCCTGCATCCTCCCTACCGTCGGTGACATGGCGGATACAGCATCAGGCGAAGCCTTCGCCTTACCCGTTGACGGTCAACTCCTGGCTCGGCTCCGCGGCCTCGCCTGCATCACCTGCGGCGCTGAGACCGGCCCGCTGACCCCGGTCGGGCACCGGTATACCAACACCTGCCTAGAGGGCCGTCTCGGCTGGGCCGTGGTCGCCTGCCCCGAACACACCGAGGCCGCGGCGTGACCCCCCCTGCCGCCGTACCCGGCGAGCCCGTTCCCGCCGGACTACGTCACCGCCCAGTGCCAGATCGGCCGCACTGATCCGAAGTGGCCCCACGGCTGCCCGGCCTGCCCGGCCCCCGGCTACCACCATCCGGCCCTCGGCCGGATCACGGTGCCGTGCACATGCCCCCATCACAACAACAAGGGGATACTTCCATGACGAACCTGGACGAGCCACCCTCGACAGTGGCCGGCCGCTGCTACACATGCGGCGGCTGGACAGCAGCAGGCCGCCGACTCTGCGAAGACGTCGGCGCATCCGGCGGAGGCGAGACGGTCGTATGCTGCGCCAGCTGCGAGATCCCACGGCAAGTACGGATGCCAGACCCGACAAAGCCACGGCGATACCCCCTGTAAGGCCCACGACCGCGACCGCGGCACGCACAACGCCCGCGCACGCCGGGTCGCTGCATTGCACGGGCAGCCCATCCCTGGCGCACGGGTGGCGGATCGGACCGGCCCAGCCGCTGTTCCGCCGGCGGTGAACACCGGCCGGGGCGGGCTTGGCGGTGACTACCGTCCGCTCTCATGACGACGATGACGACGCGTACGGTCGCGTACCCGGCCGACGGTGTGACGATGATCGGGCACCTCGCGCTCCCGGCCGGTGCCGACCGTCGGCCCGCGGTGCTGATCGGGCCGGAGGGCATGGGGCTCAGCGACGTCGAGCGCCGCCGGGCCGACGCTCTCGCCGAGTTGGGGTACGTGGCGCTGGCCTTCGACCTCCACGGCGGGCGCTATCTGGGCGACCCCGAGGAGATGCTGGCCCGCTGCATGCCGCTGCTCGCCGATCCCGAACGGATGCGGGGCATCGGCCGTGCGGCGCTCGACGTGCTGCGCGCCGAACCGCGGACCGACCCCGACCGGATCGCCGCCGTCGGCTACGGCACCGGGGGCGCCATCGCGCTGGAACTCGGGCGTGACGGCGCCAGCCTGCGCGCGATCGGGACCGTCAACGCAGTGACCACGGGACAGCCGGGCGAGGCTGCGCGCATTCGCTGCCCGGTGTGGGCCGGGGTCGGGTCGGAGGACCCGATCATGCCGCCCGCGCAACGGAACGCGTTCGCCACTGAGATGCAGGCCGCGGGCGTCGACTGGCGCCTCACGGTCTACGGCGGCGCCCTGCACGCCTTCCACCACCCGACGGTCGACCACCCCACCGTCCCCGGCGTCGGCTACCACCCGCAGCACGCACAGCGAGCCTGGCGCGATGTCGTCGACCTGCTTACCGAGTGCCTGCCCGTGACGGAGTGACGACCCCGGTCGGCGGGCGACGGAACCGGTACCGTGGAAGGGAGGGAAGACGGCGTCGATCCGTGGAGGCTGGCTGGTATGGACGGTCAAGGGCGCGGTATCTACGTCTGCCAGGACTGCGGTAGTCACTACCTGCCGCCGGTGGGCATGAGCTATCCGTGCGGGCCCGCCTCGGAGATCTTCTGTGCCTGGTGCCAGCCCGACAACTCGCCCGCGCTCGCGTCCCAGGCCGGGGTCAATATCGCCGACAACCTGGTCGAACGACGCCGGCGCGGACCCGGGCGGGCCGGTCACGCTCCGGCGAAGCAGGGGCGGGGCGGGCGCGGCAAGCTCGGCTGACCGACCTCCGCGCCGGGGGCGGGCGCGGCTCGTGGGGCCTCCGCGTCGGGTCGGGGCCCGGCTCGTCCGGCTGCCGCGTCCCGGCCGGGCTCGTCCGGCTTCCGCGCCGGCGTCGGGCTCGGGCAGACTGCCTGGATGAACGCTGATCCACTCCGCTCCCCCGCGGCCCGCGCCGTGCGCCATGTCGCGGCCCTGTCCTCGGGTCCGGCGCTGGATCCGGGGCTGCGGGTGACGCTGAACTTCCACCCCGACCGCCGCACCGCCGACGGACGGGCGATCCTGGACGCCATGGCCGAGGACGGGGCCTACCGCTCGCAGTTCGCCACTGGCACCAGCAACGGCGGTCTGACCGCCCACCCCGGCGGCGACCGGTGGCTCTGGGAGAGCAGGATCTTCGGCGGCGTCTACGACACGGCCGACGCGGACGAGCGTCCGGTCTACGGGGCCCTGGACTTCCGGCGGAAACCGCTCGGCGCCGCGCCTCGGTTCGGCTCCGCCTTCTTCCGGCTCAGCGCGGCGGCCCTGGCCCGCACCACCTTCTGCTACCCGGACAGCTGGCTGTCGCCCACCGCCTTCGGCGTCGCCACCGCGATGCCGCTGATCGGGCCCGCCGTGGCCGACAGCGCGTCCGGGCGCACCGACGCGCTGGACGACTACGTCGAGGCCCAGGTGCACGGGCCGCTGCTGCTGGCCGGCGATGTGGAGGCGCTGGTGCTCGACCCGTGCTTCCGGGGGACCGGGGTGGAGGCCGCGGCCCGCCGCCTGCCCTGTCCGCTGGCCTGGCATCAGGGCGTCACCCTCGGCGTCGGCGAACTCGTCCGACACCGGGAGTTCCGCGGTCCTGAGATCGTCGACCTCGGCCTGCGGCTGGCCGTCGACGGACGGCTCGATCCGCGCATCCTCGGCGACGCGGCCCGCTCCGGCGGCCACGACCCGCAGCAGCTGAAGAAGGTGTGGCATCTGCTGGCGCGCTTCGGAGCCCCGGCCTGAGTGACATACCGGGCAAAACTATGTCCGGTATTCCCATTTTATGACGATTGGTCATCTAGTCTGACAGGCTAAGGAGGGATCCAGAGCGCATCCGCCGGCCCCGGCCCCTGTGACCTCGCGCCCTGTACCGCATCGTGCCCGCATCGCTGCATCACCGCCCCCGTGCCGTCCTGTTGCTGGCCGCGGCCGTCACCACGGCGTCGGCGGCCACCGCGCTCACCCTCCTGACCGGAAGCAGCGGCGCGGCGGAGCGCGCGGCAAGCGCGCAGTCCGCCAGCGCGCGGCTGGTGCAGCTGTCCGTGTCGGCGGTCGCGCCGCTCGGCACCGTGGCGTTCCAGGGCACCTACGGCACCGCCGACTCCCCCGACATCGGCACCGACGACCCGGGCTCGTTCGACGACCCCGACGGTGTGCTCGACTACGTCACCCTCACCGGCAACAAGGTCACCCGCACCTCCAACACCACGGCCAAGGTCTACGCCCAGGCGCAGAGCTCCGGCCTGACGCTGACCCTGCCGGACGCCACCTCGCTGGTCGACATCACCCCCAAGGCCGGGTCGGTCAGCACGCTGGACAGCTACGCCGAGTGCATCCCCGCGCCGGTCGGCCCGTACGCGCTGGCGTACGCCCGTACCGCCGGGGCACAGATCGAGGTGCTGGGGCGTCAGGTCCCGGTGGGGACCACGGTTCTGCCGGTGACCGGCGCGGACCTGAACCACCCGGCCACGCTCGGCAACAGTACGCTCACGGTCAACTACGTCCCGCACCAGGAGCCCCCGGGCGGTGCGGCGACCGCAGGCGTGGGCACGGCACACGCCTGGGTGGAGATCGAGGTGAGCGGGGTGCTGCGGGATACCAGGGGGGCCCAGGTCTACTCAGGGAACATCGTCAGCATGCGACTCGGCGATGTGACGGCCACGTGCGAGCAGACGATCCACACCACGCCACCGCCGACGACCGAACCACCGACGACGGCACCGCCCACGACCATGCCCACGACCGCGCCCCCTACGACAGGGCCGCCGACCACCGCACCGCCGACCACGGAGCCGCCCACCAACGGGCCGCACACCACCGAGCCGCCGACCACCGCGCCCCCCACGACGGCACCGCCCACGACCACGCCGCCAACGGCCCCCTCCACGTCAGCGGACACCGTCCCGCCGCCTCACCCGAGCCACAGCAGCAACAGCAGCAACGGTGGTGGCAATAGCGGCGGTGACAACGGCAGCACCAGCGGTCCGGGCGGGAACCTGGCCCGGACCGGGTCGTACGACCCCGGTCCCCTGGCCACCGTCGCGCTGCTCCTCGCCGCGCTCGGCACCACCCTGGTCACCGTCCTGCACCTGCGCCGCCGACCCCGCCGACACTGACCCGTCGCCACAGATCCCGCCGGAAACAGATCCCGCCGGAAGCCGACACCTCGCCCCCGGCGGCTACCGCCCCGCCGGGGCCAGGGGCGCGGGGACCTCGACCCAGACCGTCTTGCCGCCGTCCCGCCGGATCGTCCCCCAGCCGGAGGCCAGCCGTTCGACGATGTGCAGCCCGTGCCCGCCCGGACGTCCGGGCTGGTGCGGGTGGCGCGGCATCGGCATGCCGCTGCCCGTGTCGGAGACCTCGACCCGCAGGGTGCGGGCGGTGCCGTGCAGGGCGAGCCCGGTCGGGCCGCCGGCGTGCAGGCAGGCGTTGGTCACCAGTTCGGAGACCAGCAGCAGCACGTCCGCCGCCACCTCCGCCTCTTCCTCGGTCTCGCCCGGCAGCCACCCCCAGTCCTCCAGCGCCTGCCTGACGAACTCACGGGCGCGGCCGACCGTGCCGCTGATGCCGGACAGGGCGAGCCGACGGATCTGCCCGCCGGGCGGCAGGCCTCCGGGCGGACCGGCCGGGCGCAGCGGAGTGCCGCCGGGCTGCTGCGGACGAAGCGCGTTCACCCCGCCTCACCCCGCTGCCAGTGCGTCGGCCAGATCCGAGTGGATGCTGAACACGCCGCCGACGCCGGTGATCTCGAACATCCGCGCGACATGACCGCGCAGCGCGGCCAGCCGGATCTCGATCCCCAGCTCCTCGGCCCGCAACCGGGCCGTCAGCAGCACGTTGAGGCCGGTGGAGTCGCAGAACGCCAGCTCGGCGCAGTCCACCACGACCAGGTCGGGGCGCTCCCGACCGGCTGCCTTCGCCGTCTCCACCAGTTCGAACGCCTCGTCAAAGCGCTTGCGCAGCATCGGCGCCGTGTCGTGGTCCAGCTCTCCGGCCAGGGTGAACACCTCGGCCTGTGCTTCTCTGCGCGCGTCGACCCCGAACCGGGGCCCCGCGTGCACCGCGTCGCCGGTCACTCTTCGACGAGCAGGCGGGCGCGCAGCTTGCCCAGTGCCCGGGACAGCAGACGCGAGACGTGCATCTGCGAGACCCCCAGTCGTTCGCCGATCTGTGACTGCGTCAGCTCGCCGACGAAGCGCAGGGACAGGATGGTCCGCTCGCGGTCCGACAGCTCGGCGATCAGCGGTTTCAGCGACTCCATGTTCTCGATGCCCTCAAGGCCGGGGTCGACCGCGCCGACCCGGTCCGCGAAGGAACCCTCGGTGTCCTCCTCGGACGGCTGGGCGTCCAGCGAGCTGACCGAGTAGGCGTTGCTCGCGGTCAGGCCCTCGCGGACCTCCTCCTCGGTGAGACCGAGGTGCGCGGCGAGTTCGGCGACGGTGGGCGCGCGGTCGAGGTGCTGGGAGAGGTCGTCCCCGGCGCGGGCGAGCTGCAGCCGCAGCTCCTGGAGCCGGCGCGGGACGTGCACGGCCCAGCTGGTGTCACGGAAGAAGCGCTTGATCTCGCCGAGGATGGTCGGCAGCGCGAAGGTCGGGAACTCCACCTCGCGCTCCGGGTCGAACCGGTCGATCGCCTTGATCAGGCCGATCGTGCCGACCTGGACGATGTCCTCCATCGGCTCGCTGCGGGTGCGGAAGCGGGCGGCGGCGAAACGGACCAGCGCGAGGTTCAGCTCGACCAGGGTGTTGCGCACGTACTGGAACTCATGGGTCCCCTCCTCCAGCACGGCCAGCCGCAGGAACAGGGTCTTGGAGAGCGCGCGGGCGTCCGCCGGGCTCACCGCCCCCGGCGACGGGATGCTTTCGAGCTCCGGAACCTGAAACCCAGAAACCTGGAAGCCCGCGGCCTGAAGCTCCGGAACAGGGGCCAGGGCCTCCCGGGTCAGGGGTCCTTCGGCCACGGCCGTCGCACCGCTCCTGCTCCTCGGCTCGGACATGCTGTTCATCGTGTGCTCCTCCCTCGGATTCGACCGTCGCGACTGGCTGCCGCGCGGCTCCCGCTCACTGGTCCGGTCTCGTTCTGCGCCCTCGTGTACCCCGGTCCTCCCGACTCATGCACGTTAAATTGTGTGCGTCTTCCACTTTCTTCGACCGCCCCACTCTATTCCCCTCCCCGACCGCCCCCGCCAGGAGCTGCCGTCGCATGGCCGAGACCACCCCCGGACGCCGCCCGGCCCCGCCTCGCGAAGAGGTGTTCGCGGTGGCGATGGCGGCCATCGCCGAGCACGGGCTCGCCGAACTCACCATGGCCGGGCTCGGCCGACGGCTCGGGATGAGCGGCGGACACCTGCTCTACTACTTCGGCAGCAAGGACCAGCTGCTGCTGGAGACGCTCCGCTGGAGCGAGGACGAGCTGGGCGAACGCCGCCGCGCCGCGCTGGGCGAGCCGCTGCCCGCCGCCGCCCGGCTGGACTCCTTCGTCGCCCTCTACCTGCCGACCGGCGCCGGGGATCCGCGCTGGACACTCTGGGTCGAGGTGTGGGGCCGCTCACTCGCCGTGGCGCCGATGCGGGCCGGGCAGGCGGCGATCGAGGCGGCCTGGCGGGCCGACCTGGTCGCCCTGCTGCGCGAGGGGATCGCCGGACGCGAGTTCCGCACGGTGGATCCGGAGCGGTTCGCGGTCCGGCTCAGCGCACTGCTGGACGGCTTCGGCACTCCGCTGGTCACCGGCCTCCCCGGGACCGACCGGGAACGCGCGATCGAGCACATCACCGAATACCTGGACGAGTCGCTTCACCTGCACTGACCTCACCTGCACGGACGCCGTCCGCGGGGGCCGCGGTCGGACGTCCGTGCCGGAACGATACGGATGGACGGCCGTCGCCGGGGTCGCATAGCATCAGCGCCTGCCCGCCGTCCAGGAGCGGGTCGATCCCCCGGTGGAGTTCTCGGTGCCCTGTCCCTCTTGCTCGTCCGCCGCGCTCGACCCGTACGGCCGCTGCCACGTCTGCGGCTACCCCGGAGGATTCGCCCCGGCACCGCAGTACCAGGCCTCCTACGGCGCCCCCAGCGCGCCGACCGGCCTCAGCAACGCGTCGCAGATCCTGATCGCGATCAGCGGGCTGCTGGCGCTGATAACCGCGGGGACGCTGGTCTACGGACTCACCGTCTCGCTGCGGGTGCTGTCGGCGACCTCCCCGGGGGAGAGCCTCTACCAGCAGGCGGACACCGCCAGCGCGGTGATCCTGGTGATGAACCTGCTGATCTGGGTGCTGAACATCGCCACCGGGGTCGTCTTCATCATCTGGTTCCACAAGTCCGCGAAGCTGTCGGCGATCCTGGCGCCGGGGCGGCAGTCGATGGGCCCGGGGATGGCCATCGGGGGCTGGTTCATCCCGTTCGCCTACCTGGTGATCCCGCGACTGATCATGGGCGGGATCTGGCGGGCCAGCGAGCCGCTGCGGGACGCGCCCCCGCTGCGGAAGCCGCGCAGCCTGCTGGTGACCTTCTGGTGGATCACCTTCGCCCTGGCGCAGTTCGGGATCTCCGCAGGGCTGTTGATGCTGAGCACGCCGGACCGGGTGATCGACTCGGACGACACCAGGGCGGCGGTCATCGGGCTGTTCGTGGTGGCGCTGGTGATCGCGCTGCTGCGGATCGTCTCGTCCGTCCTCGGCGTGGTCATGCTGCGCCGGGTCACCTCCCGGCAGCAGGTCCGCATCCTGCAGGGGCCGGGCGCGGGGCACCCGTACTCGGCGGCGAATGCCCTGGCGGGCGGGGGCGCAGGCGGCTACCGGCCGCAGGCGTACGGCTACACCGGCGGCTACGCGCCGGAGGCGTTCGCACCGGGGGCGTTCACGTCGCCGTACCCGCAGCCGTCGGCTTACCCGCAGCCGTCGCCCTACCCGCAGCCCCAGCCGTATGTGCCCGCCCAGCCGACGGCACCCACGCAGCCCCCGGCGCAGGCCGCACCGCCGATTCCAGCGGAAGCCCCGATTCCGGCGGAAGCCCCGGTCCCGGCGCAGGCTGAGGTCCCGGCGCAGGCTGAGGCCCCGGAGCCGGCTGAGGCCCCGGAGCCGGCTGAGGCCCCGGCGCAGGCCGCGACCGTGCAGGACGTTCCCGTCTCCATCCCCGCGCAGGCCGCCCCCGTGCAGGACGCGGTGCCCACCGTCGCCCTCGCCAAGGCCGAACCCGCGGCTACGGCCGCGCCGGAGCCGGACCAGGCGTAGGGCCGGGGCACTACACCGCCCCTAGTCCTCCCAGATCGCCGCCGCCGTGCGGTCCGCGGCGTAGCCCTTGGCGCGGACCTGGACCTGGCGGAGGAAGTCGACGGTGCCGGGCGGGTGCGGGTGGGCCCAGTGGTCGGCGAGGAAGTCGGACACCGCGGGCTCCTCCCGCAGCGGCTGGGCCAGGCCGTCACTGCACAGCAGCAGGACGTCGCCCGGCTCCGGCGCGACCACCCGGAACCGGAACCGGTCCGGCGCCGGGGAGACGCCGGACGCCGCCGCCGAGCCGCCGCCGGGCTGCTGCGCCACCAGTCGGCGCCCGGCGTAGGCGTCGTACCAGGCGTCGTCGCCGAGCAGTAGCAGGCCGCCGGGGCCGAGCCCGAACCCGGCCCTGAGCCTGCTGGTCGGGTCCAGCGGCGCGATCAGCGCATGCAGAGCGCCTCCGCTGCCGCGCTCCGGGTACGGGACGTTCTGCAGCCGGACCGCGGCCCGCGCGGTCAGCCGCTGCAGCCCGTAGCGCAGCCGCTCCTGGGCGCCGACCCGCAGGTCGGCCAGCAGTTCGGCGCGGCTGCGGCCGACCGCCGCCGCGAGCTGGCGGCAGGCCTCGTCGGCCGGGGCCGCGCTCTCCGGGCCCGGCGGGGTCGCCAGGACCACCACCAGCAGCGCCTCGCTGCCCTCGCCGAAACGGACCACCAGCATCCGGTCCGAGCGGGCCGTGCCGAGGTGCCGGGCCGCGTCGCCGCGGACCGAGGCGGCGCGCAGGGTCATGCTGCCGTAGCGGGCGCCGTCCAGCGCGGTGTCCGGGACGATGCCGGTGAGCAGGTCGGGATCGGCGGCGGGGAGCAGCGTGGGCTCGGGTTCATAGGCCGGCGGCTGCTCGCCGACCTGCGGCAGCGGCCCGGCCAGGGTCGGGTCCGGGGCGGCGTCCGCGCTCCTGCCCGACGCGGAAGATCCGGCGAGCGTCGGCGACGGGGCGGTGGACGAGGGGGCAGTGGACGACGGCGCAGGCGGGGCGTCGAACGGGCCCTCCTGCTCGGCCTCTGCGGCGAGGGCCGCGGCCACCGCGGCCTCGGCCTCGTTGGCCTCGCGTACCTGGTCCAGGTCGCGGACCGGCCGGTCCGGGGCACCGGTCCTGGCCTCCCGGACGGCCCGCGGCTCCTGGTAGGGCTCGTCGTGAACCTCGCTGTCGAGGCCGTCAGGACCGAAGGCGTCGGCGTCGTACGGGTCCGGGTCCGGGTCGGCGCCGTACGGATCAAGGTCCGGGTCCGGGTTGTAGCGCTCCGGGACGTACGCACCGCGCGGGTCCCCGGGGAGGCTGGGCCGCGACGGGGAGACCCGGGGGTCCACCGCCTGCGGCGGAATCCGCGGCGGCCGGACCGGCAGCGGAGGCAGCACCGGCGGCGCGGGCACTCCGGCAGGCGGCTGCTCGGAGGCAGGCGGCTCGGAAGACCGCGGCGCGGGCGGGGTCACCCGTCCCGGCGGTGTCTCCCGTTCCGGGGGCGTCCCCTGACCCGGCACGGCCGGTTGCGCGGGCCTGCGGGCCGTGTCCTGCACCAGCGTCGGCGGCCCGGCGGGCACCTGGCCGGGGGCTGCGCCGGACGCTGTACCGGGGGTTGTCCCAGCCGCCGCGTCCGCCGCCGCACCGCCGCTGATCATGCCGCTCGCGGAGGCGAACCAGTCGTCCACGCTGCCCTGCCGGGTGTCCGCGCCCGGGGTGTCGGGCACCTCGTCGTCGGGCCCCTGGTAGACGGCGTCCCACCAACCGCCGTCCCCCTTGCCCGAGGAGGGTTCACCCTGGCTGCTCATCTTTCGTCTCCTCAGCGACAGCGACATGCGGCATGCCCGGACCGTCGCCATTCTCCACGGAGGGACGCCGCTCACCGGGGCGAACCGGTGAATCGGAACACTCTTGGAGCAGCGCGAACGCGCCGAACGGCCCATAGGACACATATCCCTCACACGGGCTCGACTACCCCGAACCCTCCTGGCCAGGCATGATGACCTTCGACATGAAGGCACCCCCGCCGATCGGCGGGGGTCGGCGCAGGAGCGAGGTGGGCAGGTGCTGAACTTCGTCGGTCTGGACGAGCAGAGCGAGGACGTCTACCGGCTCCTGGTCGGCCTGGGCTCCGCCTCGGTCGCCGAACTGTCCGGAAAGCTCGGGCTGCCGGACCACGCGCTGGACCGCACCCTCGCCGCGCTGGAGGGCCTCGGCCTGGTCGCGCAGTCCCCCACTCCCGCTCTGCACCGGGCCTCGACCACCTACATCGCCGCGCCGCCCGCCGTGGCCCTGGGTGCGGCGCTGTCGCAGCGGCGGCACGAGCTGTCGCAGGCCGAGCAGGCGATCGACGTCCTGGCCAAGGAGTACCGCCGCAACGCCGTCGGCCTGGCCGCCAACGACCTGGTCGAGGTGGTGCTCGGCGCCGACGCGGTGCGGCACCGCTTCGAGCAGATCCAACTCGGCGCCGAGCACGAGGTGTTGGCGCTGGTCACGGACGCGCCGGTGGCCGTCAGCGGTCGCGAGAACCTGGCCGAGCCGGTCGCGGTGGCCCGCGGGGTGACCTACCGGGTGGTCATCGAGCGCGGCATCATGGACGAGCCCGGCGGTATGCCGGACCTGGCCGCCGCGCTGGAGCGCGAGGAGCAGATCCGGATCGCCCAGCGGGTGCCGACCAAGCTGCTGCTCGCGGACCGCTCGCTGGCGATGATGCCGCTGCGCCCGCTGGCCGCGCCGGGCGAGCCCTCGGCGCTGGTGATCCGGGCGGGCGGACCGGTGGAGGCCCTGGTCGGGCTGTTCCACTCGGTCTGGGAGCAGGCCCTTCCGCTGCGGCTGAGCCAGGCCGACCGGTCCGACCTGGTCGGGCCGGAGGAGCAGCCGCTGGTGCTGGTGGAGTCGGGCGAGCAGCCGGACGACGTGGACCTGCAGATCCTGTCGATGCTGCTGGTCGGGATGACCGACGTGAGCGTGGCCAAGCAGCTCGACCTCGGGCTGCGCACGGTCCAGCGCCGGGTGAAGCGGCTGATGGACCTGGCCGAGGTGACCACCCGGATGCAGTTGGGCTGGCACGCCTACGAACGCGGCTGGGTCTCCCGGCGCCGGACGCTCCCCCGGACCTGAATCGTCCGCTCGGCCGGACTAATCTGTCCCCATGCCCGAACCCGCCGCACCAGTCGTTCCGTCCACCCCCGCCGGCACCGCGACCGATCCCGCGCAGGTGCAGCGGCTGACCGATGTGGTGACCCAGCTCCGCCGCGCGCTGCGCAGCAGCATCCGCACCGACTACCCGTGGGAGTCGCTGCCGATGGCCCAGGTGGAACTGCTGCAGACGCTGGCCGCTGGGCCGATGCGGGTGGGCGAGTTGGCGGCGCGGCAGCGGTTGGCGCCGAACACGGTGAGCGGGCTGATCGGCAAGCTGCTGGACGCCGGTTTCGTGGACCGCCAGGCCGACCCCGGCGACCGCCGCACCGCGCGGATCGCGCTGACCGAGGGCGGACGCCGCCAACTGCTGGACTGGCAGCGGGCGCACGAACGGCGGATGGCCATTGCCCTGTCCGCTCTCTCGGCCGAGGACAACGCCGCGGTGATGGACGCGCTGGGCGGCCTGGAGCGACTGGCCCTCGCCCTGGCCGCGGAGCAGCCGCCGACCGGCTGAACGGTCGAGCGCCGGACGTTATCGGACGCCGGACGCCACCGAACCCCGGTCGTCAGCTGAACAGCGCCGTGTCGGCGGACTCCAGCCGCAGCAGCAGCCGCTTGGCGTCGAGTCCGGCCGCGAAGCCGGTGAGCGCGCCGTTCGCGCCGACCACCCGGTGGCACGGACGGACGATCAGCAGCGGGTTGGCGCCGATCGCGCCCGCCACCGCCCGCACTGCGGTGGGGCTCTGGCCCGCCGCGGCGGCGAGCGCGCCGTAGCTGACGGTGCTGCCGTAGGGGATCCCGTCCAGGGCGTCCCAGACCTGGCGGCGGAACTCGCTGCCGCGCGGGGCCAGCGGGAGGTCGAACTCCTCCAACTCGCCCTCGAAGTACGCGGTGAGCTGCTCGACCGCGGCGGCGAACGGCGCCGGGTCCTCGGTCCAGGCCGGGTCGGGACGGTTCACCTGGCCCTTGGTGTCGGGGGCGAGCACGGCGGTCAGCGCGCCGTCCTCGTCGGCGACCAGCAGCAGGACGCCGAGCGGGGAGTCCATCGTGGTGTAACGGGTCATCAGCTGCTCCATCGTCAGTTCTGTTTGGCTTCTTGGCTGTTGAGCGCGGCCCAGAGGTGGTGCACGGCGTAGGAGCGCCACGGCCGCCAGGCGGAGTCGTCGACGGCGGCGGTGGCTCCGGCCGCGCGCAGCCCGTGCCGGACGCCGATGTCGGTCGGCAGGTAGGCGTCCGGGTCGGCGAGCGCGCGCATCCGGACGTAGGAGACGGTCCACGGGCCGATGCCGGGCAGCGCCAGCAGCGAGGCCGCGGCCTGCTCCCGGTCGACGCCGGGAGCGAGGTCGACGCTGCCGTCGGCCAGCGCCGCGCACAGTCCGCGCAGGGCCCGCTGCCGTGCGCCGGGCATGGCCAGATCGGCCGAGTCGGCCTCGGCGAGCGCCGCCGCGGTGGGGAAAAGCCTGGTCAGCCCACCACTGGGGACCGGAAGCGGCTCTCCGTAGCGCGCCGCCAGCCGTCCGGCGAGGGTGCGCGCCGCGGCCACGGTGACCTGCTGGCCGAGGACCGCGCGGACCGCCAGCTCGTGCGGGTCCACATGGCCGGGCGAACGCAGCCCCGGCCGGGCGGCGACCAGCGGTGCGAGCACCGGGTCGGCGCCGAGCCTGCGGTCCACCGCGTCGGGGTCGGAGTCCAGGTCGAACAGCGCCCGGATCCGCTGCACCGCGCAGGTGAGGTCGCGCAGCGAGGTGAGGGTCAACCGGCAGTCCAGTCGGCCCTGTTGACCGCGCGGCTGGTCCACTTCGGCGATGCCGGGCCCGCCGGGCAGGGCGAGGGTCCGCCGGTAGCTGCGGACCCGTCCGGTCGTGGTGACCTCCTCCACGCCGGGGACGGCGCGCAGGGCCAGGAAGTCGAACAGCTGCCCGGCGGCCAGCGGCCCGCGGTGCGCCAGCCGCAGCGCGATGGCGCCGGGCGGCACGGCGGCGGCAGCCGACCGGGTCGGCTTCCGGCGCAGCTCGGTCGGGGTGAGGCCGTAGACCTGGCGCATGGTGTCGTTGAACTGGCGGACGCTGGCGAACCCGGCCGCGAACGCGGTGTCGGTCGCGCTGAGTTCGGTGGTCTGCAGCAGCAGCCGCGCGGTGTGGGCCCGCTGCGAGCGGGCCAGCGCCTGCGGTCCCGCGCCCAGTTCGGCGACCAGCTCGCGGGTGAGGTGCCGCTCGCTGTAGCCGAGGCGGGCGGCGAGTCCGGTGACGCCCTCGCGGTCGACCACGCCGTCGCCGATCATCCGCATCGCCCGGCCGACCAGGTCGGCCCGGACGTTCCACTCCGGCGAGCCCGGCGAGGTGTCCGGACGGCAGCGGCGGCAGGCCCGGAACCCGGCGCCCTGGGCAGCCGCGGCGCTCGGGTAGAAGTGCACGTTCTGCCGCTTTGGGGTAGTCGCCGGGCAGCTCGGACGGCAGTAGATGCCGGTGGTGCGGACCGCCGTGTAGAACACGCCGTCGAAGCGGGCGTCCCTGCTGCTCACGGCTTGATAGCTGGTCTCTGCGTCGATCACAGGTCCAGTCTGCGGCATGCGGGCCGGTCCGACTGGCGGGCATCGGACACGGAGGTTGCCCGGAGCCTCGCTGGCGGGATCTTCATGGACAGCGGCGTTCACGCCACTCGTGGCGGTCCCGGCCGGGGGCCGATGATCGAGGCATCCACCCAGCAGACATCCCCCGAGGAGCCGCAATGACCGCCGCCGCTACCGCCACTGCCACCACGACCGCCGCCACCGGCGCCGTCCTCGGCGTCCCCGCCGCCGCTCCGGCCGTCGCCGCTGCCCACTTCGCGGCCCGGCTCGCCTTCGAGGCCGATGTCTCCGACGTCCGGGCGGACCTGCTGGCGGGAGTCCCCGGCCTGGTGGTCGTGGACTCCCGCAGCGAAGCCTCCTGGGACCAGGGGCACATCCCCGGTGCGCTGCACATCCCCACCGCGCGCATCCCGGAACGCGCGCCCGAGCTGGTCGACCCCTCGGCCACCGTGGTCACCTACTGCTGGGGCCCCGGCTGCAACGGCGCGACCAGGGCCGCCCTCGCCTTCGCCCGACTCGGCTACACCGTCAAGGAGATGCTCGGCGGCTTCGAGTACTGGGTCAGGGAGGGCTTCCGCTACGACACCGCCGAGGGCTCGGAGCAGCGCCAGGTCGACGACCTCACCGCCCCGAGCTCCGGCATCTCCTGTGCCTGCTGAACCTGCGCCTGCTGAACCACAGGCGGTCGGCCCTGACTACTTGTAGCTGACGGTCACCGTGGTGAACCCCAGCGAGCCGAGCAGCCCCTTGAGCATGGAGCCGGTGTTGGTCTCCGCCCGCGCGGTCAGCCCGCTGGACTTCGCCGCGGTCTGGATCTTCTGCGCCGCAAGGATGTTGAGCTTCTGCTGGTCGTTCGGGTCGCTGGAGAAGAAGTCGCCGATCCGGTTGAAGAAGCCCCGCTGCTCGGCGAAGGTGTAGCTGCGCTTGGGGTCGAGCGCGGCGGTCGCCAACTGCGCGTGCGGCAGCACGATGGTGGCGGTCTTCCGGTCCGGCGAGACGGTCACCCCGGCCTTGCCCAGGTCGACGTACGAGGCGACGGTGCCTGCCGCGACATAGAGCGTGCGCTTGCCGAGCAGCGCGGAGGGCAGGAACTTGGCCTCGCTGTCGACGTCCACGACGATCTGGAAGTTGCCGTCGGCCGCGTCGTAGCGGCTCATGTTCTCGATGGACTGGAGCACGGCCGGCTGGCTGCGGTCCACCTGCGTGGTGCCGAACGGATTCGGCAGTCCCGGCAGCCAGTTGAACTTCCCAGCGGCGATGAACAGCGCGACGATCACCACAAAGGTGATGGGGATGCTGATGTACCAAGGGACGCGGCGCGGCGCGTAGCGGCGCTCCTCGACCACGGGCCGGTCGGTCTCCATCGCGTTGCCACGCAGGGACCTCATGGGATGTCTCCTTCTGCCAGGGTCTGGCGACGGGGCGTCGCTGCGACGCCCTCACCCGTCCTCCTACCCCGCGCCGAACAGCCCATGGGTCCACCGAACTCAACAGTGGGGCAACAGCTTTGTCACAGCCGGGAACCCGCGCCGGACGACTCCGGCGCGGGTTCCGACCCGCGGCCTACCCGCGGTCCAGCAGCGGCCTACCGGCGGCCCTTGGCCTTCATCGCCTCGGCGCCGGCCTTGCCCACCGCCTTCCAGTGCTTCAGCCGCTCGGCCCGCAGCCGGGCGTCGGTGCGCGAGGCGATCCACTCGTTCTCGCGCAGCAGCTTGCGGTAGCTCTCCAGCCGACGCTCTGTCAGCAGCCCGTCTGCCAGCGCCTCCTGGACCGCGCAGCCGGGCTCGGACTCATGGCCGCAGTCGCCGAAGCGGCAGTCCCCGGCCAACTCCTCGATCTCGGCGAACACCTGCTGCACGCCGTCGGCGGAGTCGTACATGCCGACCCCGCGCAGCCCGGGGGTGTCGATCAGCACGCCGCCGCCGGGCAGCGGCAGCAGTTCGCGGGTGGTGGTGGTGTGGCGGCCCTTGTGGTCGGCCCGCCTGGTCTCCTGGACCTCCATCACCGCCCGTCCGAGCAGGGCGTTGGCGATGGTGGACTTGCCCGCGCCGGACTGGCCGATCAGCGCGCTGGTGCCGGGCAGGCAGGCGGCCAGGACGTCCATGCCGCGCCCGGTGGCGGCGCTGATCACCAGGACGTCCGCGCCGGGGCAGACCTGTTCCACGTCCTCGCGGATGTGGTCGGCGTCGGTGGCGAGGTCGGCCTTGGTGAGCACCACCAGCGGCTGGGCCCCGCTCTCCCAGGCCAGCGCGAGGAAGCGTTCGATCCGGCCCAGGTCGGGCGCGGTGGCCAGGGAGGCGGCGATGACGACGGTGTCGACGTTGGCCGCCAGCACCTGGCCCTCGGACCGCTGCGAGGAGGTGGAGCGGACCACGGCGGTGCGCCGCGGCAGCAGCGCCTGGACGTAGGTGCCCGCGGCGCTGACCGAGACCCCGGCCCAGTCGCCGGTGCAGGCCCAGTGCAGCGGGTCGTGGTGGGTGACCGGGCCGGTGTCGGCCCGGACCGTGCTGACCGTGTCGCCGTCGGCGATCGCGACATCGCAGATGCCGCGGTCCACCCGGACGATCCGGCCAGGGACCAGGCCCGCCGCGGCCATCGGCGCGAACAGGCCGTCGAGTTCAGCGGTCCAGCCGTAGGCGTGCAGCGGCTGGGCGTTGACGGAGGTGTTGATAGAGGAGATGGGGGTGAACGATGCGTCAGACAACGCGGTGAGGCCCTTCGGGAGGTGCTCCCGGCCGGGCAGAGTGCGAGTTCTGCTACCGGGAGCGGGGAGAGGTGGTGGCGACGTTGCTGCCCAGGGCAGCCGTGGCGGCAGTGACATCCACGGGGCTCACCCCTCTCTCATTCCGGACTCCCGGTGCGCCGTGCACCGAACGGAGGTGACACTACGAGATTCCCGACAACCCCCGCAACCCATTTTCGACCTGCGGAAACACCGCTCAGGGCCGGTGCTTGCGGTCGCCGCGGCGCCAGCGTTCGGCCTGCTCCTCCGGCGGCGGGTAGGGGTTGCGCTTGGGCTGGGCGCCCCGGTTCTGGATCCGGCCGCGGAGGTTGGCCGGCGGCAGGAAGTCGGCCCAGCGCTCCGGGTACTCGGCCGGGGCCTCGCCCTCCGCCTCCTCGCCCTCGGGGGCCGGATTGGCGGCCTTGTTGCGGACCGCGGACCTGCGCGCCTCGGCCCGCCGGACCAGTTCGGCGGCGGCCTCCTCCCGCGCCAGCTCGTTCTCGGCGCGGGCCAGCGCGGTCTCCCGGCTGGGCCACATCCGGTCGATGGCGGCGTTCATGGCCGCGCCGATCAGCACCGCCAGCGCGGTCACCCCGATCCACAGCAGCACCGCGACCGGGGCGGCCAGCGACCCGTACACGGTCGGGCCCTCGACCGAGTGCACCAGGTAGAACCGGAGCACGCCGCTGCCCAGCACCAGCACCAGCAGCGCGACCAGCGCCCCCGGCAGGTCCTCCCGCCAGGGCGTCCTGACCGGGACGGCGACGTGGTAGAGCGTGGTCATCAGCACCACCGAGAGCAGCAGCGCGGTGGGCCAGTAGAGGGCGTGGACGGTGCCCTCCACCGCGGGGAACTCGTGCTCGACCCAGCCGGGTCCGGCCACCACCAGCGGCAGCACCACGGTCGCGACCAGCAGCGCGACCACGTAGAGGCCCAGCGAGAGGATCCGGGTGTGGATGATCCCGCGCTTGCCCTCCAGCCCGTACATGATGGTGACGGTCTCGACGAAGACGTAGAGCGCCCGCGATCCGGACCACAGCGCCAGCATGAAGCCGATCGAGATCAGGTCCGGACGGCCGCCGCTGAACACGCTCTTCAGCAGCGGGGTGACGATCTGGTCGATGGACGACTGGGACAGCACGGTCCCGGCCGCGGTGAGGATGTTCTGCTCGACCGCCTGGATCGTGGAGGTGCTGAGGTAGCCGAGCGTCCCGGCCACGCAGAGCAGCAGCGGCGGCACCGACATCAGCGTGAAGAAGGCCACCTCGGCGGCGAGGCCGGTGACCCGGTACTCCATGCAGGTGTTGGTGGTGTCCTTGATCAGCTGCCAGACGATCACCCGGTACGGGGCGCCCGCGCGCCGCTGTCCGGCACGCCGGGACGGCCGGGCGCGATGCCGGGCCTTGGGTGGCGTTTCGCCTGCTGGTTGCACGTGGGAAAGACTATCCAATACGGAAAGACGGAGAACCCGCCCCGACGCGGTGTCAGAGCGGGCTCCCGGTGCCGGTGGGGCTCTCCTGCCCAGGTGGGGCCGGGGTCATGCCTCCGTGACGGGCTCGCTGGCGTCGATCATCTGCTGCCGGGGCACGATCTTGATCCGCTCACGGCCCTCGGCCGCGCCGAGCGCGCGCTCGGCGGCGTCCAGCCGGTACCAGCCGTCCCAGGTGGTGTAGCGGACGCCGGAGTCGGTGAGGAAGGCGGTGACCGCGTCCTCGCCGGGCTCGGCCGGCAGCTGCAGCCGGTCGGCCCGGAAGTCCTCGATCAGGTTCGCCACGGTCTCGTTGGCGTCGCCCTTGGTGTGGCCGATCAGGCCGACCGGGCCGCGCTTGATCCAGCCGGTGACATAGGTCGACCGGAGGTGCTCGTCGCCCTCGATCACCCGTCCGCCCTGGTGCGGGACGGTGCCGCTGTCGGTGTCGAACGGCAGCTTGGGCAGCTCGGAGGAGAGGTAGCCGACCGCCCGGTAGACGGACTGGACGTCCCACTCGGTGAACGCGCCGGTGCCCTTGACGTTGCCGGTGCCGTCCAGCTCGGTGCGCTCGGTGCGCAGGCCGACCACCCGGCCGTCCTCGCCGAGCACCTCGGTGGGCGACTCGAAGAAGTGCAGGAACAGCTTGTGCGGGCGGGTGCCGACGTCGCGGATGGCCCAGTTCTCCAGAGTGGAGGCGACCATGTCGGCCTGCTTGTTGGAGCGGCGGGTGGTGATGCTGCCCTCGTCGTAGTCGATGTCCTCGGGGGCGACGATGACCTCGATGTTGGGCGAGTGGTCCAGCTCGCGCAGCTCCATCGGGCTGAACTTGGCCTGGGCCGGGCCGCGGCGCCCGAAGACGTGCACCTCAAGCGCCTTGTTGGCGGCCAGGCCGCGGTAGACGTTGTCCGGGATGTCGGTCGGCAGCAGCTCGTCGGCGGTCTTGGCGAGCATCCGGGCCACGTCCAGGGCGACGTTGCCGACGCCGAGCACGGCGACCTTCTCCGCGTCCAGCGGCCAGCTGCGCGGCACGTCCGGGTGGCCGTCGAACCAGGAGACGAAGTCGGCGGCGCCGTAGGAGCCTTCGAGGTCGATGCCGGGGATGTCCATGGCCCGGTCCGAGCTGGCGCCAGTGGAGAAGACCACGGCGTCGTAGAAGGTGCGCAGATCGTCGAGGTTGATGTCGCCGGGGTAGTCGACGTTGCCGAACAGCCGGATCTGCGGCTTGTCGAGCACCTGGTGCAGGGCGGTGACGATGCCCTTGATCCGGGGGTGGTCCGGGGCTACGCCGTAGCGGATCAGCCCGAAGGGCGCAGGCATCCGCTCGAAGAGGTCGATGGACACGCCGGGGTCGGCGGCGACGTCGGACTTCATCAGGGCGTCGGCGGCATAGATGCCGGCGGGGCCGGCTCCGACGATCGCGACCCGCAGGGGGCGAGGCATGTATAGGTCCTTTGACGTGCGGGGCCGCGGGGGCCGGACGGGCAGGGAGAGCTCCGGTAAGGGTAAGCATGCCTAATCCGCTGGAACGCACGGTACCCGGGCCCGAGCTATGGATCCATAAGCCGAAGTTATGCCTCCTCAAAGATTGAGGCGGCCTTCAGCCTCTATCACGAGCACCCCTCTCGACCTTACTGTTCAGTAAGTATCTCGACGGGAGGGCCTTCATGACGCACGCGGAGCATCAGGGAGCGGCTGGTGACGAGCACCACGGGCTGGTACTTCAGCCCAGGGGGGTCGAGTTCGACTGGAGCGCCCTGCCGATGCACTGGATTCCGGGCGAGCCCATGGCCACCCATGTGGTGAACGTGCTGCACCTGCTGCTGCCGGAGGGCGAGCGCTGGTTCGTCCGGACCTTCAAGGACGCGCTGCCGCTGGTGCGGGACGAGCGGCTGCGCGAGCAGGTGCTCGGCTTCATCGGCCAGGAGGCGGTGCACGCCGAGGCGCACCAGGGCGTCCTGGACCACCTGCTGGCCAAGGGCCTGGACCCGGGGCCCTATGTGCGCCAGGTCGAGTACCTGTTCCAGCGGGTGCTGGGCGAGCGCGCCGAGCTGACCGGGACGGCGGCCAGGGAGAGCCTGATCGAACGGGTCGCCATCGTCGCCGCGATCGAGCACTTCACCGCGTTCCTCGGGGACTGGGTGCTCAACGCCGAGGGCCTGGACCGGGTCGGCACCGACCCGACCATGCTGGACCTGATCCGCTGGCACGGCGCGGAGGAGGTCGAGCACCGCAGCGTCGCCTACGACCTGCTGCGCCACCTCGACCCCGGCTACCTGCGCCGGATCCGGGCCATGGCGATCACCGGGCCGGTGATGCTGCACCTGTGGATCCGCGGCACCCGCTTCCTGATGGCGCACGACCCCGAGCCGCTGGACCGTCGCGGCCCCACCTGGCGCGGCTACGCCGCGGCGTCCCGGCGCGGGCTGCTGCCCCGGCTCGGCCGCGCCTCCCGCTCGGCGGCGCGGTACCTGAGCCCCCGTTACCACCCCACCCAGGAGGGCTCCACCCGGCAGGCCGTCGCCTACCTGGGCAGTTCCCCGGCCGCGCGGGCGGCAGCGCACTAGGGTCACCCGACCGCCGCACCGCCGCCCGCGCCCTGACGTACCTTCGGACCGCACGGAGAGGGACCAGCCGCCCCGATGAGCCACGACCGCCCGCCGACCGCCCGCCGCGAGGACCGCTACCTGCGCTTCCTGGACGCGCTGGTCCGCTTCTACCTGCCGCTCGGCACCCGCAGGGACCGCTACGGACGCCGCCCGCCGCAGCCGGTCTCCGCGGAGCTGGAGGTCGTCGTCGCCGCCAGGACCGACGAGGCCGACGGTGTCGTCTCGCTGCTGTTCCAGGCCCCGGACGGCGCGGCGCTGCCGCCCTGGCAGCCCGGCGCGCACCTGGAGCTGCGGCTGCCCTCGGGCCTGCGCCGGCACTACTCGCTCTGCGGCGACCCGGCCGACCCGCGCTCCTACCGGATCGCGGTGCGCCGCCTGGCCGACGGCGGCGGTGGCTCGGTCGAGGTGCACGACGCGCTGGCGGTCGGCGCCCGGCTCACCGTCGGCCTGCCGCGGAACGCCTTCCCGTTCGCCGCCGACCGCTCGGTGCTGCTGATCGCCGGAGGGATCGGGATCACCCCGCTGCTGCCGATGGCCCGCGAGGCGGCCCGACGCGGCCTGGACTGGCGGCTGGTGCACACCGGCCGCTCCCGCGCGGGCATGCCGTTCGCCGACGAGCTGGCGGAACTGGCCGCACCGCACCCCGGCGGCCGGGTCGAGCTGCGCCCGGACGACGAGCACGACGGCCCGCCGGACGGCGCCGAACTGCTCCGCGGCGCGGCCCCCGGCACCGCCGTCTACGTCTGCGGCCCGGCCCCGATGCTGGACGCGGTCCGCCGCGCCTTCGACGCCTCCCCGGCCACCGCGCTGCACTTCGAGCGCTTCACCGCCGCCCCGGTGGTCGGCGGCCGGCCGTTCACCCTGCGGCTGCCCGGCGGCGGTGCGCTGCTGGAGGTCCCGGCCGACCGCAGCGCCCTGGACGTGCTGCGGGAGCACGACCCCGGCACGCCCTACTCCTGCACCCAGGGCTTCTGCGGCGTCTGCCGCCGCCGGGTGGTCTCCGGCACGGTCGAGCACCGCGACCGCAGGCTCAGCGACCAGGAGCGGGCCGAGGGCCAGATGCTCGTCTGCGTGTCCCGCGCCCCCGAGGGCGAATGCCTCGAACTGGACGGATACCTGCCATGACCACCGACTCGGCCGCCGCCGCGAACACCCGCCGCAGCACCGTCACCGGCCCCTCCGGCGTCCCGCTCGCGGTGTTCGCCGAGGGCGACCGGGACCACCGGCCCACCGTGCTGCTGGTGCACGGCTTCCCGGACACCCACACGGTCTGGGACGACGTCGCCGAGGCCCTCGCCGCCGACCACCACGTGGTCCGCTACGACGTCCGCGGCGCCGGGGAGTCCGGACGTCCCGGCCGGGTCGCCGACTACCGGCTCCCGCACCTGGCCGACGACCTGCTCGCGGTCGCCGACGCGGTCAGCCCGGACCGCCCGGTGCACGTGGTGGCGCACGACTGGGGCTCGGTCCAGTCCTGGGAGGCGGTCACCCGGCCCGGCGCGGAGGCCAGGATCGCGTCCTACACCTCGATCTCGGGCCCCTGCCTGGACCACGTCGGCCACTGGAACCGGCGCCGGACCCGGCGGCCGACGCCGCGTCACCTGTTCCAGCTGGTGAACCAGCTGGGCCACTCCTGGTACATCGCGGCCTTCCACGTCCCGGTACTGGCCCCGGCCGTGTGGCGGCACGGGCTGGCCCGGCGCTGGGGCCCGCTGCTGCGCCGGATCGAGGGCGTCGAGCCGCGCCCCGGCCACCCGCAGCCGACGCTGGCCGAGGACGCGGTGCACGGCATCCTGCTCTACCGGGCCAATATGCTGCCCCGGATGCTGCGGCCCCGGCGGCGGCCGACCGCGGTCCCGGTGCTGCTGGTCACCCTGGCCAGGGACAACTACGTCCGTCCGGCGCTGAACGAGGACCTGGAGCAGTGGGCGCCGTCGCTGCGCCGGCGCACCCTGGACGCGGGGCACTGGGCGGCGCTGCTGCTGCGGGGCGCGGAGCTGGCGGAACTGGTCCGCGGCTTCGTCGCGGACCAGGAGGCCAACGACTGACGTCTCAGATGACGAGACCTTCCAGTTCATATAATGGACGGTGGTGGACGCAAGAAAGATCGGCGTGCGACGCTTCTGCCATGTCTGGTCCTGGAACTGCCCTGGTCGGTCGACTCCACGTCGATCTCGGCCGCATGTCCAGCGCCATCTGTCCGGCGACCTGAGCCCGTACCCAGCCGTACCACCGGCCGCCTGCCGGTCTGTTCAGGTCACCGTCGCACCGCCTCGCACGCGTCCGTCGAACGTGCAGGTCAGCGCCGCTGTGCAGACCGGGATCCGTAGGCAGCCAGGCCCCCGCCACTCTGCCGAAGGACTCGCACCATGGCTTCCGCCCGCACCCCCGACGACGCCGCCGAGCGCCGCCCGGCGGCCACCCGCAAGGTGACCCGCCACCGCGGTGAGGGCCAGTGGGCGATGGGCCACTTCACTCCGCTGAACGCCAACGAGCAGTCCAAGAAGGACGACGACGGTCTCAATGTGCGGACACGCATCGAGACGATCTACGCCCACGGTGGTTTCGCCAGCATCGACCCGGCCGACCTGCGCGGCCGGATGCGCTGGTGGGGCCTCTACACCCAGCGCAAGCCCGGGATCGACGGCGGCAAGACCGCGATCCTGGAGCCGCACGAGCTGGAGGACGAGTTCTTCATGATGCGGGTCCGCATCGACGGCGGCCGGCTGACCACCGCCCAGTTGCGCGCGATCGGCGAGGTCTCCGAGACCTACGCCCGCGGCACCGCGGACATCACCGACCGTCAGAACATCCAGCTGCACTGGGTCAGGATCGAGGACGTCCCGGCGATCTGGCAGAAGCTGGAGGCCGTCGGCCTGTCCACCACCGAGGCCTGCGGCGACTGCCCGCGCGTGATCATCGGCTCGCCGGTGGCCGGCATCGCCAAGGACGAGATCATCGACGGCAGCTGGGCCGTGGACGAGATCCACCGCCGCTACATCGGCGACAAGGAATTCTCCAACCTGCCGCGCAAGTTCAAGACCGCGATCTCCGGATCGCCGGTCCAGGACGTGGTGCACGAGATCAACGACATCGCCTTCGTCGGCGTGGTCCACCCCGAGCACGGCCCCGGCTTCGACCTCTGGGTCGGCGGCGGGCTCTCCACCAACCCCCGGCTGGCCGAGCGCCTCGGCGCCTGGGTGCCGCTGGAGCAGGTCCCGGAGGTGTGGGCCGGCGTGGTCGGCATCTTCCGCGACTACGGCTACCGCCGGCTGCGCAACCGGGCCCGGCTGAAGTTCCTGATGGCGGACTGGGGACCGGCCAGGTTCCGGCAGGTCCTGGAGGACGAGTACCTCAAGGAGAAGCTGACCGACGGCCCGGCCCCGGCCGAGCCCAGCAGCCGCTGGCGCGACCACGTCGGGGTCCACCCGCAGAACGACGGCAGGTTCTACGTCGGCTTCTCGCCCAAGGTGGGCCGGGTCGACGGCGCCGTGCTGACCCGGATCGCCGACCTCGCCGCCGCGCACGGCTCGGACCGGGTGAGCACCACGGTCGAGCAGAAGATGATCATCCTGGACGTGCCGGCCGACCAGGTCGACTCGCTGGTCGCGGCGCTGGACGCGCTGGACTTCCAGGTCCGCCCGTCCTCGTTCCGACGCGGCACCATCGCCTGCACCGGGATCGAGTTCTGCAAGCTGGCCATCGTCGAGACCAAGGGCCGCGGCCAGGACCTGATCGCCGACCTGGAGAAGCGGCTGCCCGACTTCGACCAGCCGATCACCATCAACATCAACGGCTGCCCCAACGCCTGCGCCCGGGTGCAGACCGGCGACATCGGCCTCAAGGGCCAGCTGGTGCTGAACGCGGACGGCGAGCAGGTCGAGGGCTTCCAGGTGCACCTGGGCGGCGCACTCGGCTTCCAGGCCGGCTTCGGCCGCAAGATCCGCGGCCACAAGGTCACCGCCGACGAGCTGCCCGACTACGTGGAGCGGGTGTTGCGCCGCTTCGACGCCGAGCGCGCCGAGGACGAGCCGTTCGCCGAGTGGGCGCTGCGCGCGGACGAGGGGGCGCTGCGATGAGCGAGCGCGCCGCACCGTTCCACTGCCCGTACTGCGGGGACGAGGACCTGCGCCCCAGCACCGAAGGCGGGCACGGAAGTTGGGAATGCGGCAGCTGTCGCCGGGCGTTCCAGCTGAAGTTCCTCGGCCTGCTTTCTGGTAGTTCGACCACATCTGGGGGCCCGTCAGATGACCACAGAGACTGACATACCGACCCGTACGCCCGAACAGCTCGAAGCGCTCGCCGTCCAGGCGGGCCGGGAGCTGGAGGACGCCTCCGCGCAGGAGGTGATGCGCTGGGCCGCCGAGACCTTCGGCCGCCGCTTCGCGGTCACCTCCTCGATGGAGGACGCCGTGGTGGCGCACCTCGCGTCCACCGCCCTGCCCGGGGTGGACGTGATCTTCCTGGACACCGGCTACCACTTCCCGGAGACCATCGGCACCCGGGACGCGGTCGCCGAGGTCTACCCGGTGAACGTGATCACGCTGACCCCGCGTCAGACCGTGGCCGAGCAGGACGCCGAGTACGGGCCGCGGCTGCACGACCGCGACTCCGACCTCTGCTGCGCGCTGCGCAAGGTCGAGCCGCTGAACCGCGGCCTGGCCGGCTACGACGCGTGGGCCACCGGGCTGCGCCGGGACGAGTCGCCGACCCGGGCGAACACCCCGGTCGTCTCCTACGACCCCAAGCGGCAGAAGGTCAAGATCGCCCCGATCGCCCGCTGGACCCAGGCGGACGTGGACGCGTACGTGGCCGAGCACGGCATCCTGCTCAACCTGCTGCTCAGCGACGGCTACCCGTCGATCGGCTGCGCGCCGGAGTCCTGTACCCGGCGCGTCCTCGAAGGCGGGGACGCGCGCTCGGGCCGATGGGCCGACGCCGGCAAGACCGAGTGCGGCATCCACCTCTGACGTTCCGTCACCATCCACCAGCCACCCCTGGACCCTGGAGCAGACCCTTGACCAGCACAGTAGACGCAGCGCCCGCCACGGCGGCCGCCGTGGCAGCGTGCGGCGCCACCGTGTGGCTGACCGGCCTGCCCAGCGCAGGAAAGACCACCATCGCCCTGGCCCTGGCCGAACGGCTCCGCGCCGAGGGCCGCCGGGTGGAGATCCTGGACGGCGACGAGATCCGCACCTTCCTCTCCGCCGGGCTCGGCTTCACCCCGGAGGACCGGGACACCAACATCCAGCGGATCGGCTTCGTCGCCGAACTGCTGGCCTCCCACGGGGTCACCGTGCTGGCGCCGGTGATCGCCCCGTACGCCGCCTCCCGCGCCGCCGTCGCCGCCCGGCACGCGGAGCAGGGGACGCCGTACCTGGAGGTGCACGTCGCCACCCCGGTCGAGGTCTGCTCGGTCCGCGACGTCAAGGGCCTCTACGCCAAGCAGGCGGCCGGCCAGCTCTCCGGCCTCACCGGGGTGGACGACCCCTACGAGGCCCCGACCGCACCGGACCTGCGCATCGAGGCGCACACCCAGCCGGTGGCCGACTCGGCCGCCGCCCTGCACGCACTGCTCACCGAGAGGGGACTGGCGTGACCACCGCGACCGACATCCTGACCGCCGACACCTATGACAATCCCTTCGCACTGTCGCACCTCGACGCGCTGGAGTCCGAGGCCGTCCACATCTTCCGCGAGGTGGCCGGCGAGTTCGAGCGCCCGGTGATCCTGTTCTCCGGCGGCAAGGACTCCATCGTCATGCTGCACCTGGCGCTGAAGGCCTTCTGGCCCGCCCCGGTGCCCTTCTCGCTGCTGCACGTCGACACCGGCCACAACTTTCCCGAGGTGCTGGCCTACCGCGACCGCACCGTGGCCGAGCACGGGCTGCGGCTGCACGTCGCCTCGGTCCAGGACTTCATCGACCGGGGCCGGTTGCGCGAGCGCCCGGACGGGCTGCGCAACCCGCTGCAGACCGTCCCGCTGCTGGACGGCATCGAGTCCAACAAGTTCGACGCGGTCTTCGGCGGCGGGCGCAGGGACGAGGAGAAGGCCCGCGCCAAGGAGCGGGTGTTCTCGCTGCGGGACGAGTTCGGCGCCTGGGACCCGCGCCGGCAGCGCCCGGAGCTGTGGTCGCTCTACAACGGCCGGCACTCCCCCGGCGAGCACGTCCGGGTCTTCCCGCTGTCCAACTGGACCGAGTTGGACGTCTGGCAGTACATCGAGCGCGAGGGCATCGAGCTGCCGGAGATCTACTACGCGCACCCGCGCGACGTGTTCAAGCGCGACGGGATGTGGCTGACCGCGGGCGAGTGGGGCGGGCCCAAGGAGGGCGAGACGGTCGAGCGCCGCCTGGTCCGCTACCGCACCGTCGGCGACATGTCCTGCACCGGCGCGGTCGACTCGGACGCGGCCACCGTGGCCGACGTGGTGACCGAGGTCGCGGCCAGCCGGCTGACCGAACGCGGGGCCACCCGGGCCGACGACAAGGTGTCGGAAGCCGCCATGGAAGACCGCAAGCGCGAAGGGTACTTCTAGACATGTCGACCGAACTGCACCACTCGTCTCCCGCGTTGGAGACCGGGTCGGCCACCGCCCTGCTCCGCTTCGCCACCGCCGGCTCCGTCGATGACGGGAAGTCAACCCTGGTGGGACGGCTGCTCCATGACTCCAAGTCCATTCTGACCGACCAGCTGGAGGCGGTCGCCACCGCCTCGCAGAACCGCGGCCAGGAGGCGCCCGACCTGGCGCTGCTCACCGACGGCCTGCGGGCCGAGCGCGAGCAGGGCATCACCATCGACGTGGCGTACCGCTACTTCGCCACCACCCGGCGCCGGTTCATCCTGGCCGACACCCCGGGGCACGTGCAGTACACCCGGAACATGGTGACCGGCGCGTCCACCGCCGAACTGGCCGTGGTGCTGGTGGACGCCCGCAACGGCGTGGTCCAGCAGACCCGTCGGCACGCCGCCGTGGCCGCGCTGCTGCGGGTCCCGCACGTGGTGCTGGCGGTCAACAAGATGGACCTGGTCGACTACGCCGAGTCCGCCTTCGCGGCCATCGCCGAGGAGTTCAACGCCTACGCCGCCTCGCTCGGCGTGCCGGACGTGACCGCGATCCCGATCAGCGCGCTGGCCGGGGACAACGTGGTCGAGCCGTCCGCGCACATGGACTGGTACGGCGGCCCGACCCTGCTGGAGCACCTGGAGACGGTCCCGGTCGGCACCGACCGCTCGGCCGAGCCGGCCCGCTTCCCGGTCCAGTACGTGATCCGGCCGCAGTCCGGCGAGCACCGCGACTACCGCGGCTACGCCGGGCAGCTGGCCTCCGGGGTGCTGCGCACCGGCGACCCGGTCACCGTGCTGCCGTCCGGGCTCAGCACCACCGTGGCCGGGATCGACGTGCTGGGCAGGCAGACCGACATCGCCTGGGCCCCGCAGTCGGTGACGGTCCGGCTGACCGACGACATCGACGTCTCCCGCGGCGACCTGATCGCCTCCGGCACCCCGCCGGAGCCGACCAAGGACGTGCTGGCGACGGTGTCGCACCTGCACGAACGCCCGCTCCGGGTCGGCGACAAGGTGCTGCTCAAGCACACCACCAGGACGGTGCGGGCGATCGTCAAGGAGATCCCCTACCGGATCGACATCGACAGCCTGGACCGGGTGCCGCAACCGGACAGCCTCCAGGTCAACGACATCGGCCAGGTGGTGCTGCGCACCGCCGAGCCGCTGGCGCTCGACCCGTACGCGGCCAGCCGGTTCACCGGCTCGTTCCTGCTGATCGACCAGGCGGACGGCACCACCCTCACGGCCGGCATGGCCGGCGAGGCGTTCTAGCAGTCGAGGCGTTCCAGCAGTCATAGAAGGGATTCACACGATGGGCGGCGAGGCTTTCTCCCGCATGGCGAAGGAAGGCGGGCGCGTCGGCAGCGGCGCGCTCGGGGCAGGCCAGGGCGGGATCGCCCAGTGTCGACCCGTGGACTGCTGACAGGGACCGTTCACCGTCCCTGTCGCCGGGTCGTCGCAGCGGCAGCACACCGGCAGCCGCCCGTCCCGGTCCCGCAGGCCCCCGCGCTCCGATGGCGCGACGGCCTCGCATGAGCCCCACCTTCCTGCCCCACCATCCCGTGAGGACTCCTTCTCCATGTCCAGCCTGCCCCGCACGCGCATCAGACACGTCGCCCTCGCCGCCACGGCCGGCGTCGCCGCCATCGGCCTGCTCAGCGCGTGCAGCTATGGCTCCAAGGCCGCCGACGCCACCCCGGCCGCCGCGACCGGCGGCTCCTCCGCCGCATCGGGCCCGAAGCTGTCGGCGGACTCGGTGCGCATCGGCTACTTCGCCAACCTGACCCACGCCACACCGCTGATCGGCATCCAGAACGGCCAGTTCCAGAAGGACCTGGGCGCGACCACGATCAAGACCCAGATATTCAACGCCGGCCCGGACGAGGTCGAGGCGCTGAACTCCGGCGCCATCGACATCGCCTGGATCGGCCCGTCTCCGGCCATCAACGCCTACGCCAAGTCCAAGGGCGCAGCGCTGAAGATCATCTCCGGCGCCACCACCGGCGGTGCCGAACTGGTGGTCAACCCGGCGAAGATCAAGACCGTGGCCGACCTCAAGGGCAAGAAGATCGCCACCCCGCAGCTGGGCAACACCCAGGACGTGGCGCTGCTCAACTTCCTCTCCACCAAGGGCTTCAAGGAGAACGCGCAGACCGGCAAGGGCGACGTCTCGGTGATCCGCACCGACAACTCGCTCACCCCGACCGCGTACTCCGGCGGCTCGATCGACGGCGCCTGGGTGCCCGAGCCGACCGCCTCCAAGCTGGTCGCCGAGGGCGCGAAGATCCTGGTCGACGAGAAGTCGCTGTGGCCCGGCGGCAAGTTCGTCTCCACCAACGTGGTCGTCTCGCAGACCTTCCTCAAGGCCCACCCGGACGTGGTCCAGGCCGTGCTCAAGGCCTCGGTGGACACCAACGCCTGGATCGCGGCCAACCCGGACGCGGCCAAGAAGGACGCCAACGACGCACTGACCGTGCTGACCAAGAAGGCCCTGCCGGACGCCGTGCTGAACTCCGCCTGGTCCGAACTCAGCGTCACCAACGACCCGCTGGCGGCCAGCCTGCAGACCGAAGCGGACCACGCGGTCACCGCGGGCTTCATCAGCAAGCCCGACCTCTCCGGGATCTACGACCTGACCCTGCTCAACAAGGTCCTCGCGGCGGCGGGCCAGCAGCCCGTATCGGCGGCCGGCCTCGGCGCGCAGTAGCCCCTTCTGTCCTCCCGTCCTCCCCACCTCCCCACCGGAAACTCCGGTGCCCGTCCCGGGTCCGCGTCGATGCCCATCGCCAACGGCCCCGGGACGGGCCCCGGTCCCGCTCCACGGCTCCGCCCGCTCCACCCAGCACGTTGCACACCGCAGCACTTGCCCCACCGACCTTGCCCCGCACCACTCGCCAGCACCGTTCCAGGAGGTGACCGGATGGCCCCGGTAGTCACCGACCCACTGCCCAGCCCCGCACTCGCCACCGAGCCCGCGGCTGTGACGCTCGACCACGTCAGCAAGTCCTTCGGGCGCGCGGGGGCCGAGCACCCCGTCCTCGACGACATCAGCCTCAGCGTCGCGCCCGGCGAGTTCGTCTGCCTCCTCGGAGCCTCCGGCTGCGGCAAGTCGACCCTGCTCAACCTGGTCGCCGGACTCGACCGGCCGACCACCGGAAGCATCGAGGTGCCCGGTGGCCGAGCCGCGCTGATGTTCCAGGAGCACGCGCTGTTCCCGTGGCTGACGGCCGGTCAGAACATCGAGCTGGCCCTGCGGCTGCGCGGCCTGCCGCGCGCCGAGCGGCGGGCCGAGGCCGAACGGCTGCTCGGCCTGGTCCGGCTCGGCGGCTCGCACGGCAAGCGGGTGCACGAGCTGTCCGGCGGCATGCGCCAGCGGGTCGCGCTGGCCCGCGCGCTGGCCCAGGACGCCAGTGTGCTGCTGATGGACGAGCCCTTCGCCGCGCTCGACGCGATCACCCGGGACGTGCTGCACGAGGAACTGACCCGGATCTGGGCCGAGACCAACGTCTCGGTGCTGTTCGTCACCCACAACGTCCGCGAGGCCGTCCGGCTCGCCCAGCGGGTGGTGCTGCTGTCCTCCCGGCCCGGCCGGATCGCCGCCGAGTGGCGGATCGACCTGCCGCAGCCGCGCCGCATCGAGTCGGCCGGGGTGGCCGACCTCTCCGTCGAGATCACCGACCAGCTCCGTGGGGAGATCCGCCGCCATGTCCAGCACTGATGTCAGCAGCAGTACCAGCACCAAGAGCAGTTCCGGCGCCGCCGGCAGCAGCACCGCGACGGCGGACGACGCCGCGTCCCTCGGCGCGGGCCTCGACGCCCTGGAGGCGCAGACCGTCGAACGCACCCCGCTGGGCAGCGTCCTGCTCAACAAGGTGCTGCCGCCGGTCATCGCCGTCGTCCTGGTGCTGCTGCTCTGGCAGGGCGCCTACATGGCCCACCTCAAGCGTCCCGACCTGCTGCCCAGTCCGCTGGACGTCTGGGACAGCCTGCACGAGCAGTGGCTGCAGGGCACCATCCTCGGCACCGTCTGGACCTCGCTGTCGCGCGGCGCGCTGGGCTTCCTGGCCTCCGTCGTGATCGGCACCCCGATCGGGCTGCTGGTCGCCAAGGTGAAGCCGGTCCGGGCGGCGATCGGACCGATCCTCTCCGGGCTGCAGTCCATCCCGTCCGTGGCGTGGGTCCCGGCGTCGGTGATCTGGTTCGGGCTCAGCAACGCCACCATCTACGCGGTGATCCTGCTCGGCGCGGTGCCGTCCATCGCCAACGGGCTGGTCGCGGGCGTGGACCAGGTCCAGCCGCTGTACCTGCGGGCCGGGCGGACCCTGGGCGCGACCGGGCTGCGCGGGGTGTGGCACGTGCTGCTCCCGGCCGCGCTGCCCGGCTACCTGGCCGGACTGAAGCAGGGCTGGGCCTTCGCCTGGCGCTCGCTGATGGCAGCCGAGCTGATCGCCAGTTCGCCCGCGCTGGGCCTCGGCCTCGGCCAGGCCCTGGAGAACGCCAGGGAGACCCAGGACATGCCGGGGGTGCTGGCCACCATCCTGCTGATCCTGGTCGTCGGCATCGGCATCGACCTGATCGTCTTCGCCCCGCTGGAACGCCGGGTGCTGCGCTCCCGCGGCCTCCTGGTCACCCGCCGATGAACCCGGGCCACCCGGGGCCGCTTCAGCCGGGCACCCAGCACCCGGGCACGGGCCCAGGTGCGGCCCCCGGTCCGGACCTGGGCGGTCGGCGTCGGTACCGCCACCACCGCCCGCCCGGCACCCTGCTGCTGGTCGCCCACGGCAGCCGCGACCCGCGCCACGCCGCGACCGTCACCGACCTGGCGGCGCGGGTGCGGGCGCTGCGGCCCGGCCTACCCGTCGAGGTCGGCTACCTCGACCACTGCGCCCCCCGGATCAGCCAGGTACTGGCCCGCCTGGACGCCACCCCGCCGCACAGCGCCCGGAACCCCCGGAACGCCGCCGAGCACGACGTCCAGCACGACGCCGCCCAGCACGCCGCAGGCAGCTCCGCTCGGCACACCGCCGAGGTGGTGGCCCTTCCGCTGCTGCTCAACCGTGCCTTCCACGCCCGCAGCGACATCCCCGCCGTGCTGGCCGAGGCAGCCGCCGCGCACCCCGCCCTGACGGTCCGTCAAGGCCCGGTCCTGGGACCGTCCCCGCTGCTGCTGGACGCGCTGGACCGCCGCCTCGCCGAGGTCGGCGTCCGCCCCTCCCCTCGCGCCGGGATCGTGCTCGCCGCCGCCGGCTCCTCCGACCCGGCGGCGAACGCGGTGACCCGCCAGGTCGCCGCCGCCTGGCAGCGCTCCCGCGGCTGGGGCGCGGTCGAGGTCGCCCACGCCTCCGCCGCCCCGCCCCGCGTCGCCGACGCGGTCACCGCACTGCGCGCCCGCGGCCTGACCACCCTCGCCGTGGCCCCCTACCTGCTCGCCCCCGGCCTCCTCCCGGACCGCATCACCGCCGAGGCCCACGCCGCCGACGTCGACACCGTCGCCGCCCCCCTCGGCGCCACCCCCGAACTCGCCCACCTCCTCCTCACCCGCTACGACGAGGCCCTGCGAGCGCACACCGCGGACCTCCGCCTGCTCACCCGCACCGGCTGAATTCCCCGGCACACCCCCAACTGCCCTGTCTATCCTGGGCTTTATGCCGGACACCGAGATCATGCAGCTGGTGCAAGAGGCCGGTCCCTATCTGACGGCGGCGGTCGGCGCCTACGGGGCCTCCGTGCTCACCCGCACCGAGGACGCCGCCGCCGACGCCACCGTCACCCTGGGCCGCCGCATCCTGCAAGCCCTGTGGCACCGCCAGGACCGGACCGGACGGGCCGCGTTGGAACAGGCCGTGACCAGCGCCGCCGACGACCCGGGCGACGCGACCGCCGCCACGGCCGTTCTGCTGCCGCAGCTGGTACACGCTCTGCACGAGGACGACGCACTCCGCGCCGAGCTGGTGACGATCCTTCAGCCGCAGGCCACAGGAGCGACCGGGGTCCGAGCCGGGAACCACAGCCCGGTGGTGTCCCACAGCCGGATCGGCGGGGACAACATCCAGATCGGCCAGGCCAGCCGGGACGTCCGGATCGACCGGGGCTGACCCGTGTCGTCGGAGACGCCGCACGGGCCGCGGGTGGACCGCTCGTGGATCGGCGGTCACAACATCCAGATCGGTGACACCACCGGTGGCGTCACCATCATGCTCGAACGTCCGCTGTTCCGGCTGGAACTGCTGCGCCCGACCGACTCCGCCGAACTGCCCGAGCAGGTGCGGCACCAGCCGAGCTACCTCCTGCATCCGGGCAACCAGGTCGTGCCCTACCGGCCGCCGGACCCGGACCTGGCCCGGCTGGCCGCCTGGCGGGACGGCCCTGAGCAGCTGTCAGTCCTCCTGCTCCACGGGCCCGGCGGGCAGGGCAAGACGCGCACCGCCCAGCACTTCGCCTCGCGCGCGGCGGCCGACGGCTGGTCCGTGGCCCAGGCCAGGGACCTCACCACGACGGCGCCCCCACTGCCGCCCGCACCGGGACCGCCCGCCGAACGCCTGTTGATCGTCGTCGACTACGCCGAGCGCTGGCGCTATCCGAGCTTGCTGGAACTGCTCCACTCGACCCGCACGGCCGGGCGGGCCCAGGTCGTCCGGGTGTTGCTGCTGGCTCGTTCCGACAGGCATCTGTGGGACCAGTTGGAGGCCGAGCTCGACGGCCTGAACATCGCCTTCGCCGCACCGATCGCCCTGGCCGGGTTCGCCCCGCCGTCGCGGGAGACGCTCTTCATCGAAGCCGCCGCCGCCTTCGCCCGCGCCCTGGACCTCCCGGACCCGTCGCCGCCGGTCCCCGACGACCTCGCGGACCCCTCGTACTCCTCACCGCTCACCCTGCACATGGCAGCCCTCGCCGCCGTCGTCGCGGTCGGCAACAACGACGAGCGCCCCAGCGACATCACCCGCTACCTACTGCTGCACGAGCAGCGACGCTGGAACGCCTCGGCCGACGCGGACACCATGCGGGCACTGGTGGTCCTGGCCACTCTCTTCGGTCCCTACCGGACCCGGGACTCCGCCCGCGCGCTGCTGCTCGACACCGGGGCCGCCGACGGGCCGGCCGAAGCCGACCAGGTACTGAAGGCGCACCGAATCCTCTACCCGTACGACCGGCACCTGGCGCCACTGCGCCCCGACCGCTTCGCCGAGGACTTCCTCGGCTGGCACCTGGACCGCGACCAGGACGCCGTGGAAGACCTGGCGGTCCTGCTGACCGAGGACAGCGGCATCCTGCAGGACGGCGACATCCGGCAGGCCCTGATCGTCCTCGCCAACGCCGCCCGCCACCAGGCGGTGCGTGATCTCCTGGACCGGGTCGTCAACCTGCGGCTGGACCTCGCCTCGATGCCGCCCGCGGTCGTGCTCGCCGTGGCGGAACACCTTCCCATCCTCACCGTGCTGAGGACCATCGCGCTCGGGGCCCGGAGCCCGGAACTGGCGTATGCCCGGCTCAGACTGGTCCAGCGCGTCGTGGACGCTGTTCCGGCCACCGGTGCACCCACTACTGAGATCGCCAGCCTGCGGATGCTCGGCGACGGCCTCCTGGAGTGCGGGGAACACGCCCGGGCGGCCGACGTCCTGGGCAAGGCCGTACGGCTGGCGCGGGAGCACCTCGGCGACCCTGAGATCGTGACCCCGGCCGACCTGGCCGACCTGCTCAACCTCTATGCCAGAGCCGTGGAGTCCGGCGGCGGGGAGCGGGTCCTGCTCATGGCCGAGGCGGTCCGACTGCTGCGCAGCCATCCCGCTGAGGGCACGACCACCCAGGAGAGAGACCTTCTGGCGAAAACCCTGTGCAATCACTCCACCGCCCTCTCGATCGCGGGAGAACTGGGGGAAGCACTCACCCTCGCCGAGGAAGGCGAGGCGCAGTACCGGGAGCTGGCGGCTCTGAATCCCGATTTCAAGCCGATGCTGGTCCGTAGCCGGGCCCGGATCGCCTCCCTGCTGCACGACCTGGGCCGTTTCGGGGAGGCCGTCCGCATCGGGCGTCGTGCCGCCGACGACCAGCGCAAACTCTTCGCCGACGCCCCTGAGGTGCACCGGAGCGACCTCGCCTCCACCCTGCACAACCTGGCGCTCAGCCTCGACGGCGCGGGCCGGCCCGAACCGGCGGCGCTCGCGCTGGCAGAGGCCGCTGAGCACTACCGGCATCTCACCCAGCATCTCCCCCTGCGCTTTCTGGACGAGTTCAGCGGGTGCCTCTTCGCCCTGGCGGGCGTGCTGGAGAAGCTCGACCGGATGAGCGAGCTGATCAGGGTGCGGCGCGAACTCATGGTGACGGAACGACAGCTGTTCGAGCTGGGGCTCTCCCAGGACCGGCGCAGACTGACCATCACCATGCTCCTGCTCGGTCGCAACCTGGAGGAGACCGAGGAGTACCGGCCCGCGGTGACCGTGCTGACCGCGGCACTCGATCTGGTTCACGGTCTGCCCGACCCGTATCCGGACAGGCTGGCCGAGCTGGAGGCCCAGGTGCTGATCTGCCTCAGTCGGGCGCAGGACGCCCTCGGCGACCAGGACGCCGCGGGGCGTGCCGCGAGGAAGGCGGTCCGGATGTTTCGCGTGTTGGCCGAGGACTCGGCCGAGGCAGCCGACTGGCTCGGGCCCGCCTTGGCGCAGCTCGTCTGCTGCCTTCCCGAGGACGATCCGGAACACCTGGCCGTTCAGGCCGAGTTGGAGCAGATCTCGGCCGGAGCGGAGTAGCGGCAACAGGCCGGGCCCGGACGCACTCTGTGTGCGTCCGGGCCCGGCCTTCTGTGCGGGGCGGGCTACCGCCGGGAGGTCGAGTCCACGTCGTCGGGGAAGGACGTGGGGTCGGTCTCCGGGAGGTGGCCTGCGACGACCTTGCTCTCGCCGTGGCCGGCCGCGTTGCGGTCGGCGTGGCCGGGCCACCAGGCGGCGTGGCCGATGAGCGCGGTCAGCGAGGGGGTGAAGAACATCGCCATCACGAAGGCCGCGATCACGATGCCGAAGCTGATCGAGAAGCCCATCTCCGCGAACAGGGTGTTCCCGGCGAGCATCATGCTGGCGAAGGTCCCGGCCAGGATCGCACCGGCCGCCGCCACCGTCGGTCCGGCGTGGCGCAGGGCCTGGGCCGCCGCCTCGCGCGGGTTGCGGCCCTCGCGGGCCTCCTCCCGCAATCGGGCGATCATCAGGATGTTGTAGTCCGTTCCGATCGCCACCACGAACAGATACATGAACACCGGGAGCATGAACATCAGCCCCGCCTGGTTCTGCAGGTGCTGGAAGATCAGCACGGTCGCGCCGAGGGTGGCCGAGAAGCCGAGCCCGACCGAGGCCATCAGGTACCAGGGGGCGACCACACTGCGCAGCATCAGCCCCAGGATCAGCATGATCAGCAGGCCGGCCACCGGGAAGACCACCAGGTAGTCGTGGTTGATCGCCTTGTTGATGTCCTTGTAGATCGCGGAGATCCCGCCGACCAGCGCCTTGTCACCGGCCGGCGCATTGGCGTGGGCGACGTCGCGGATGCTGTCGACCGTGTTCATGGCCTGCGAGCTCTGCGGGTCGTACTTGAGGATCACCGAGATGTTGGCGGTGTCCCCGTTGGGGTTGAACTGAGCCGGGGCGACCTTGGCGACCCCGTCCACACCGGTCAGCTTCTGCTCGAAGGCGGTCACCGCGCCCTTGTCGAGCGGGCTGCCGTTCTGGCTGGTCAGGTAGACCTGGGTGGGGTCGGCGGCACCGGCGCTGAACGCCTTGGTCATGGTGTCCTGGACGACCATCGACTCCTTGGTCTTGGGCATGGAGCCCGAGGCGAAGTCGAAGCTGGCCTTGTAGCTGGTGGCGACCAGCGCCAGGGCGACCATCAGCAGCCCGGAGACCAGCGCGACCAGCGCGGGACGGCGCTGTACGCCGCGTCCGAGCTTGGCGAAGGTGGTGCCCTGCGGCTCGATCTTCCACTTCTTGGACGGCCAGAACAGGGCCCGCGGCGGGATCAGCGAGAACACCGCGGGAACCAGGGTCAGACCGGCGATCAGGGTGACGCCGACCGAGATCGCCAGCGCCGGGCCCATCTGCTTGAGGAAAGACACCGAGGAGAGCGACAGCGCCAGGAAGGCGATGATGACCGCGCCCGCGGCGGAGGCGATGGCCTCGCCGACCCGGCCGACGGCCGTGATCATGGCTTCCTTGGCGTCGTCCCCCGCCCGCAGCCGTTCTCGGTAGCGGAACATCAGGAACAGGATGTAGTCGGTGCCGACACCGAACAGCACCACGATCAGGATGCCGGAGACCGAGGAGTTGGACTGCAGTCCGAGCAGCTTGGTGATGTCCGCGATCAGGCCGTTGGCGGCGGTCGCCACCACGCCGATCAGCAGCAGCGGCAGGATCGCCATCAGCGGCGCCCGGAAGATCAGCAGCATCGCCACGATGATGATCGCGAAGGTGCCGAAGCCGATCAGCGCCTCACCGCGCTTGGACGCGTCCTGCTGGTCCAGCTGCTGGGCCGCGGAGCCGCCGAGCTTGGCGTCCAGCGTGGTGCCCTTGGTGAGCTTCGCCATGTTGTCGCGCAGCGACTGCGCGGCGTCCGCCTGGACCGGCTGGCCCGCGGTCTTGTCGTCCATCTTGACCAGGCTGAGGCCGTACCGGCCGTCCGGCGAGTAGGCGCCGGGGAAGACGCCCTGGACGCCCTTGACCGGCTCGGTGCCGAGTTCCTTGGTGATCTGGGTGATCTCGGTCTTGTCGGCGGGCGTCAGCTTGGCGCCGTCGGTGCGCTGGAACAGCACCTCGGCGGCCGGCGTGAACGCCGCGGGGAAGGCCTTCTGCTGGAGCTCCATCGCCTGGATGGACTCGTAGCTCTTGGGCAGGAAGCTGCTCTCGTCGCTGTTGGAGGAGAGGGCCGGCGCGGTCATGGCGATCACCACCGCGGCGATGATCCACGCCACGATCGTCCAGATCGGGTGACGCACGACGGTGCGTCCTATCCGGTGAAACATACGAGTGCGCCTCCAAGGCGTGGACCACCCCGACCCGGCGACACTGCGCGGGAGGTGCGATCCGATCGGCAGAACTAGCCGGTCGGCAAGTAAGTATCGGTAGCGGCATCATAGAAAGCTGACTAGCCGCCCGGCAAGTCAGGGCTGTGGGCCCGATCCGGCACGAGGACCCACCTATGACCGTGCTCCCTATCTTCACCCCTCGCCACCGGGGGTTTCCTCGTCCCCCGGGTGGAGTCCCCTCCCCCTCAGGGCTGAGAAACGCGCGGCGCGGGGTAGGGGAAACCCCCGGGTCGCTGTGAGGAAAAGCCCAGGGCCGACCCGCCCGGTGGCCGGATGTCCCGTTCCTGGCCTGCTCCGTAGCGTCTTCCGGGTGCTTCGCCACACGGAGCCGCCACCCGCAGGCCCATCCCAGGGGGACGAGATGACACGCCACCACCGCAGTCCTGACCGTAGGAATCCCGATCGCCGGAGTCCGGCCCGCGGGCGCGGACTCGCCGCGGCCGTCGGCGGCTGGAGCGCCCGGCACCGGAAGACCGCCGTCTTCGGCTGGCTGCTGTTCGTGGTGCTGGCCACCGTCCTCGGCGGGATGGCCGGCAGCCTGCAGACCACGGACCAGGACAACGGCATCGGCCAGTCCGGCCGGGCCGACCAGATGATCGACCGGGCCGGGATCACGTCCCCCTCCACCGAGACCGTACTGATCCAGGCCGCCGGCTTCACCGCCACCGACCCGCGGTTCCACCGCGCCGTCGACGACGCGATCGGCGCGGTGAAGGCGACCGGCGCGGCCTCGGCCGTCACGTCCCCCTACACCGACGGCGCGATCGCCCCGAACGGGCACTCCGCGCTGATCACGGTCACCATGGCCGGCGACCCGGACACCGCGGACCAGCGGGTCGCCCCGGTGCTGGCCGCGGTCGCCTCGACCCAGGCGAAGCACCCGGAGCTGACCGTCCAGGAGTTCGGCGACGCCAGCGCGAACAAGTGGTTCAACGACGCGTTCGCCCATGACTTCAGCCGGGCCGAGTGGACCGCGGTGCCACTGGCCCTCGGCATCCTGCTGATCGCCTTCGGCGCGCTGGTCGCGGCGGTGCTGCCGGTGCTGCTCGCGCTCACCGCCTTCATCGCAGCCGGCGGCCTGGTCGCGATGAGCAGCCACGTCCTGCACACCAGCAATGACGCGTCCTCGGTGATGCTGCTGGTCGGGCTCGCGGTCGGGGTCGACTACTGCCTGTTCTACCTGCGCCGGGAGCGCGAGGAGCGGGCCAAGGGCCGTTCCCCGCAGGACGCGCTGGCCGTCGCCGCCGCCACCTCGGGACGCGCGGTCATGGTCTCCGGCCTCACCGTGGTGGTCGCCATGGCCGGGATGTTCCTCACCGGGATCGCCGACTTCGAGGCCATGGGCATGGCCACCATCCTGGTCGTGGTCACCGCCGTGCTCGGCTCGGTCACCGTGCTGCCCGCGCTGCTCTCGATGCTGGGCGACCGGGTCGCCAAGGGCCGGGTGCCCTTCCTCGGGCGCCGGATGAACGCCCCCTCCGCCGACGGCAGCCGGTTCTGGCGGGCCGTGCTGGGACGGGTGCTGCGGCGGCCCGTGGTCTCCGCCGGGATCGCCACCGCGTTCCTGCTCGCCCTGGCCGCACCGCTGCTCGGGATGCACACCGCCAACCTGACCTTCGCCCAGCAGCTGCCCCGGGGCAACGCCCTGGTCGCGGCCCAGCAGCGGATCGCCGACGCCTTCCCCGGCAACCCCAACCAGGCGACCGTGGTGGTGACCGCGGACGACCTCGGCAGCCCGGCCATGGTCTCCGCCCTGGCCGACTTCAAGACCCGGGCCGTCGCGACCGGGCTGCTGCACGACCCGATCACGGTCACCCCCTACCCGTCCCGGCACATCGAGCTGGTGGACGTGCCGATGGCGGGCAGCGGCAACGACGCCACCAGCGGCAGGGCGCTGGCGGCGCTGCGCGACACGGTCGTCCCGCACACCTTCGGCGCGGTCCAGGGGGCCCAGGCCGCGGTGACCGGCGACACGGCCGGCTCCACCGACTTCAACAAGCAGATGACCGGCAGCCTGCTGCCGGTGTTCGCCTTCGTGATGGGCTTCGCCTTCCTGCTGATGCTGCTCTCCTTCCGCTCGGTGACCGTGGCGCTGACCGCGCTCGCGCTCAACCTGCTCTCGGTGGCGGCCTCGTACGGGGCGCTGACGCTGGTTTTCCAGCACGGCGTGGGGGCCTCGCTGATCGGCACGGCCGGGGTCGGCGCGATCGAGAGCTGGGTCCCGCTGTTCCTCTTCGTCATCCTGTTCGGGCTGAGCATGGACTACCACGTGTTCGTGGTCTCCCGGATCAAGGAGGCGCACGACCGCGGCCTGGCCACCAGGGCGGCCGTCGCCCACGGCATCACCAGCACCGCCGGGGTGGTCACCAGCGCGGCGGCGATCATGGTCGCGGTGTTCGCGGTCTTCGGCACCCTGGACATGCAGTCGATGAAGCAGATGGGCATCGGCCTGGCGGTCGCCGTCCTGATCGACGCCACGGTGATCCGGGCGGTGCTGCTGCCCTCGCTGATGACGCTGCTCGGCGAGCGCAACTGGCGACGTTCCGAACGCCGCTACGAAACCCCCTCTGACCTGGAAGGACAGGCAACACCGCTCCAGGCAAAAGAAGTTGGGAACAGCCCCTCTGTGACCGTCTCCTAGGGCCCCAGGAGCGTCCCGCGCCGGCCGTCGCCTCCATGCCCCCGCAAGGGCCGCATGGGGGCCTCTGGCGCTTCCATACTGCTCCCCAACTGGTTTCCCGTTCCCGCAAGTCGGCCGTCTTGACCGTGGTAGCCGTCCGCCGGAAGCATCAGTCAGGACAGCGATTCCAGCTGAAGGGGGCACCGTGCAGGTCACCAAGTTGATCAGTACGTGCGATATCAAGGACTGCCCGACGCTGTACGCGACGGACCGGGACACGCTCCTTGTCCAGGGAGAGACGCCCACAGACCACGGGCTGACGATCCCAGGGCACGAAACCCTGGTCGAAATCCCCATGGACCTGATCCGAAAGGCCATCCGTGACAAGCTCATCTAGCTTTGCCGAACTGTTCGATGCTTTCGAGCACGAGGCGTTCCGGCTGGAAACGCTGGATGACTACAGTCAATCCGGGAATGTGGATGCCTACCGGGCCTTCTTGGCCGGTGAGGAGAAGCCGGATGGCTACAACTCCGCTTGGCTGAATGAGGTCAGCAGGCACACCGCAGCGGGAAAGCTGGTCCACCGCGTACATGTCCTCTCCCGTCCGCTGACGCCCTATCTGCGGTTTGAATTGGGATGGGGGTACCGAACGAACAGCGAGGCAGGAGAGCAATTCTTCATCCTGGACGTGACGGACACCCCCAATCCGATTGCAGGTGCTCCGGACTTCTGGCTCATGGACGGCCAGCATGCAGCCGTCATGGAATATGACGATGCCGGTAAGTTCCTCGGGGCCGACGTAGCAACCGATGAATCTGGGCGCTTCGCCTCCTACCGGGAAGCTGCATTGGCTCACGCCGAGCCGTTCGTCGACTGGTGGGCAAAGTACGGCGAGTGAATCGGGAACAGCTCGGGACAGCGCTGCGGGCCCTGCGAATGGCTTCCGAACGAGAAGCCCAAGCGGTGGCCCGTGGCGCTCTCATGTCTCCGTCCAAGCTATCCAAGATTGAGAACGGTCGGCTCCAGCCGAGTGTCACCGACATTGAGAGAATCCTCGTTGCCCTTGAAGTCTCGGAAGAAGTCAAGGCCGAGTACCTGGCCGCCGCCCGTGCGGCAGCCACCGAGACAACGGCATGGCGACTGCTCAAACGCTCCGGCGTTCACAAGGGCCAGCAGGCGGCCCAGGCCCTTGAAGCGCAGACATCCGTTCTCCGAGTGTTTCAACCAGCGCTGATCCCCGGGCTACTCCAGACACCCGAATACATTCGGGCCATCTTGAAGCGGCATGACTTGTCGGAAGATGCACTCACGCGGACTTTGAATGGAAGGCTAGAGCGGCAAGCCATCCTGCAAGATGCGAGCAAGAGCCTCAGATTCATCATCACTGAGCCAGTTCTCTGGTGGACGATCGTTCCTCCATCCGTAATGGTCGGCCAACTGGACAGGCTTGCGTCCCTTTCACGCCTCAGCCACATAGACATCAGGGTCGTGCCACTCAGGGGCCCGAAGACTGACATTGCCAACCATGCCTTTGTCATCAGAGACAGACGCCTTGTCACAATAGAGACAGTGCACGCCGAAGTAACGGCGACGGACCCGCAGGACATTGCCCAGTACATCGCCAAGTTTGAGTCATTTGCAGAGTCCGCCCTGTCGGGCAGTGACATGCGAAGGATGGTCGAAGGAGTCCGAGACGAGTTCTTGCGGCAACAGGAAACCGGCTGGGTTGGCCGGTAACATCCCCCTAACCTGGTGAGGGACGAACATCACCGGTAGGGGGTTGCATGTTCTGGAACCTGAAAGCGACGCAATACCACGAGACCAGTTGGGACAAGAACGCCCGACAGTGGCGTGTAGTCAACACGGTCTCCGGCGAATACGTCGCCGACAAGAACGGCCAGCCGGAAAGCTGGGACAGCTTCAGCGACGCCCACGACGTGGCCCGCCGCAAGAGCAGCGAGGAAGCATGAACGATACCGACGAATGCGCCGAATGCCTCCGACTGGCAGAGCAGGAGCAGGCGGCCTGGCTTACCGGTGACCGGTCCCGCCGGACAGATGTACGGGTCCTCTTCCATCGCCACATCACGGAGGTCCACGCAGCCGAAGAGGAGGGCATAGCGGCCCTGTCCCGCCCTTCACTGCGTCAGAGTACCTAGAACGCACGAACGGCCCCCGCGGGGGCCGTTCGGTGTGCTGCTGCGCCCTACTCCTCCAAGTGCCGGTACAGGGTGGCTCTGGACACCCCCAGGGCCTTAGCGATAGCGGAGACGCTTTCGCCCTTCGCCTTACGGGCGCGGGCCACCGTGAGGACATCCTCACTAACGACCGTGGGGCGTCCACCAGTTCGCCCCTGCGCCTTAGCGGCATCAAGGCCCGGACGGGTGCGCTCCACAATCACGTCTCGCTCAAGCTCAGCGAACGCAACCATCATGATGAAGAAGAACTTGCCTTCCCCAGAAGGAGAGTAGCTACCGGCCAGAGTGCCGGTAGGCGGCCGAGCCGGTGCGGTCCGGCCCGGCGGGCGAGCCGTGGCCGACGGACCGTCAGCTGACGGTCTGAACCGGACCGCCGCCCGAACCGTACGAAGGGCTGGCCCGCTCCTCACGGGGGGAGCGGGCCGGCCCGCGGTCGCGCCCGCGAGCGGTCAGCCCGGGTCAGCCCGCGGTCGCGTCCGCGGTGGTCCGCAGCGGCCAGCCGCCGTCCACCACGGCCTCCGGCTCCTTGCCGCGGCGCAGCCACTCCTGCAGGCCCCCGGCCCAGTCCGCGTACCAGCCGACCTGACGGCGGTGCAGCTCCGCCGGGTCGACGCCGCCGACCTCGGCCGAGAACTTCCGGCCCAGCGCCAGCCCCACCCGCAGCGCGGCCAGCGCGTCGCTGCCGGCCCGGTGCGCGTCGGCCAGCTCCACCCCGTAGACGGCGCAGGCGCTCTGCAGGGTGCGCGAGCCCTTGCGGTACTTGTCGACGGCGCGGTCCACCGTCAGCGGGTCGAGCACCGGGCCTATCGGGGCGCCGCCGAGCCGCTGGTCCAACGACGGCAGTCGGTACCGTCGCAGCTCGGCGCTGAGCAGGCTGAGGTCGAACGAGGCGTTGAAGACCACGACCTGGATCCCGGCCCGCCAGTACCCGCACAGGGCCTCCGCCACCTCGTCGGCGACCTCGGCGGCCGGGCGCCCCTCGGCCGCCGCCCGCTCGGTGCCGATGCCGTGGATCGCGGTGGCCTCGGCCGGGATCGGCACGCCGGGGTCGGCGAGCCAGTCCCGCTCCCGGACGACCTCGCCGCGCTTCGCCTCCACCAGCGCGGCGGTGACGATGCGGGACTCCGCGGTGTCGGTACCGGTGGTCTCCAGGTCGAATCCGACCAGGGTCTCGTGCAGCCAGCTCATGCGCGTGCCGTCCTCTCTTCCGCTTGCGGCACCATCATCCCGCGCGGCACTGACAACCCCGACGAGGGGTCAGCCCGACGGCTCAGGACACCGGCCGGGAGTCGCTCCAGACGCCCTCGAACTCGTCCTGGTAGACCTGGAACAGGCCCGGCTCCGGCGGTCGGCCGGACAGGATCGGCCCCGGCGTCCCGCCGCGCAGCACCATCGCCGGGGACTCGATCCCGCGGGCCCTGCGCAGATAGGACTGGATCACGCCGAGCCCGTCCGGGCCGTCCCCGTCGACCAGGTAGGCGGTGAACCGGGGCAGCTCGTCGTAGACCCGGATCTCGAACGAGCCGGCGTCCCGCAGCCGGGCCCGCACCCGGCGCACATGCATGATGTTGGTCTCCACGGCCTTGCCCAACTCGCCGCGGCTGAGCCCGAGTTCGCGCTCCCTCCGGCGCAGCGCGCTGCTCGCCGGGTTGAGGAAGAGCAGCCGGACCCGGCAGCCGGTGTCGGCCAGGCCGACCAGCCGCCGCCCGGTGAAGTTCTGGCAGAGCAGGTTGAGCGATATGCCGACCGCGTCCAGTCGGCGGGCCCCGGCCAGCAGGTCCTCCACCGGCAGGTCGCGCTGCAGCCGGACCCGGTCGGTGTGCACTCCGATCACGTCGGCGTAGCGGTCGCCGACCAGTTCCTCGACCACGTCCACCGGGGCCCGCAGCCGTCCGGCGTCCGCGCCGCCGTCGAGCAGCATCAGCAGCCGGGCGGCGGCGCGCTCGGCCTGGGCCAGCACGTTCTCGGACAGGGCCCGGTTGCGGGAGACCACGTGCCGGGCCACCTCCAGCTCGTCCAGGGCGACCTCCACCTCCCGACGGTCGCTCAGGTACGGCTCGAAGCACGGCCAGTGCTGGACCATTAGCTCGCGCAGCTGCGGCAGGGTGAGGAAGACCACCAGCGCGTCGTCGTCCGGGTCGAGCAGGTAGCCCTTGCGCCGGCTGACCTCGCGCACCGCGCCGGCCCGCTGGACCCACTCCTCGCCGGCCGGTCCGGCGGCGGCGATCACCCAGTCCTCGCCGTGCACCGGCTCGTAGACCGGGCGCAGCACCTCGGCGACCACCGAGCGCAGCCGCTGCTCGACCAGGTTGAGCCAGACGTAGGCGCGGCCGGCCCGGCGGACCCGGAGCCTGGCCTCGTCCCAGGCGGCGGCGGGCCAGGCCAGTGAGGGCGTCGGCGGCGTCGGCGGGTGCTGCGCCCCGCGTCCTGACCCGGTGCGGACGACCGTGGTCGGGGCCTCGCCCCGCACCGTGCCCCCTGCGGCACCCCCGTCGGGGACGACCATCCCGGACCTCACCGTTCCTCTCGTCACGTCCCTTGCGTTGCGGGACAACGTACCGCGCCGGAGCCCCCCGGGTAGGCCGTCCGGGTGACTCCGAACGATCAAGAGTACATTTGCCACCGCCCTTACCCGGAACCGGAGTCGGGCTGGAGTCGAGCCGGGGCCGACCCGGTCGCCCGGCGCGTTCGGGCGGTGCCGGTACGTCACCCAGGCCCCATGGGACACCCGTTCGGGCGAAGTAGTGCCGAAACCCCCATGAGCGGCGCACGGCTGAGACACCATGCCAGAGGACATGACGGGCTCTTTCCCTGGGCATAGGGCACGTGACAGTTGCCGGTCCCTCCGCACGGGGGCCGGCGCGGCGCTATCGGGAGTTGTTGACGACGATGCAGGTCTGGCCGGGACAGCCCTATCCCCTGGGTGCCACCTACGACGGCGCGGGAACCAACTTCGCCGTGTTCTCCGAGGTCGCGGAGCGGGTGGAGCTGTGCCTCCTCGGCGACGACGGCTCGGAGACCTCGGTGGAGCTGAGGGAGACCGACGCCTTCGTCCGGCACGCCTACCTGCCGGGCGTGCAGCCCGGCCAGCGCTACGGCTTCCGGGTGCACGGCCCCTTCAAACCGGAGCAGGGCGACCGCTGCAACGGCTCCAAGCTGCTGCTCGACCCCTACGCCAAGGCGATGAGCGGCAGCATCGACTGGGACGAGTCGGTCTACGGCTACCACTTCGGCTCGCCGGAGCAGCGCAACGACCTGGACTCCGCCCCGCACACGATGACCTCGGTGGTGGTCAACCCCTTCTTCGACTGGGGCAACGACCGGCCGCCGCGCACCGACTACCACCGCACGGTGATCTACGAGGCCCATGTGAAGGGCCTGACCAAGCTGCACCCCGGCATCCCGGACGAGATCCGCGGCACCTACGCCGGGATCGCGCACCCGGCGGTGATCGAGCACCTGGTCAAGCTGGGCGTGACCGCGATCGAGCTGATGCCGGTCCACCAGTTCGTGCACGACCACCGGTTGGTGGACCTGAACCTGTCCAACTACTGGGGCTACAACACCATCGGCTTCTTCGCCCCGCAGGGCGCGTACTCCTCGCTCGGGGACCGCGGCCAGCAGGTGCAGGAGTTCAAGTCGATGGTGAAGGCGCTGCACGCGGCCGGCATCGAGGTGATCCTCGACGTGGTCTACAACCACACCGCCGAGGGCAACCACCTCGGCCCCACACTGGCCTTCCGCGGCCTGGACAACGCCGCGTACTACCGGCTCGCCGACGACCGCCGCTACTACGAGGACACCACCGGCACCGGCAACAGCCTGCTGATGCGGCATCCGCACGTGCTCCAGCTGATCATGGACTCGCTGCGCTACTGGGTCACCGAGATGCACGTCGACGGCTTCCGGTTCGACCTGGCGGCGACCCTGGCCCGGCAGTTCCACGAGGTGGACCGGCTGTCCTCGTTCTTCGACCTGGTCCAGCAGGACCCGGTGGTCTCCCAGGCCAAGCTGATCGCCGAGCCGTGGGACATCGGCGAGGGCGGCTACCAGGTCGGCAACTTCCCGCCGCTGTGGACCGAGTGGAACGGCCAGTACCGGGACACCGTCCGCGACCTGTGGCGCGGTGAGAACGCGGCGCTGGCCGAGTTCGCCTCCCGGCTGACCGGCTCCTCCGACCTCTACCAGGACGACGGCCGCCGCCCGATCGCCTCGATCAACTTCGTCACCTGCCACGACGGCTTCACCCTGCGCGACCTGGTCTCGTACAACAACAAGCACAACGACGCCAACCACGAGAACAACCGGGACGGCGAGAGCCACAACCGCTCCTGGAACTGCGGCGCCGAGGGCGACACCGCCGACCCCGAGGTGCTGGCGCTGAGAAACCGTCAGCAGCGCAACTTCATCGCCACCCTGATGCTGTCCCAGGGCGTGCCGATGCTGTCGCACGGCGACGAGTTCAGCCGCACCCAGGGCGGCAACAACAACGCCTACTGCCAGGACAGCGAGATCTCCTGGGTGAAGTGGCCGGACGCGGCGATCGGCCCGGTCCGGATGCCGACCGAGCCGCTGGGCTCCGGCAACGAGGACCCGGAGGCGGTCGAGGCCCCGAGCACCGAGGACCAGGCCGCGCAGCTGCTGGACTTCACCCGGCACATGGTCTGGCTGCGCCGGGACCACCCGGTGTTCCGGCGCCGCCGGTTCTTCCACGGCCGCCCGGTCTCCGGCACCCACGACGACCTCACCGACATCGCCTGGTTCACCCCGGCCGGGGAGGAGATGACCGACACCGACTGGAGCGCCTCCTACGCCAAGTCGCTCAGCGTCTTCCTCAACGGCTACGCCATCTCCGAGCCGGACCGGCGCGGCGGCAGGATCACCGACGACTCCTTCCTGCTGCTGTTCAACGCCGGGGACTCCGGCCTGGACTTCACCGTCCCGGCCAACCACGGCCGGGAGTGGCAGGTCGTGGTCGACACCGCGCTGCCCTGGACCATCGCCCCGGGCACCGGCGCCAAGATCAGGGCCGGGGACAGCCTGCACCTGACCGACCGCTCGATGATGGTGCTGCAGCGACCGGCCTGAGCCGGGGCAGCCGGATCAGCCGGGCGGCCGACGCGGCGGGCGGCGCGGCAGCGGGCGGCGCGGGCGGCGGCCGTTTCACTCCGGTGGCCCGCAGGGGTCGTGGACGGCGTCCCGGCGGGGTAGGCGTAAGGCCATGACCACCGTACGCGCGAGCGCACCGACGGCCACCTACCGCCTCCAGCTCCAGCCGGGCTTCGGTTTCGCCGAAGCCCGGCTCGCTGTGCCCTACCTGGCCCGGCTGGGCGTGTCCCATCTGCACCTCTCCCCGGTACTGGAGGCCGTCCCCGGCTCCAGACACGGCTACGACGTGGTGGACCACGGCCGGGTCAGCGAGCAGCTGGGCGGCGAGGAGGGCCCGTCCGGGCTGCGCGCGCTGGCCGACCAGGCGCACGCGCACGGGCTCGGCATCGTCGTGGACACCGTCCCCAACCACATGGCCGCCCCGGTCCCGGCCTCGCTGAACGAGGCCTGGTTCGCGCTGCTCCGGGAGGGCCCGTCCTCCCCGTACGCGGACTGGTTCGACGTGGACTGGGCCGCGCAGGGCGGCCGGGTGCTGCTGCCGGTACTCGGCGAGCGGATAGCCGACGAGCTGCCCGAGCTGAAGCGGGACGTACTGGACGGCGTCCCGGTGCTGCGGCACCACGACCAGGTGTTCCCGCTGCGGGCCGGAACCGAGCGGCTGCCGCTGCCCGAGCTGCTCGACCACCAGTTCTACCGGCTGGCCTGGTGGCCGCTGGCCCGGACCGAGCTGAACTACCGGCGCTTCTTCACCGTCTCCGACCTGGTCGGGGTACGGGTCGAGCACCCCGAGGTGTTCCGGCGCACCCACGCCACGCTGCTCCGGCTGCACGCCGAGGGCGTGGTCGACGGCTTCCGGATCGACCACCCGGACGGCCTGGCCGACCCGCGCGGCTACCTGCGCACCCTGGCCGAGGCCACCGGCGGCGCCTACACCGTGGTGGAGAAGATCCTCACCGGCGACGAGGAGCTGCCCGCCGACTGGGACTGCGCCGGGACCACCGGCTACGACGCGCTGCGCCGGATCGACGGCGTGCTCACCGACAGCGCGGGCGCGGCGGCCCTGGCCGAGGTCTACACCGGCTACCTCGGCTCCGGCTACCTGGGCGCCGCCGCCGACAGCGCCACCGCGGCGGCCCGGCGCGGACGCACCGAGATGACCGCCCCGCTGGGCGAGCTGGCCGCCGAGGTGAACCGGCTGGCCCGGCTGGCCGAGCGGATCTGCGCCGAGACCCCGCTGGACGAGGCCCCCGAGCTGCGCGACCACGCGCCCTGGGCACTGCGCCAGGTCCTCGCCGACACCCTGGCCGCCTACCCGGTCTACCGCCCGTACCCGGTCCCCGGTGAGCCGGACGACCCGGCCGACCTGGAACGGCTCACCGCCGCCACCGCCGCCGCCAGGGCCCGGCTGGACGCCCACCACGCCGCCACCGCCGACCTGGTCCGCGACCTCGCCCTGGGCCGGCACGGCCGCGGCCCGGCCAAGGACGAGTTCCGGACCCGGCTGGCCCAGACCGCCTCCGCGGTCGCCGCCAAGGGCGTCGAGGACACCGCCTTCTACCGCCGCTACCCGCTGCTGTCGCTCAACGAGGTCGGCGGCGACCCGGCCCGGCCGGGGCTGCCGCCGGAGGAGTTCCACGCCTACTGCGTCCGGCTGCAGCGGGACCGCCCGGCCGCGATGACCGTGCTGTCCACCCATGACACCAAGCGCAGCGCCGACGCCAGGGCCCGGCTCGCGGTCCTGGCCGAGCTGCCCGAGGAGTGGCGCGCGGAGATCGCCCGCTGGACCGGGCTGTGCCCGGAGCCGGTGTCCGACCCCAACGCCGCCTACCTGCTCTGGCAGACCGCGGTGGCGGCCTGGCCGATCGACGCCGACCGGCTGGCCGCCACCGCGCTGAAGTCGGTCCGCGAGGCCAAGCTGCGCACCACCTGGACCGAGCCCGACCCCGGGTACGAGCACGCGGTCGAACAGCTGGCCAGGGCGATACCGGAGACCCCGGCGCTGGCCGCCGCCGTCGCCGCCTTCGTCGAACGGACCGCCCGGCACGCCCGGGTCAACACCCTCTCCGCCGCACTGCTGCACCTCACCATGCCCGGCGTCCCCGACCTCTACCAGGGCAGCGAGGAGCCGCTGTACACCCTGGTCGACCCGGACAACCGGCACCCGGTCGACCTGGCCGCGCTCGCCGCCCGGCTCGACCCGGCGGACCCGGCCGATCCGGCCGCCCCGGGGGCGACCGCAGACGACGACCCGCTGCGGGGCGAGAAGCTGCACCTCACCGCGACCGCGCTGCGGCTGCGCCGGGCCCGTCCCGAGGTCTTCGCCGGGCGGCACACCCCGCTGCCGACCCGGGACGAGCACCTGCTCGGCTACCTGCGCGGCGACGGCGGCGAGGTGCTGGCCCTCGCCACCCGGCTGCCGCACCGGCTGGAGCGGCGCGGCGGCTGGACCGGACAGACCCTCACCCTGCCGCCGGGACGCTGGACCGAGACCCTGTCCGGCCGGGAGGATCTGCACGGGGACGTCCGCGTCGCCGACCTGCTCGACCGCCTGCCCGTCGCCCTGCTCGCCCGCGACACCGACGCCGACACCCGCACCGACACCCACGCCGACACCCCGGAGCTCTGACGTGCACCGCTTCACCCTGTGGGCGCCCGCAGCCGAGCACAGCGTCACCCTGGTCCTGGACGGCGGCGAGCACCCGCTGCACCGCGACCCGGACCGTCCCGGCTGGTGGCGGGCCGACGACGGCGCCGCCGTACCGGCCGACCCGGTCCGCAGCCGCTACGGCTACCGGCTGGACGACGACCCGCTGCTGCTGCCCGACCCACGCTCGGCCCGCCAGCCGGAAGGACCGGACGGCCCGTCCCAACTGGTCGACCACGCCGCGTTCCGCTGGTCCGACACCCCCTGGCACGGCCGCGCGCTGCCCGGCAGCGTCCTCTACGAGCTGCACGTCGGCACCTTCACCCCCGAGGGCACCTTCGACGCCGCCGCGGCCCGGCTGGACCACCTGGTCGAGCTGGGCGTGGACCTGGTCGAGCTGATGCCGGTCTCCCCCTTCCCCGGCGCCCACGGCTGGGGCTACGACGGCGTCTCGCTGTGGGCGGTGCACGAGCCCTACGGCGGCCCCGAGGGCCTCAAGCGGTTCGTCGACGCCGCGCACCGCCGGGGCCTCGGGGTGGTGCTGGACGTGGTGCACAACCACCTCGGCCCGTCCGGCAACTACCTGCCCCGGTTCGGCCCCTACTTCACCGACCGGCACCAGACCCCCTGGGGCTCGGCGGTGAACCTGGACGCGCCCGGCTCGGACGAGGTCCGCGCCTACCTGGTCGAGAGCGCCCTGGCCTGGCTCCGCGACTACCGGATCGACGGCCTGCGGCTGGACGCGGTGCACGCCCTGATCGACACCCGGGCGCTGCACTTCCTGGAGCAGCTCTCCGCCGCGGTGGACGCGCTGGCCGCGGCGACCGGGCGCCCGCTGTTCCTGATCGGCGAGTCCGACCTCAACGACCCGCGGCTGATCACCCCGCGCGAGGCCGGGGGGCTCGGCCTGGCCGCGCAGTGGAGCGACGACCTCCACCACACCCTGCACGCCGCGCTCACCGGCGAGAGCGGCGGCTACTACGCCGACTTCGCCGCCCGGCCGCTGGCCGGTCTGGCCCGTACGCTCACCCGGGGCTGGTTCCACGACGGGACCTGGTCCTCGTTCCGGGGCCGCACCCACGGCCGTCCGTTCGACCGGTTGCGCACCCCGGCGCACCGGCTGCTCGGCTACCTGCAGACGCACGACCAGATCGGCAACCGGGCGCTCGGCGACCGGCTCTCGGCCACGGTCGAGCCGGGGCTGCTGGCCGCGGGCGCGGCACTGGTGCTGACCGGGCCGTTCACGCCGATGCTGTTCATGGGCGAGGAGTGGGGCGCCCGCACTCCCTGGCAGTACTTCACCGACCACCAGGACCCGGACCTGGCCGAGGCGGTGCGCAACGGCCGCCGCCGAGAGTTCGCCGGGCACGGCTGGACTCCCGAGCAGGTGCCCGACCCGCAGGCGGCGGCCACCTTCCTCGGCTCCAAGCTGGACTGGTCCGAGCCCGACCGCAAGCCCCATGCCGAGCTGCTCGGCTGGTACCGCACCCTGCTGGCGCTGCGGCGGGCGCACCCGGAGTTCACCGACGCCGAGCTGTCCGCGGTGCGGGTCGACTTCGACGAGGACGCACGCTGGCTGGTGCTGCACCGCGGGCCGTTCCGCACCGCGGTCAACCTCGGCGCGGAGCAGCGGACCGTCCCGCTGGGCGCGCCGTTCGCCGACGCGCTGGCCGGCTACGGCCGGTACCGGGCCGAGGGCAGCGAACTGGTCCTCGGCCCGCACACCGCGGCGGTGGTCCGCACCGGCTGACGCGACGGAGCGGAACCAGGGGCCCGGACGAGGGGCCGATCGCTGACCATGCGTCAGGCCGGCCGCACCGTCGGGCCGGACGGGCCGCCCGCGCGGCGGCGGAGTTCGGACCAGAGGGTGTCGACCTGGGGGGCGAGCCGCTCCAGCGGACCGTCGTTGTCGATCACCAGGTCGGCGATGGCGAGCCGCTCCTCGCGGGAGGACTGGGCCGCCATCCTGGCGCGGGCCTCCCCCTCGGCCATCCCGCGCAGCTCCACCAGCCGGCGCAGCCGGGTGTCGTCGGCGGCGTCGACCACGACCACCAGGTCGTAGCGGAACGACAGCTTGTTCTCGGTGAGCAGCGGGACGTCGTGGACCACCACGTCGCCCGGCCCGGCCTGCCCGGCCAGCTCGGCCGAACGCAGCCCCACCAGCGGGTGCACGATCGCGTTCAGCGCCGCGAGGCGCGCCGGGTCGGCGAAGACCACCGAGCCGAGCTTCGGCCGGTCCAGCGAGCCGTCCGGCAGCAGCACGTCCGTGCCGAACTCGGCGACGACCGCGGCGAGGCCGTCCGTTCCGGGGGCGACCACCTCGCGCGCGATCAGGTCCGCGTCCACGACCACCGCGCCCAGGGCGCCGAGGCGTCGCGACACCTCGCTCTTGCCCGCGCCGATCCCACCCGTAAGCCCCACTGTCAGCATGACCGCAGCCTAACGACTACCCCAGGGGCGCGGGGAACTGCGCTGCCAACCATGCACCTCCGTGACCGGCCGGCCACGCAGTTCCCCGCGCCCCTGGGGGCTGCAACCGACCCACCGTGGGCAAGTTGCACCCACCCAGGGGCGCGGGGAACTGCGCGACCAGCCACCCCCAAGCCGCACCCTCAGTCCGGCGGAAACACCGGCTCCCCCCGCCCCGCGAGCCGCAGCGCTATCGCCTCGACCGGACAGCTCTCCGCCGCCGCGAGCAGCGCCTCGGACGCGTCCGCCACGTCCTCGACCGGGTGCGACTGCCGAGCCCCGTCCAGCCGGAAGCCGCCAGGCGCCGACGCGGCGCACAGCCCGGAGCCGATGCACACCGACCGGTCCACCTCCACCTCCCAACGGTCGCCCATCAGGCCTCCTGCCCGGCCTCGGCAGACGCCGCCGGGGTGTAGCCCGCAGGCAGGTGGACGGTCTTGGACTCCAGGTACGACGCCAGCCCCTCCGGGCCGAACTCGCGGCCGATCCCGGACTGCTTGTAGCCGCCGAACGGCCCCTTGAAGTCCAGGCTGAAGGTGTTCACCGAGTACGTCCCGGTCCGCACCTGCCGGGCCACGTCGATGCCGTGCTCCACGTCCCCGCACCAGACGCTGCCGGACAGGCCGTAGTCGGAGTCGTTGGCGATCCGCAGCGCGTCGGCCTCGTCCTCGTAGGGGATCAGGCAGACCACCGGGCCGAAGATCTCCTCACGGGCCACCCGCATCCGGTTGTCCACCCCGCCGAGCAGCGTCGGCTCGACGTACCAGCCGCGCTCCTGGGCCGCCGGGACGCCGCCGCCGATCAGGACCTTGGCGCCCTCCTCCTGGCCGACCCTGATGTAGTCCAGGTTCCGCTGCTGCTGACGGCGGGTCACCAGCGGGCCGACCTGGGTCGCCTCGGCCAGCGGGTCGCCGACGGCCAGCGCGCCGACCGCCGCGACCAGCCGGTCCGCGATCTCGTCGTAGCCGGACCGCGGGGCCAGGATCCGGGTCTGCGCCACACAGGCCTGGCCGTTGTTCATGTAGGCGGAGGACATCAGGTTGGCGACGGCCTCGTCCAGGTCGGCGTCCGGCAGCAGGATCGCGGCGGACTTGCCGCCCAGCTCCAGGGTGACCCGGGTGAGGTTGCGCGAGGCCACCTCCATGATCCGCTTCCCGGCCGGGACCGAGCCGGTGAAGGAGACCTTGTCCACGCCCGGGTGGCCGACCAGGTACTCGCTGACCTCGCGGTCGGCCGGCAGGATGCTGAGCACGCCCTCCGGCAGCCCGGCCTCGCGGACGATCTCGGCCAGCAGGTAGGAGTCGAGCGGGGTCTCCGGCGACGGCTTGAGGATCACCGAGCAGCCCGCGATCAGCGCCGGGGCCAGCTTCGCCGCCGCGACGAACTGCGGCACGTTCCACGGCACCACCGCGGCGACCACTCCGACCGGCTCGCGGCGGACCAGGATCGGGCCGAGCGCCCCGGCCCGGTGCTCCTCGAAGGCGAACTCGCGGGCGGTGGCGATGGCCGAGTCCCAGATCATCATCGGGCCGTAGGCCTGGGCCAGGATGCTCCAGGAGTACGGGGAGCCGTTCTCCGAGCTGATCACCCGGGCGATCTCGTCGGCGCGGGCGGCGATGCCGTCCCTGATCCGCTCGGCCACCGCGAGCCGCTGCTCCAGCGGCAGCCGCGGCCAGGCGCCGCGGCCCTGGTCGAACGCCTTCCCGGCGACGGCGACCGCACGGTCGACGTCGGCCCGGGAGGCGTGCGGGACCCGGCCGATGACCTCCTCGGTGTGCGGGGAGACCACCTCGATCACGTCCTGCCCGGCCGGTGCGACCAGTTCCCCGCCGATGACCAGCTCGCCGTACTCCGCTACCTCGGACATGAGCAGTCCCCTCAACATCTGACGAACCGTCACTTGGCGGTTAGTAGAACTGATATCAGTTCTACTTATTGAGGGCAACGGTCGTGCAGTAGGCTGCCCGACTAGTTGTACCCGACAAGTAACACGTTCTAGATTCTGTGCGCTCGGAGAGGACGGCAGCATGCCCGCCCACGAGACCCCGGCGAGGGTCCCCACCCCGGCACCCGCCACCCAGGACCTCGGCGGAGGAGTCTGGAGCATCACCGTCCCGATCCCGGACAACCCGCTCCGCTACACCCTGGTCTACCTGCTGGAGAGCGACCGCGGCCCGGTCCTGGTCGACACCGGCTGGGACGACCCCAGTGGCCGCACCGCCCTGGCCGAGGGCCTCGCCGCGGCCGGACACACGCTCGGCGACCTGCACGGCGTCGTCGTCACCCACCACCACCCGGACCACCACGGCCTGTCCGGCTACGTCCAGGAGCAGTCCGGCGCCTGGATCGCGATGCACGGCGCCGAGGCCGCCGTGGTCCGCGCGCTGAACGACACCCGGCGGTCCCGCTGGCGCGGACGGATGGTCGAGCTGATGGCGGAGTCCGGCGTCCCCGAGGAGCACCTGACCGCGGTCCGCAGCTTCGGCAGCGCCGCCGCCCCACTGGCCACCACCCTCCCGGACCGCGAGCTGGTGCACGGCGAGTCGGCCGGGGTGCCGGGACGCGACCTGCGGGTGCTGTGGACCCCCGGGCACACCCCCGGCCACGTCTGCCTCTACCTGGACGAGCCGGGACGGCCGACCCGGCTGCTCTCCGGCGACCACCTGCTGCCCACGATCAGCCCGGTGGTCAGCCTCTACCCGGAGAACCCGGGCGACGAGCCGGCCGACCCGCTCGGCGACTTCCTCGACTCGCTGGAGCGGATCGCCCTGCTGGCGCCGCAGGAGGTGCTGCCCGCGCACCAGTACCGCTTCGCCGACGCGGCCGGACGGGTCGGCGAACTGCTGGAGCACCACGCGCTGCGGCTGGCCGAGCTGCACGTCCAGCTGCGCGGGGGCCCGCTGACGCTGTGGCAGTGCGCGATGGGCATGCACTGGAACCGGCCCTGGGAGGAACTCGGCTTCATCGCCCGCCACCTGGCCCTGTCCGAGGCCGCCGCGCACGTGCGGCGGCTGGTGAAGACCGGCCTCGCGGAGGAGCTGCCCGGCTCGGGGCCGACCCTCTACCAGGCGGTCTGACCGCGACATGCCGAACCGGTGAGCCGGGTCCACCGGAGCGGAGAGAAGCCGTCCCGATACAGTGACCGGGCAACCTGATCCATGTCCATGATCCGTTCCCATGACCTGTTTCCATGATCCGTTTCCTGGTGGGGAAAGCCGGTGCGATTCCGGCGCTGACCCGCAACCGTTCAGCCGGAGCACCCGCACAGGAATCGAGCGGCCCGTCGAGGTCTACGGTCGCCACCCGCTCTCCGAAAGGCACCACCACTCATGCTCACCGCCGCCCGTCTGGGCGCCGTCGCGCTGACCGCCGCCGCCGTGCTCGCCGGCTCGGCCGCGCCCGTACTCGTCGCCGCAGGCAGCGCCGCCGCGGCCACCGCCAGTCCGAGCCCGGTCCCCGTTCCCGCGGCCCTCTACGGCAAGGGCGACCCGACCTACGACGGCGTGTGGCGGCAGGGCCTCAGCCTGCTCGCGCTGCACACCCAGGGGGTCACCCCGGCCCCCGCCGCGGTCGACTGGCTGACCGGCCAGCAGTGCGCGGACGGCGGCTGGCCCTCCTACAACGCGGACCCGACCAAGGCCTGCGCGGCGGCGAGCGAGGACACCAACGCGACCGCCTCCGCGGTGCAGGCCCTGGTCGCCCTCGGCGGCCACGACGACGCCGTCAGCAAGGCCGTGGCCTGGTACCGGACCGTGCAGAACAAGGACGGCGGCTGGTCCTACAACCCCGGCACGCCGAGCGACGGCAACTCGACCGGACTGGTCGTCAGCGCGCTGCTCGCGGCGAAGACCGACCCGGCGACGGTGACCAAGGACGGCAAGAGCGGCCTCGACGGCCTGCACGGCTTCCAGCTCGGCTGCACGGCGGCCAAGGCGGACCAGGGCGCGTTCGCCTACCAGCCGGACAAGACCGGCAAGCTGGTCGCCAACGACTCGGCCAGCTCACAGGCCGCGCTGGCGGCGGGCGGCGGCTTCCTGCCGGTGGCCGCGGCGACGTCGTCGGCCTCCGCCTCGGCGGCGGGCACCGCGGCGGGCACGGCGAGCTGCTCGGACCCGGAGGCGTCCGCGTCGCAGTACCTGGAGCAGCGGCTCAGCAGCGGCGGCGAGCACCTGACCAGCCAGCTCGCGGGCGCGGCGCCGTCCCCCGACTACGCCAGCACGGCCTGGGCCGCACTGGCGCTGGCCAACAGCGGCCGGACAGCGGACGCCGTGCAGGCCGTCGACTGGCTGCGGACCAACGGCGAGCCGTGGGTCCAGGGCAACGGCACCACCGCCCCGGCGGCGCTGGCCCTGCTGATCCTGGACGCCAGGGCCACCGGCCTCGACCCGCAGCACTTCGGCACCTCCAACCTGGTCACCCAGCTGGAGGCGACCGGCCCGGCCCCGGCCGCCACCCCCGCACCGTCCGCGAGCGCGTCATCGTCCGACGCGTCGAACAGCAGCACGTTCTCGCCGTGGTGGCTGATCCTGGTCGGCCTGGCGGCGGGCGCGGGCATCGGGATCTACATCAGCTACAGCCGCAAGCACCGCACCAACCGGCGCGCATGAATCCGGCGCGGGCGGCGGCGGCGGGGACGGCAGGGACGGCGGCAGGGCCGGGCGCGCCGGCAGGGCCGGGCGCGGCTCGGGGGGCCGGTCGCAGGGCGGTCGCGGCGGTGGCGGGCGTGCTGGCGATGATGCTGGCGTCGGCGGGGCTGCTGCTGGCGTCGGCCTCCTCTGCCTCGGCTGCCAGTTACCGCTACTGGTCGTTCTGGGAGGGGACCGGCACCAGCTGGTCCTACCAGCAGGCGGGGCCCAACACCTTCCGCCCGGCGGACGGCTCGGTCGACGGCTGGCGCTTCGGCGTCAGCGCGGACAGCGCCAACGGCGCGAAGCCCCGCAGCACGCCGGACTTCGCCGCCGCCTGTGCCAAGACCCCGGCGGTCAGCGGGAGGAAGCGGGTTGCGGTCGTCATCGACTACGGGACGTCGGCCGACGCCCCGTCAGGCTCCACGCCACCGGCCCTGGTCACCGAATGCGCCGTACTCGCGCCGGACGACACCTCGGCGCAGTTGCTGGCACGGCTGTCCCCGCCGCTGCGCTACGACAGCAACGGGATCCTCTGCGCCATCTCCGGCTATCCCCGAACCGGCTGCGGCGACATCGTCAGCGCCTCCTCTCCCACTCCCTCCGCCAGCGATTCCGCCACTGCTTCCGGCTCGGGCTCGGGCTCGGGCTCCGGCTCGTCCGCGCGGACGGTGGGCTGGGTCGTCGGTGCGGCCCTGGTGCTGGCCCTCGGCGGTGCCGCCTACTGGCAGAACCGACGCCGACGCCACCGCTGAGCCCACCGACGCCCGTCCCCATCCACACCGCCGCCACCTCCCACACCTCCGCCGAAAGCCGACGCCGACGATGCCGCTCCCGCCCACACCGCAGCGCCACCTGCACCCCGGTGCCTGGTGGCTCTGGGCGCTCGGTCTCGCCACCGCCGCCTCGCGCACGACCAACCCGCTGCTCCTGCTGCTGATCACCGCCGTCGCCGGATACGTCGTCGCCGTCCGCAGGACCGACGCGCCGTGGGCCCGCTCGTACAGCGTCTTCCTCAAGCTCGGCCTGCTGGTGCTGGCCCTCCGCATGGTGTTCTTCACCCTCCTCGGTTCGCCGATCCCCGGCACCCACATCCTGTTCACCCTCCCCGAACTGCCGCTCCCCTCCTGGGCCCCCGGGGTCCGCCTCGGCGGCCCGGTCAGCCTGGAGGGCCTGCTGTTCGCCCTCTACGACGCGATGAAGCTGGCCGTCCTGCTCGCCTGCGTGGGCGCGGCCAACGCCCTCGCCAACCCGGCCCGGCTGCTCCGCGCCCTCCCCGGCGCGCTCTACGAGGCGGGCGTCGCCGTGGTCGTCGCGCTCACCTTCGCCCCCAACCTGGTCACCGACGTCCAGCGGCTCCGCGCCGCCCGCCGCCTCCGTGGCCGCACCGAGCGGGGCGCGCGGGCGCTGCTCACCGTCGGCGTGCCGATCCTGGAGAGCGCCCTCGAACGCTCCGTCAGCCTGGCCGCCGCCATGGACACCCGCGGCTTCGGCCGCACCGCCGACGTCCCGCCCGCCGTCCGCCGCACCACAGCCGCACTCACCCTCACCGGCCTGCTCGGCATCTGCGTCGCCGCATACGGGCTGCTCGGCGCGGACGGCAGTGCCTGGGCGCTGCCGCTGCTCGGCGCGGGTGTCCTCGCCGCCACCACCGGGCTGCTGCTCGGCGGCAGACGGGCCGTCCGGACCCGCTACCGCCCCGACCCCTGGGCTCTGCGGGAGTGGCTGGTGGCAGGCTCGGGCATAGCCGTGGCCGCCGTGATGGTCAGCCTCGGACCCGCCTACGCCGACGCGCTCAACCCGCCGGCCGTGCCCCTCGCCGCGCCCGTGCTACCGCTGCTCCCCGCCGCCGCGATCCTGTTCGGCCTGCTCCCCGCCGTCGCCGCGCCCACTGTCCCCGCGCTCAGCGCACCCGCGCCTGCGCTCACTGCCCGTACGCCCGCCGCGCCCGCTGCAACTGCCGCACCCGCGACTCCTGCCGCGCCCGGCGCACCCGCGGCTCCCGCCGCACCCGCTTCCGCTCCCGTTCCGAAGGATGTCCGTTGATCACCTTCGAACAGGTCTCCATCACCTACCCCGGAGCCTCTCACCCGGCACTGACAAACGCCGATCTGACCGTCCCCGAGGGCGAGCTGTGCCTGCTCGTGGGGCCGTCCGGGTCCGGGAAGTCCACCCTGCTGGGCGCCGTCAGCGGCCTGGTCCCGCACTTCACCGGCGGTGTGCTGCACGGCAGGGTCACCGTGGACGGACGGGACACCCGCACCCACCGCCCGCGCGACCTGGCGGACATCGTCGGCACGGTCGGACAGGACCCGCTGGCCCACTTCGTCACCGACACCGTCGAGGACGAACTCGCCTACGGCATGGAGTCGCTCGGCCTGGCACCGGACGTGATGCGGCGTCGGGTCGAGGAGACCCTCGACCTGCTCGGCCTGGCCGAGCTCCGGGCCCGACCGCTGGCCACGCTCTCCGGGGGCCAGCAGCAGCGGGTCGCCATCGGCTCGGTGCTGACGGTGCATCCGAAGGTGCTGGTGCTGGACGAGCCGACGTCAGCGCTGGACCCGGGCGCGGCGGAGGAGGTGCTCGCCGTGCTGCAACGCCTGGTCCACGACCTGGGGACGACCGTCCTGCTGGCCGAACACCGGCTGGAGCGGGTGGTCCAGTACGCCGACCAGGTCATCCTGCTGGAGGCCCCGGGGACGCCGCCGCGGATGGGCGACACCGCCGGGATCATGGCCGTCTCCCCGGTCCACCCGCCGGTGGTGGCCCTGGGCCGGGCGCTGGGCTGGTCCCCGCTCCCCCTCTCGGTCCGCGACGCCCGCCGCCGGGCGGGCACGCTGCGCGACCGGCTCGCCGAACTGACCCCCACACCGCCCGCCGCCCCCGCCGACGCGCCGCCCCCGCCCGTCGCCACCGTCACCGCGCTGGCCGTGCGGCGGGGCGGGGTCGAGGCGCTGCGCCGGATCGACCTGACCCTCCGTCCCGGCGGGATCACCGCCCTGATGGGGCGCAACGGCTCCGGCAAGTCCACCCTGCTCGGCGCACTCGTCGGCCTGCACGCCCCCGCCTCCGGCCGGATCGACGTCGGCGGCCTCACCCCGCACCGCGCCAAGCCCGTCGCGCTCCTCGCCCACGTCGGCCTGGTCCCGCAGGAGCCCCGCGACCTGCTCTACTGCGACAGCGTCCAGGCCGAGTGCGCCGCCGCCGACAGCGACACCCAGTCAGCCCCCGGTACCTGCCGTGACCTGGTGGAACGGCTGATCCCCGGAATCCCGGACGACATCCACCCGCGCGACCTCTCCGAGGGCCAGCGGCTCACCCTCGCCCTCGCCGTGATCCTCACCGCGCGCCCCGCGCTGATCCTGCTGGACGAGCCCACCCGCGGCCTCGACTACGCCGCGAAAGCGCGACTTGTCGACATCCTCCGTGGGCTGGCTGCGGAAGGCCACGCCGTCCTGCTCGCCACCCACGACGTGGAACTCGCCGCCGAGCTGGCCCACCGCACGGTGATCATCGCCGAGGGCGAGGTGGTCGCCGACGGACCGACGCCCGAGATCGTGGTCTCCTCCCCCGCGTTCGCGCCGCAGGTCGCCAAGGTCCTCAACCCGGCCCCGTGGCTGACCGTCCGCCAGGTCACCGACGCGCTGCGCGCCGCAGACGCACGGGAGGGGGGTGCCTGATGAGCGACGCGACCGCCCGCCCCGCCCTCCTCCCGGAGGGCGCCGCCCTCGCCCGGCCCGTCCCGCTCGGCCGCCGCTCCACGGCCGTGCTGCTGATCGTCTCCGCCATCGGCGTGGTCGCCTTCGGCTGGCCGCTGCTCGCGTCCCCCGGCTCCGGTCTGGCCCACTCCGGCGACGCTCCCTGGCTGTTCGCCGCGCTGCTGCCGCTGCTGCTCGCGGTGGTCGTCGCCCAGATCGCCGAGGGACGGATCGCCACCGGCGGCCAGGCCGGTCTTGAGGCCAAGTCCATCGCCCTGCTCGGCGTCCTCGCCGCGGCCGGTGCCGCCCTGCGTCCGCTCGGCGCGGGCACCGCCGGTCTGGAGCCGACCTTCTTTCTGATGGTGCTGTCCGGACGGGTCCTCGGCCCCGGCTTCGGCTTCGTCCTCGGCAATGTCTCGCTGTTCGCGTCCGCGCTGCTCACCGGCGGTGTCGGACCGTGGCTGCCGTTCCAGATGCTCGCCATGGGCTGGGTCTGCCTCGGCGCGGGCCTGCTCCCGGGCCCGGCCACCCTGCGCGGACGCCGCGAGCTGTGGCTGCTGGCGGTGTACGGCGCGGGTGCGGCCGAGCTGTACGGGCTGGTGATGGACCTTCAGGGCTGGCCCTACATCGCCGGGCTCGGCAACAGCATCTCCTTCGTCCCCGGCGACCCCTTCGGCGCCAACCTGGCCCGGTTCCTGACCTACCACTTCACCACCGCGCTGGGCTGGGACATCCCCCGCAGCGTGCTCACCGCCGTACTGTGCTTCACCCTCGGCCACCCGCTGCTCGCCGCGCTCCGCCGCGCCTCCCGCCGCGCGGCCTTCGCCGCGCCGGTCGCCTTCGCCCCCGAGGGCGCAGCCGAAGCTGCCGACTCTGCCGGTCCTGAGGCCGGGACCGGCGCAACCTGAGCGGGGTCGGCCTTCGCCGTACCAGCGGCTCACGCGCCGTCTCGCGCCTCCGGCGCACTGCAGCCAACTACGCGGAGGCGGTGTCGGGCACGGCTCCGTCGCCGGGTGTCGGCAGCGCGGGCGGTATCGGCAGCTTGGGGCCCCGAGGCGTTCGAGGTCCCCGCTACCGGAACGTTCCTGCAACGACGGAGCCGGATTCCTGCCCCGCTTGTCACCGTTGCCGGGTACGAGCCCGCAGCGTAGAAACGGCGCTTGGCCATCGCCCCGCCGCCGCGCAGTTGGCCGCAGTGCGCCGGAGGCGCGAGACGGCGCACCCGCCGCTCTACGGCGAAGGCCGACCCCACCCACCCCGCGCCGCGCTGACCCGCACCGTAAACCCCCTGGCCAGGACCCCACCCCGGCTGCCTAGGCTGATCGTTATGACGTCGGCCCCCAATAACCACCGCCCCCGCTCCCACCCCCACCCCCTGCTCGCGCTGCTGCTCGACGCCGCCGACGGGCGGTTCCCTGCGGCGGACGGCGCGGTGACGGTCATGCCGGGACTGGGGCGCGGTCTGGAGTGCGCAACGGCGTTCACCGGACACGCGGTGATCGCCACCGCCCTGTCCGACGCCGCCGTACAGGCCCAGCAGCCGGACGGGTTCGGCGGCTCGATGGCACCCGACTTCCTGCGCTGGATCGCCGGGCCGGACGGCTGGATCGGTTCGATCGACAACGTCCTGGTCGCCCGCGGCACCGGCGGCCCGCCCCAGCTCCTCCCGGACGACACCGCAGCAGCGGACCCCACCACCGGCCCTGCCGGCACCGGCACCGCGCACCGTCTGCGCTACGCCCGCGAGGTCCGCGAGAACGTCCAGGTCTACGGCGACAAGCGCGGGCTGGTGATCCTCGCCGCAGGGGTCGCCGGGCGGCGCGAGCTGAGCATCGAGGCCGCACCGGAGGGGGTGGGGCAGGGGTGGGGCCGGTCGCTGCTCGCCGACGCGCTGACGGTGCTGCCGCCCGACGAGCCGGTGTTCGCCGCCGTGGCACCGGGGAACGCCCGCTCCCTGCGGGCGTTCCTAGCCACCGGCTTCGCCCCGATCGGCAGCGAGGTCCTGATCCGCCCCCAGCCCCGTCCCTAGCGCAGCGCATCCCGCCCCGGCACCCGACCGCCGCCAGCCGAGCGCCACCGCCCCCCGCATCGGCATCGGCATCGGCATCGGCATCGGCATCGGCGAAGCGGGAGACCTTCACCCGGGAATTCCCCCGGGCGCGGAAGTGCGCGCCCCACACGCCCGCTCCCGCACCCGGGGTTCCCCTCGGCCGACGCCACCCCGCGCCCGCCCGTCTCAGAGCGCTGCAGGATCTCAGAGCCGCTGCAGGATCGTCCCCGTCGCCAGCGCGCCGCCCGCGCACATCGTGACCAGGGCGAACTCCTTGTCCGCGCGCTCCAGCTCATGCAGTGCCGTGGTGATCAGCCGGGCGCCGGTGGAGCCGACCGGGTGGCCCAGGGCGATCGCGCCGCCGTTGACGTTGACCTTGGCCATGTCGGCGTCCATCACCTGGGCCCAGGAGAGCACCACCGAGGCGAAGGCCTCGTTGATCTCCACCAGGTCGATGTCGGCGAGCCGCATCCCGGCCTTGCCGAGCACCGCCCGGGTCGCGTCGATCGGGCCGTCCAGGTGGTAGTGCGGGTCGGTGCCGACGACCGCCTGGGCGACGATACGGGCGCGCGGTACGAGTCCGAGCGCCTTCGCCGCGCGCCGGGAGGCCCACATCACCGCGGCCGAGCCGTCCGAGATCTGCGACGACGTCCCCGCGGTGTGGATCGCCGCGGGCATCACCGTGCGCAGCCCGGCCAGCGCCTCCATGGACGTGTCCCGGAGCCCCTCGTCCCGGTCGAACAGCCGCCACATCCCCTGCCCGGCCAGCTGCTCCGCCTCCGTGGTCGGGACCTGGACGGCGTAGGTCTCGCGCTTGAAGCGCTCCTCGGCCCAGGCGTGGGCGGCCCGTTCCTGCGACATCACACCGAGGGTGTCCAGGTCGGTGCGAGTGAGCCCGCGCCGCCGGGCGATCCGTTCGGCGGCCTCGAACTGGTTCGGCAGGTCGACGTTCCACTCGTCCGGGAACGGGCGTCCCGGCCCGTGCACGGAGGCGGAGCCGAGCGGGACCCGGGACATCGACTCGACGCCGCAGGCGATGCCGACGTCGATCACGCCCGCCGCGACCATGTTGGCGACCATGTGGTTGGCCTGCTGCGAGGACCCGCACTGGCAGTCGACCGTGGTGGCGGCCACCTCGTAGGGCAGGCCCATCGCCAGCCAGGCGTTGCGCGCCGGGTTCATCGACTGCTCGCCGGCGTGGGTGACGGTCCCGCTGACGATCTGCTCGACCACGTCGGGCTGCACGCCGGTACGGGCGAGCAGCTCGCGGAAGGTCTCCCCGAGCAGGTAGGCGGGATGGAGGTTGGCGAGGGCTCCGCCTCGCTTGCCGATGGGGGTGCGCACTGCTTCGACGATGACGGGTTCAGCGGCCATGACTCGCCCTCCGGAAGCCCCGCGGCCCCTCTCGGGCCCGCCGGGGAGAACTGATACGCGTTCTAGTTCTGGCCCCCTTTGTATTCGCCCCTCGCAGGTGCGCGCAAGGCTCTTGCGCGCACTAGAACGTGTTACTACCGTCAGGAGGCAGATCTGACGCGTCGTCAGCTGACGCGCCGGTAACCCTGGAGGCCCCGATGACCTGCCCGGCCCTGCCCGACGGCTTCGACTTCACCGATCCCGACCTGAACCAGCAGCGGGTGCCCCTCCCTGAGTTCGCCCTGCTGCGGCGCACCGAGCCGGTGCGCTGGATACCCCAGCCGCACGGGACCACCGGCTTCGACGACGGGGGCTACTGGGCCGTCACCCGGCACGCGGACGTCAAGGAGGTGTCGGTCCACCCGGAGCTGTTCTCCTCCACCGTCAACACCGCGATCATCCGCTTCAACCCGCAGATCGACCGGGACGGGATCGACAGCCAGAAGCTGATCATGCTCAACATGGACCCGCCGGAGCACACCCGGCTGCGCCAGATCGTCCAGCGCGGCTTCACCCCGCGCGCCATCAACGCCATGGAGCAGGCACTGCGCGAACGGGCCGAGCGGATCGTCGCGACCGCGCGGGCCGAGGGCCGGGGCGACTTCGTCCGCGACATCGCCTGCGAGCTGCCGTTGCAGGCCATCGCCGAGCTGATCGGCGTCCCGCAGCAGGACCGGGCGAAGATCTTCGACTGGACCAACAAGATGGTCGCCTACGACGACCCCGAGCTCGGCGTCAGCCAGGAGACCGGGATGGAGTCGGCGATCGAGCTGATGACGTACGCGATGGGGATCGCCGAGGAGCGCAAGGGCTGTCCGGCACACGACATCGTCACCCAGCTGGTCAACGCCGAGGGGCAGGGCAACCTCGGCTCGGACGAGTTCGGCTTCTTCGTGCTGCTGCTCGCCGTGGCCGGCAACGAGACCACCCGCAACGCCACCAGCCACGGGATGCACGCGCTGCTGACCGACCCGGAGCAGTGGGAGCTCTACAAGGAGCAGCGTCCGCGCACCGCCGCCGACGAGATCGTCCGCTGGGCCACCCCGGTGATGGCCTTCCAGCGCACCGCCACCCAGGACACCGAACTCGGCGGGGTGAAGATCGCCGCGGGCCAGCGCGTCGGGATCTTCTACAGCTCGGCCAACAACGACACCGACGTGTTCGACCGCCCGGAGCGGTTCGACATCCTCCGCGACCCCAACCCGCACCTCGGCTTCGGCGGCGGCGGTCCGCACTTCTGCCTCGGCGCCAACCTGGCCCGGCTGGAGCTGGACCTGATCTTCAACGCCATCGCCGACACCGTCCCCGGCATCCGGCTCACCGGCGAGCCGCGGCGGCTGCGCTCGGCCTGGCTGAACGGCGTCAAGGAACTCCCGGTCAGCTACGCGTAGCGGATCGCGGCAGCTGGCGCGCCACCACCTGACGGGTAGCCCGTTCGGCCTCCCGGGCGGGCAGGGACCGCTCTCCGCTGAAAACCTGATGGCCAGTCCACCAGGCAGCGGAGGGGTCGATGGCCCAGCAGCAGGCAACGGCAGGCACGGCGGACATGCCGCCGATCGAGGAGAACTCGGGGCGGGTCCGGCTGGTCTTCCTCGGCGTGATGCTGGGGATGTTCCTGGCCGCCCTCGACCAGACCATCGTCTCCACCGCGCTGCCCACCATCGTGGGCGACCTCGGCGGCGCCAACCACCTCTCCTGGGTGGTCACCTCCTACATGCTGGCCGCCACCGCGACCACCCCGCTCTGGGGCAAGCTCGGCGACCTCTTCGGCCGCAAGTACGTCTTCATCATCTGCATCGTCATCTTCCTGATCGGCTCGGCGCTCTGCGGGATCTCGCAGAACATGCTGCAGCTGATCATGTTCCGGGCGCTGCAGGGCCTCGGCGGCGGCGGGCTGATGGTGCTGGCGATGGCGGTCATCGCGGACGTGGTCCCGCCCCGCGACCGGGGCCGGTACCAGGGCGTGATCGGCGCGGTCTTCGGCGTCTCCTCGGTGGTCGGCCCGCTGCTCGGCGGCTTCCTGGTGGACAACCTGAACTGGCGCTGGGTCTTCTACGTCAACCTGCCGGTCGGCGTCGTCGCGCTGTTCGTGATCGCCACCGCGCTCAAGGCGAAGAACCCCGACGTCCGACCGAAGATCGACTACCTGGGCACGCTGCTGCTGGCCGCCGCGTCCACCTGCCTGGTGCTGATCACCAGCCTCGGCGGCACCACCTGGGCCTGGAACTCGATCGAGGTCTGGGGCTGCGGGATCGGCGCGGTCGTCCTGATCGCCGCGTTCATCCTGGTGGAGCAGCGGGTCGACGAGCCGGTGCTGCCGCTGCGGATGTTCCGGAACCGGGTCTTCACCATCTGCTCCGGCATGGGCTTCGTGATCGGCCTGTGCATGTTCGGCGCGCTGTCCTACATCCCGCTCTACATGCAGGTGGTCAACGGCAGCTCGCCGACCATCTCCGGGCTGCGGCTGCTGCCGATGATGGCGGGTCTGCTGGTGACCTCGATCGGCACCGGGCAGCTGATCAGCAGGACCGGCAAGTACAAGATCTACCCGATCATCGGCACCGCGCTGACCGTGGTCGCGCTGGTGCTGCTGGCCCAGGTGGACGACACCACCAGCAGCACCGTCATGGGCCTCTACATGCTGCTGCTCGGCGCCGGTCTCGGCCTGGTGATGCAGGTGCTGATCATCGCGGTGCAGAACTCGGTGGACTACTCCGACCTGGGCACCGCCACCTCGGGGGTGACCTACTTCCGCTCCATCGGCGGCTCGTTCGGCGCGTCCATCTTCGGCACGGTGCTCAACAACAAGCTGAACTCCAACATCACCAAGGCGCAGCAGGACGGGACCCTCTCCCGGGCCTTCCCGGTGCAGCGGGTGCTGGAGAACCCGACCATCGTGCAGAAGGCCCCGGCCCCGCAACGGGCGCTGCTGGAACCGTTCCTGCACATCTACGCGGTCTCGCTGCAGACGGTCTACCTGGTCGCGGCGGCGATCGCGGTGGTGGCCTTCCTGCTCGCGCTGTTCCTGCGGGAACTGCCGCTGCGCACCGCCAACCGCACCGCGCAGCAGGGCGAGGCGGCCGGGCTGCCGACCTTCCGCACCTCGGCCGAGGAGATCGAGGGCATGGTCACCCGACTCTCCAGCCGGGAGAACGTCTGGGAGCGCTACGGCCGGGCGATCGAGAAGTCCGGCGTGGACATCAGCGTGCCGCAGGCGTACGGGCTGTTCCGGCTGCACCACGCGGGGCCGATCAGCGAGGAGGAGATCTGCCGCCGCAACAAGGTCTCGGTGACCGAGATCCGGCCGAAACTGGACGCCATGGTCGCGTCCGGACGGATCGCCAGGGACCCGGACGGGCTGCTCCGGCTGACGCCCGAGGGCGACGAGGTGGTCCAGAAGCTGAACGCGGCCCGACTGGCGCTGCTGAACGAGAAGTTGGAGGGCTGGTCGCCGGAGCAGCACGCCGATCTGGTGGCCATGCTGAAGGAGCTGGCCGACAACTCCATGGATGCGCCGGGGCAGGTGCTGTCCTGACCGGTTCCGGTCGGAACCGGTCAGGAGTGGACCCGACTGCCCACCCGCACTGTTGTCCTGCATAATCGGTCACCGTTCGACTGATCCGTGGAGGGGAAGATGGCGGGGCAGCTCTGCGGTAGATGCGGCGGGTCGCTGGGACGCGGCGGGTGCGGGTGCCCGCCCCGCGGCGAGAGCCGGACACCGGGGCCGGGACGGGAGTCCGGGCCGGGCTACGGACCCGGCTTCGGGACCGGTCACGACGCCCAGGACGAGCCGACCGCGATCATCCCGATCCTCGACGCCCCCGAGCTGGTCCGGCCCTACATCACCCCCACCGAGGTGATCGACGCCGAGGTGCTGGAGGACGACGCCGACCCGGCGTACGGGCCTTACGGGGGGTCGGTGGTGCCGGGGATCGACGCCCCGCACACCGTCCGCTCCTCCCGGGCCCGGGTGCTGGCGGGACAACTGGTGGGCACGCCCGGCGAGGCCGCGGAAGGGCCGGGGGCGCCCGGCCGACGCGGCGTCAGCCGCCGTGCCGCGGCAGCGGGTACGGCCGCCGTCTCTGCCGCCGCGTCCACCGAGCTGGTGCCGCGCGACCCGGGGACGGTGGCGGCGGTCCAGGGCCTGCCGGGGCACCGCGGCCCCCGCCGGGGGCGGGCCCGCCGGGCGGCCGTGATCGCCGCGGGCGCCCTCACCGTGGCCGGCCTCGGCACCGCGGCGGCGCTGGCGCCGAGCCTGCTCAGCGGCGGCGGCACCGACCGGGCGCAGCCGCAGCCGGGGATGACCCTGGCCCTGCCGACAGCAGGACCGGACACCGCCACCGGCACCTCGAAGGCCCCCGCCGCGGTCCGCCCCAGCGCGTCCGCCCCGGCGTCGCAGGCCGCGACACCCGCCAGGAGCGCGACCGGACGGCCCAGCGGGTCCGCGAGCAGCGCGCCGAGCAGCCAGGCTCCGCACGGCAACGCCCCGAACAACCCGCCCAGCCCGACCGCCACCAGCGGACAGCCGAGCCCGACGGTCGGCCCGAACGCCGCCTCGCAGACCCTCCAATTGGGTGACACCGGCACCGCCGTGGCCACCCTGCAGGGTGAACTCAGCCAGCTGTGGATCGACCGCGACCTCCCGGCGAACGGCACCTTCGACGCCCGTACCCAGCAGGACGTCGCGGCCTTCCAGGTCTGGTACGGCGTGCGGGGCGACCCGACCGGGGTGTTCGGCCCGAATTCCCGGGCCCGGATGAACCAGCTGTTCCACCACCACTGAGCCGGACGGCGGTGGTCGGTCAACCCGGCCCCGCCGTGGTCAGCCCGCGATCGCGCCGATCAGGCTGACCACGGCCATCACGATCATCACCCCGGCCGCGACCTTGGTGATCACGTGCAGCGGGACGTGCTTCATCAGCTTCTGCCCGCCCACGATCGCGATCCCGGCGACCGCGCACAGCGCCAGCCAGGAGCCGAGGAACACCGACAGCGGGTCGCTGTACTTGGCGGCCAGGTTGGCGGTGGTGATCTGGGTCAGGTCGCCGAACTCGGCGATCAGCACCATCAGGAAGCCGGTGCCCGCGACCCGCCAGAACCCGGTGGAGGAGGGCTCCTTCACCGCTTCGTCGTCCTCGTCGCCGTCCTTCTGCAGCAGCAGCATCAGCGCGCCGCCGAGGAACAGCAGGCCGACCACGGCCTCGACCCAGCGGTGCGGGAGCAGCGCGAGCAGGCTGCCCGCCGCGATGGCCAGGGCCACCTGGACCGCGAAGGCGGCGGCGATGCCGGTGAAGACGTAGCTCGCCCGGTAGCGGGTGCCCAGCACCAGGCTGGCCAGGGCGGTCTTGTCGGGCAGCTCGGCCAGGAAGATGATGCCGAAGGTGATCGCTGCGACAGTGATGCTCACGTCAGTGACGTCCTTGAAGGTCGGAGGTCCTACCGCACCTTCATGATCCGTCCCACGGGTCGCTTCGGCGCGGCAGGACCCGTGGGTGCGGAAAAGAACAACCAGCGGATACTGCGGCGGCCGAAGGTCTCACCAGCACCGCTCACACGGTGCCCCGGGCGCCGGGCGGTCCTCGCGCTGTGCGGAGGGCCTGCCAGTATGTCGACGGTCCGGTGGGGGCTACTCCCCTTCGATCGTGCGCCATCCTACCGGAGGAACCGTGCGCGGATCGAACGCGTCGATATCCGATGTCAGCACTTATGGGGGAGAATCGATCATGCGTACCAACATCCGCCGCACCACCACCGCACTCACCGTCACCGGGGTCGCCCTCGGCGCGCTGCTGCTCGGCGACGGGACGGCCTTCGCCAAGTCGACGATCGGGCTGACCGTCTCGTCCCACTCGCTGCGGGTGGGCCAGTCGGTCCGGGTCACCGGCAGCGGCGGGGACGACTCGGTCCTCTACACCTACACCTGTGTGGACAGCAGGGTCGGCTCCGGCAGCTGGCACGCCGTCAGCTGCTCCAGCAAGCCGTACCGTTCGGTCACCGTGTCGGTCCGGGCCACCAGGCGCGGCACGCTCTCCTTCCGGACCCGGCTGCTCGGCGCCCGGTCCACCACCGGACCGCGCCGGCTGGACCGGGTCTCCGCCCCGACAACGGTCGTGGTTCACTGATCGTTTTTCCCGGACGCCCTCGACAACACGGCCGTGTCGGGGTGAGGGTGGGCGCATGGAGTACACCTCACTCGGCCGCACCGGCCTGTCCGTTTCCCGTCTGTGCCTGGGCACCATGAACTTCGGCCCGCTCACCAACGAGGCCGACGCCCACCAGATCATGGACGCGGCGCACCAGCAGGGCATCAACTTCTTCGACACCGCGAACGTCTACGGGTGGGGAGAGAACAAGGGCCACACCGAGGAGATCATCGGCACCTGGTTCGCCCAGGGCGGCGGGCGCCGCGAGCGCACCGTCCTCGCCACCAAGCTCTACGGCAGCCTGGCTGCCGACCCCAAGGACAACTGGCCCAACCACGACAAGCTGTCGGCGCTGAACATCCGCCGCGCCGTCGACGCCAGCCTGAAGCGGCTGCAGACCGACTACATCGACGTCTACCAGATGCACCACGTCGACCGGGACACCCCGTGGGACGAGATCTGGCAGGCGATGGAGGTCCTGGTCGCCCAGGGGAAGATCCTCTACGTGGGCAGCAGCAACTTCGCCGGTTGGCACCTCGCCACCGCGCAGGGCGCCGCCGCCAGGCGGAACTTCCTCGGCCTGGTCGCCGAGCAGTCCCTCTACAACCTGATGTCGCGCACCGTGGAGCTGGAGGTGCTGCCTTCGGCGCAGTACCACGGGCTCGGCGTCATCCCCTGGTCGCCGCTGGCCGGCGGCCTGCTCGGCGGCGTGCTGCGCAAGGCCGGCGAGCAGGGCGGCCGGAGCGCCGCCAGGGCGGAGAAGCTGTCGTCCGCCGAGCGGGAGAAGCTGCAGGCGTACGAGGACTTCGCCGACAAGCTCGGCGTCGAGCCGGGCACCCTCGCCCTCGGCTGGCTGCTGCACCAGCCGGCCGTGACCGCGCCGATCATCGGCCCGCGCACGGCGGACCAGCTGGACACCGCCCTCAAGGCGCTGGACGTGAAGCTGGACCAGGAGGCACTGGACCGGCTGGACGAGATCTTCCCCGGCCACCGCACCGCCCCGGAGGACTACGCCTGGTAACAGGCGGGTGCGGGTGCTGCTCGGTAGGGTGCTCAGGACGAGAGGACTGAGCACCCATGCCGAGGACGACGACACGCAGCGGCGGGACCGGTGCCGCGCCCGGCGGCGAGACCTGGATCGCGTTCCTGCGCGCGGTCAACGTCGGCGGGCGCAAGGCGCCGATGGCGCAGGTGCGGGAGCTGTTCGCCGGGCTCGGGCTGGGCGCGGTCCGCAGCTACATCGCCAGCGGCAACGTCTTCTTCACCGCACCGGAGCCGGTGGACCGGGCCGCGCTGACCCTGGCCATCGAGGACGCCCTGGAGCAGGGCCTGGGCTTCGACGTCACGGTGATGCTGCGCACCGCGACGGAGCTGGAGGCGGCGCTGCGGGCGGCCCCCTTCGACCAGGTCGAGGTCACCCCCGAGGTGCGGCTGAGCGTGGTGTTCCTGTCCGCCCCGCTGACCGGCGTGACCTTCCCGCAGCGCTCGCCCAAGGGCGACTGGGAACTACTGGGGGCGACCGACGGGGAGGCCTTCGTGGTCATCCGGCTGGAGCAGGGCAGGCTGGGCGGCAACCCGATCGCGATGCTGGAGAAGACCTACCAGGTCCGGGCGACCGCGCGGTTCTTCCACACCGCCGACAAGATCCTGACCGCGGCCCGCGCGTCCTGACCGTTCGTCAGTCCGGCTGGGCCGGGCCGCAGTTCTCGGCCGGGTCGCACCTCCGAGGCTGGCCGCACCTCCGAGCCGGACCGCAGGTCAGACGCCCTGGGCGTCGATGGTCTCGCGGATCAGGGCCAGCAGCTCGCGCAGCCGGGCCCGGTCGTCGGCGTCCAGGCCGCCGGTCGCGACGGCCAGCGCGTCCCGGTCGACCGCCTCCGCGTCCAGGTGGCGGGCCCGGCCCGACTCGGTGAGGGCGACCAGGAACGCCCTGCGGTCGACCGGGTGCCGGACCCGCTCCACCAGGCCGTCCCGCTCCAGCCCGTCCACCACGCTGGTGGTGGTCCTGGCGGCGATCCCCAGCATCTCGCCCAGGTCCCGCATCCGCAGCGGCTCCGGCGCGGCGGCGAGCATCCGCAGGGCCCGCAGCCGGGCGACGGACGCGCCGTGGACGCGCAGCCGGGCGTCCACGTAGGTGCGCAGCCGGGTGGTGGTGACGAAAAGCTCGTCCACCAAGGCGTCGCTGCTGCCGGGTCCCTTCATCCGCGGACCCTCCAATCTTGTGAGCCGCCACATAGTGAGTAAGCTCAGTATGTACGCCAGATCTGACAGTGCCGTCACGATCATCTCCCACGTGCTCACAGGACTGGTCCCCCCATGGCTCACCGCCGTCGACTCAGCCAACGTGTCGTCGTCCCCGTCATGTTCGTCTCCACCGTCTTCATGGTCATCGTCGACGGCGCCATCACCACCGTCGCGCTGCCCGCCATCGCCCGTCAGTTCCACCTCGCCCCGTCCGGCCTGGACGGCGTGGTCGTCGTCTATCCGGTCTGCGTCGGCGTGACCGTCCCTGCCTCGGCCTGGCTGGTCGACCGGCTCGGCGGCAAGCGGGTGCTGCTCGGCTCGATGGCGCTGTTCTCGCTGTTCTCCGCACTCTGCGGCTCGGCCGCCGACCCGTCCCAACTGGTGCTGTTCCGGGCGCTCCAGGGCCTGTCCGGCGGGCTGCTGATGCCGGTGGCCGGGACGCTGCTGTTCCGCACCTTCTCGGCCGGCGAACGGGTCCGCGCCTCCCGGATCATGATCTTCCCCCAGCAGATCGCCCCCGCACTGGCCCCGATCCTCGGCGGCGTCCTGGTGGACGGGCTCTCCTGGCGCTGGGTCTTCTACGTCAACCTGCCGCTGGGGCTGCTCGCGGTCGGCTTCGGCCTGCTCTTCCTGGACCACCACGGCGAGGACGACCACCGCCTCCGCCCGAAGGCCGCCCGCTTCGACCTGCCCGGACTGCTGCTCTCCGCCGCCGGGCTCGCCTCGCTGACCTACGGGGTGTGCTCCGGCGCGGCGCGCGGCTGGACCTCCCCCGTCATCGTCGCCACGCTGGCGGCCGGGACGGTGCTGCTCACCGCCACCGTCCTGGTCGAACTCCGCACCAGGGAACCGCTGCTGAGGCTGCGTCTGTTCCAGAACCGGCTGTTCCGTGACTTCAACCTGGTCACCCTGGTCGGGAACGTGCCGTTCATGGGCGCGATGTTCCTCGGCCCGCTGTTCATCCAGGGCCCGCTGGGCGGCACCGCGCTGGACTCGGGCACCAGCACCTGCACCGAGGCGTTCGGCGTCCTGCTGACGGTCCAGGTGGCCGGGATCCTCTACGCCAGGATCGGGCCGCGGGTCATCGTCGGCACCGGCCTGGTCGGCGTCGGCGGCGTCCTGGCCCTGCTGTCCACCTGCGACCTCGGCACCGGCCTGTGGACCTTCCGGCTCTACATGTTCCTGCTCGGCGTGGCGATGGGCGGGGTGTTCATGCCGACCACAGTGGCCACGCTCAGCACCGTGGACAGGGAGGACATGGGCCAGGCGACCACCCTCAACACCGTGGTCCGGCAGGTGTCGGGGGCGCTGGCCCCGGCCCTGGTCACCACCCTGCTGGTGGGCGGCGCGGTCGCCGCGGCGAGCAGCGGCGCGATCGGCTCGGGCGGCGGGGCCGGGACGAGTGGAGGGCCCGCCGGTACCGGCGGGCCCTCGGTGGCCGCCTACCAGCACACTTATCTGTTCCTCGCGGTGCTCTCGGTCGCGGCGGGGGTCTACGCCTTCACCCTCCGCGACAGCGCGGCTCGCAGCGCGGCAGGCGGCCGACTCCCGCAGCAGCGGGACCAGGCGGAGCCGACGGGGCAGACAGGGCAGACGGGATCGGCCGGGCCGACGGGTCCAGCGGAGCCGACGGTCGAGGAGGCCGCCGGCTCTGCCTCCCCGGCCTACTGAGTGAGCGTTCACTCGCCGTAGGGTTCTGGCGAGCACTCTGGATCACCCCCTGCGCCAGGCGGCTGACCGGGGCGCCGGGGCACCCCGCAGCGAGTGGTGCCGATGCACGCAGGGCCGATCCGCGCAGGAAGGACTGCACGTCATGATCCTCCCGAAGGTCCGGGACCCCCGCTTCGTGACGATCCGCCGTGGTGGGACTCTCACCGATGCGGATCACCGTCTCCTCGCCCTGTGGGCTGCCTCGTGTGCGGAGCACGTCCTCGGCCTGTTCGAGTCGGCCCGGCCCGGGGACCCGCGGCCACGCCAGGCGATCGAGCATGCGCGGGCATGGGTGCGCGGCGAGGTCACGATGACGCAGGCTCGCGCGGCGGGCGGCCATGCGATGGGGGCAGCCAGGGACCTGCGCGGGGCGGCACGGCATGCCGCGTACGCCGCCGGCCAGGCGGGGGCGGTCGCCCATGTCGCCGCTCACGAGCTCGGCGCGGCGGCCTACGCGATCAAGGCGGCACGTGCGGCGGCGCCGGAAGGCGAGAGCGAGACCGCGGGACGAATCGAGTGCCAGTGGCAGCGCGATCAGCTCCCGGAGGCGATCCGCGAGCTCGTACGTGACGACCAGCGGCTGCGCAACGCCATCTGCTGGTCGGTGTTCGACTGCTGAAGCCGAACCTTGCCCGGCCTCTCGTGGTGAGTGGGCGCCCACTCACCCCAGTCATCTCACCCCCGCCTACCAGGTCAGTGAGCGCCCACTCACCCAGGCCCGTTCCAGTCCAGGGTCGGCTCCAGCACGCCCTCCAGGGTGAGCAGCCAGCGCTTGACTTCCATCCCCACCGCTCCCCCGCCGAACCCGCCGATGCCGTCCGCCGCGACCACGCGGTGGCACGGCACCAGCAGGAACACCGGGTTGGAGCCCATGATCGACCCCACCGCCCGCGCGGCGAGCCCGCCCTGAGCCGCCTCCTCCTCGAAAACCCCGCTGCGCGACGCCAGTTGACCGTAGGTGATGGTCTCGCCGAAGCCCACGGTGCGGTGCAGGGTCTGCAGCACCGCGCGCTGCGGGCCCGAGGTGGACCGCCAGTCGACCGGCAGGTCGAACTCCCGGCGGCGGCCCGCGAAGAACTCCGCGAACCGCTCGGTCACCAGTGCCGCCTTGCCCTCGTCGGCGGCCCGCAGGACGTCCCCGCCGGGCGGCACGCCGTGACCAGCGTCGAAGGACGCCGCCACCACCCCGTCCGCGGTGACGCCGACCCGGACCGGGCCGCTGGGCAGCGGCGTGGGGACGGTGAACCAGGAGACCGCCATCGCGTCAGTGCGCCTGCCCGCTCGGCCGGACCACCACGGAGTTGACCTCCACACCGGCCGGCTGCCCCAGCGCCCAGACCACGGCGTCGGCGATGTGCTCGGCGGTCAGCGTCGGGCCGGACGGGATCGTCCCGGCCGGGTGGCTGCCCCAGAACGGGGTGTCCACTCGGCCCGGTGCGATCAGGGTGACCCCCACGCCGGAGCCGGTGACCAGCACCCGGGCGTTCTCGGCGAGCGAGGTCAGCGCCGTCTTGGAGACCGAGTACATGTTGCCCGGGGTGTTCTTGATCCCCGCGGTGCTGCCGATCAGCACGATCCGGCCGCCGCTCCGGGTCAGCGCCGGGAGCGCGGCCTTGATCAGGACGGCCGGGCCGAGGACGTTGACCAGCAGCATCTCGCGCCACTGGTCCGGGTCGCCGTCGGCGAGGTTGTCATGGGTGGAGAATCCGGCGTTGGCGATCACGCCGTCCAGCCGTCCGAACTCCTTGACCGTGGCGTCCACCGCGGCCCGGACCGCGGCGAAGTCGGTGGTGTCGGCGGCGACCGGGAACAGGGCGTCGGGTCCCGCGCCGAGGGTCGCCGCGAAGTCATCCAACCGCGCCTGGTCGCGTCCGGTGACGGCGACCCGGTGCCCGGCCGCCAGCAGCCGTCCGACCGTGGCCGCGCCGATGCCGCTGGCCCCGCCGGTGATCAGCGTGACCGGACTCTCCCCGGCCGCCGTGCTGGTGCCGGTGCTGCTGCGGGTGCTGGCGCTGCCGGTGCTGCTGGCGCTGACACCGCTGCCGGTGCCGCTGCTGGCGCTCATCGTTCCCCCTGGATCATGGATGTGCCTTCCGCTCCGATTCTGCCCCACCGCGCCGGGGCGACCGCCCGGCGGCCCGCCTACCAGACGTCGCCCTCGCGCCAGTCGCAGGTCAGCCCGGCGAACAGGTCGAAGCCCAGGTCCACGTCCAGGACGTACACCCCGCCGTCGTCCTCCGGGGTCCTGACAATCCCGGCGGGGGTGCGGACCGAGGTCGGGCCCAGCCACTGCTGCCAGCCCCTGGCCCGGTAGAAGCCGATCGCGCGGCGAGAACTGCTCAGCGCGCCCAGCGCGTAGTCGCCGGACTCCAACTCCCGTTCCACCGCGTCCATCAGCAGTGCGCCGAGGCCGCTGCCCTGACGGTCCGGCCGGACCGCCACCGCCTCGACGTACCCGGTGAGCAAGGTGATGCCCTGGGTGGACAACTGACGCTCCACCACCGAGCCGTGGCCGACCAGCTCGCCGTCCTCGCGGAGCAGCACATGCACTCCGCCGAGGGCGTGCGCCCAGTCGTCGTCCGAGAACCGTCCGTCGAACGCCGCGTCCAGCAGCGGGCGCAGGGCCCGCAGCGTCGCGGCGTCCGGACTCCTGGTGACCATTGCCTCGACCCCGGACTCACTCATCCGCCCATCCTCGCACCGGAAAAACCAGTCGCGCAGCAGTGCCGGGCCAGGGAGGATGGCGGCATGTCCAGCTACGTCATCGCCCGGAAGCCCGCAGTCGCGGGCGCGATGACCGCTGCCCCGGCACCCGCCGCAGCCTCCGCAGTCGCCATGCCCGCGGCTGCCACCGCGGCCGCAGCGGCACCCGCTGCCGCGCGGTTCGACGGCGCGCGACGCTGACCTTCCCCGGGATGTCCCGGGACCTCGGACGGGGAAGGTCGGCCCGTCCCTGAGGTCCCCCCACACGTCTCGCAGAGCCGGGAAACCAGTCAGCCATGTCCAAGAACCCGTCCAAGAGCAGCTACCTGCGCACCAAGCCGCACCTCAACATCGGCACCATGGGCCATGTCGACCACGGCAAGACCACCCTGACCGCCGCCATCACCAAGGTCCTCGCCGACCGCGGCACCGGCAGCTTCGTCCCGTTCGACCGGATCGACCGCGCCCCGGAGGAGGCCGCCCGCGGCATCACCATCAACATCGCCCACGTCGAGTACGAGACCGAGACCCGGCACTACGCCCACATCGACATGCCCGGTCACGCCGACTTCATCAAGAACATGATCACCGGCGCGTCCCAGCTGGACGGGGCGATCCTGGTCGTGTCCGCGCAGGACGGCGTGATGCCGCAGACGGCCGAGCACGTGCTGCTGGCCCGTCAGGTCGGCGTCGAGCACGTCGTGGTGGCCCTCAACAAGGCCGACGTCGGCGACCCCGAGCTGCTGGACCTGGTCGAGCTGGAGGTCCGCGAGCTGCTCACCGCCCAGGGCTACCCGGGCGCGGAGCTGCCGGTGGTCCGGGTGTCCGGCCTGCGCGCGCTGGCCGGCGACCCGGTCTGGACGGCCGCGCTGGGCGAGCTGCTGGACGCCGTGGACACCCACGTCCCGACGCCGGTCCGCTACACCGACGCGCCGTTCCTGCTCCCGGTGGAGAACGTGCTCACCATCACCGGGCGCGGCACGGTCGTCACCGGGGCGGTGGAGCGCGGCCGGGTCCGGATGGGCGACCGGGTGGACGTGCTGGGCCTCGGCGACGGCCTGACCTCGGTGGTCACCGGCCTGGAGACCTTCGGGCATCCGATGGAGTACGCGGAGGCCGGGGACAACGTGGCGCTGCTGCTGCGCGGGGTGCAGCGCGGCCAGGTCCGCCGGGGCCAGGTGGTGGCCGCGCCGGGCAGCATCAGCACCCACACCGGGTTCACCGCCAGGGTGTACCTGCTGGGCAGCGCCGAGGGCGGCCGGCGCACGCCGGTCGGCACCGGCTACCGCCCGCAGTTCTACCTGCGGACCGGTGACGTGGTCGGCGACGTCGAGTTGCTCGGCGAGGCGGCGGTGGCGGGCCTGGCGCGTCCCGGCGAGACCGTCGACCTGGCGGTGCGGCTGGGCCGCCCGGTCCCGCTGGAGCCCGGCCTCGGCTTCGCCGTCCGCGAGGGCGGCCGCACGGTCGGTGCGGGCAGCGTCACCGCGCTGCTGGACTGAGCGGGTCCCGGCCGGGGTCGGACGTCCGGGAATGGTTCCGGCCTGTCCTTCGTTACGGAAGTAGTTCAAGCTTCAACTACTACCACGAGGGCAGGCCGGCACCATGATGCAGTTCGGGATCTTCTCGGTCGGGGACATCACCGTCGACCCCACCAACGGGACCAGGCCGAGCGAGCACGAGCGGATCAAGGCCATGGTGGCCATCGCGCTCAAAGCCGAGGAGGTCGGCCTGGACGTCTTCGCCACCGGCGAGCACCACAACCCGCCGTTCGTCCCGTCCTCCCCCACCACCATGCTCGGGCACATCGCGGCCCGCACCGAGAACCTGGTCCTGTCCACCTCGACCACGCTGATCACCACCAACGACCCGGTGAAGATCGCCGAGGACTACGCCATGCTGCAGCACCTCGCCGACGGCCGGGTGGACCTGGTGCTGGGCCGCGGCAACACCGGCCCGGTCTACCCGTGGTTCGGCAAGGACATCCGCGAGGGCATCAACCTCGCGGTGGAGAACTACGCGCTGCTGCGCGAGCTGTGGACCAAGGAGGTGGTCGACTGGCAGGGCCGCTTCCGCACCCCGCTGCAGGGCTTCACCGCCACCCCGCGTCCACTGGACGGCGTGCCGCCGTTCGTCTGGCACGGCAGCATCCGCAGCCCGGAGATCGCCGAGCAGGCCGCGTACTACGGCGACGGCTTCTTCCACAACAACATCTTCTGGCCCAAGGAGCACACCCAGCAGCTGATCGCGCTCTACCGGGCCCGCTTCGCGCACTACGGCCACGGCACCCCGGAGCAGGCGATCGTCGGCCTCGGCGGCCAGGTCTTCATGAGGAAGAACTCCCAGGACGCGGTCCGCGAGTTCCGCCCCTACTTCGACAACGCCCCCGTCTACGGGCACGGTCCCTCGCTGGAGGACTTCACGGCCGACACCCCGCTGACCGTGGGCAGCCCGCAGCAGGTGATCGAGCGCACCCTCGCCTTCCGCGACCACTTCGGCGACTACCAGCGGCAGTTGTTCCTGATGGACCACGCCGGGCTGCCGCTGAGGACGGTGCTGGAGCAGCTCGACATCCTCGGCGAGGAGGTCGTGCCGGTGCTGCGCCGCGAGTTCGCGATCGGCCGCCCGGCCGACGTCCCGGACGCGCCGACCCACGCGGCGCGGGTGGCCGCGACGACTGCGGCGGCTGCGGCGACGGCTGGGGCGACGGCGTCCGGAGACGCCACCGCCGTTGCCGCCACTGTGATCTGACACTCAATCAAGCAAGGGAGCCCGCACCGTGACCAGCGCCACCGTACCCGTCCGCCTCGCCGTCGTCTCCGCAGGGCTGAGCCAGCCGTCCTCCACCCGGCTGCTCGCCGACCGCCTCGCCGAGGCGGTCGGGTCGGGCCTGCGCGGATCAGGCCTGGTCGGATCAGGCCTGGTCGGGTCGGGACGCGACGTCGAGGTCCAGGTCGTCGAGTTGCGCGAACTGGCCCACGCCATCGCCGACAACCTGGTCACCGGCTTCCCCGGGGCCGCGCTGCGCGAGGCCGTCGCGACCGTCACCGGCGCGGACGCACTCATCGCGGTCACCCCGGTCTTCAGCGGCTCCTACAGCGGGCTGTTCAAGTCCTTCTTCGACGTGATCGACAACACCGCGCTGGCCGGAAAGCCGGTGCTGATCGCCGCCACCGGCGGCACCGCGCGGCACTCGCTGGTGCTGGACTACGCGCTGCGCCCGCTGTTCTCGTACCTGCGCGCGGTCGTGGTCCCCACCGGCGTCTACGCCGCCTCCGAGGACTGGGGCAGCGACGGCGGCGCCCACACCGACAGCCTCCCGACCCGGATCACCCGCGCCGCGGCCGAACTCACCGCACTGCTCGGCCGGTTCAAGGCCACCGCCGCGTCCCCCGCACCGTCCACTGCGGCCGTCCCGTCCCCCGGCGCGCGCCCGGCCGCGTCCCCGGTCCCGTCCCCGGTCGAGGACTTCATCCCCTTCGCCCAGCAACTGGCCGCCCTCCGCCCGGCCGCCGTGAGCCGACCACAGGGCAGGTGAGGCGTAGCAAGGGGGCACCGACCGACCGCGGTCAGCGCCCCCTGTCTCTGACGGAAGGTCAGCAGTTCTTCAGGACAGCGCTGATCGCCGCCTTCTCGGTGGCGTCGACGCTCAGCCCGTAGTAGTGCTTGACCTGCACCCAGGCCCGGACGTAGACGCACTGGTACGAGGCCTGCGGCAGCCACTCGGCCGGGTCGTCGTCGCCCTTGGAGCGGTTGGAGCTCGCCGAGACCGCGAGCAGCTGCGGACGGGTGGTGTCATTGGCGAACGCCTGCCGCTGCGCGGTGGTCCAGGCCCAAGCGCCGGAGTCCCAGGCCTCGGACAGCGGGACCAGGTGGTCGATGTCGAAGGTGGACGGGTTGGTGGTGACCACGTTGTCGTAGGGGCTGGTCCAGCTGCCCGAGGTGGCGGTGCAGGCCGCGTTGGTGACCACGTTGCTGCCGTCGCGCTTGATCACGAACTCGCGGGTGTCGCAGGTCCCGCTGATGGTGATCCAGGTCGGGAAGAGGCTGCGGTCGTAGCTGTCCGCGTGCGACTCGGGGGTGACGGTCAGGCTGGACAGGTAGGTACGGGCCGTGGAGGCGGCGATGGGCGTGGGCAGAGCCGCGTTGGCGGTGCCCGCGCCGGTGCCGAGGAGCAGCCCGGCGGCGAGCACGAGGGTGGTGAGCCCGGCGGATATGGAGCGGCGAAGCCTGAATCCGGACATGCGAAGGCCTTCCCGTGACAGGGGGGAGTGGTGTGGGACGTGGTGCGCGCCCAGCCTCCCGGTCACGGGTCTATGCGGGTAGACCGCGAACGGTAAATTTCTTATGTCAAGGACATGGCGGAACCTGACGCCCCGCTTCCGCCTCCGGCTCAGCCCCGGCAACAGGCCTGCCCCTGCCCGCTTCAGCCCTCCCCCGGCCCATTTCGGCCCGCTCCCGACCCGCGGACGGCCCAACCCGGCCCACTCCGGCCCGCTCCGGCCCGCTCCCAACCCTCCCCCGCCACCTACGGCCCACTTCGGCCCGTTCACAGCCCTCCCAGCGGGCCCCCTCCCGACCCACCGTCGCCCCGCTCGGCCGGGCACCAGCCCGGCTAGGCTGTTGCCCATGGCCCCGTACTCGCTCGCCGTCCTGCCGCCGCCCGTCCGCTAGCGGGCGGCACCGAAACTCCGAACACCGCTGCCCCGAACGCTCTCTGACGAGCCGTCGGGCCGGTGAGCGCTGCCCGCGACCCCAGTGCCACCCCGCGGACCAGCGACCATTCTCACCGGAGCTTCGCCATGCCCTCCCTGCCCGTACGCACCCCCCTGCCCGCGCCCAGAACCGCCCGCCCGCACCACGCGGACGACCGCTCGTACCGCCGCGCACTGCTGACCATCGGCCTCGCCGCCGCCTCCTGGGGCAGCGCGGGCGCAGCCGCCGCGCTGCTGCACCGGATCAGCGGCCTCGGCCCGATCGCCGTCTCCTGCTGGCGCTTCGCCCTCGGCGCGGCGCTGCTGACCGCGGCCCGCCCGCTGATCCGCCGTGCGAGCCCGCGAGCGGCGAGCCGGGTCCGCCCCGGCCCGCGTCCGCGCCTGCTGCCCCTCCTGGGCACCGGGCTGCTGATGGCGACCTTCCAGACCTGCTACCTCGCCTCGGTCGACCTCGCCGGACTCGCCCTGGGCACCACCGCGACCCTCGGCGCGGCCCCGGTGCTCACCACCATCGCCGCCCGGTTCCTGTTCGGCGAACGCCTCGGCCGACGCGGCGCGACGACAGTCGCCCTCGCCGTCACCGGCCTGGCCCTGCTCGCCTTCGGCAGTACGAGCGGCGGCGACGGCAGCCACTCCGCCAGCGCCGCCGCCAACGCCTCCGCCTCCGTCTCCGGACCGCACCCCGTCCTGGGTCTGCTCTGCGCACTGGGCTCGGCCGCCGGCTCCGCCGCGATCAACCTGCTCGGCCAGGCGCAGGCCCGCGACGGCCGTACCGGCGACCCGTACGACCGCGCCCTGTGCGGTTTCGCCGTCGGTGCGGTCTGCCTGCTGCCACTGGCCGCCGCCACCGGGCCGCTGCTCCCCCGCGCGCACCACCTGGCCACCGCAGCGGCCCTGCTCGGCTACCTCGGCGCGGTCCCGACCGCCCTCGCCTACGCGCTGTTCTTCGCCGCGATCGGCACGGTCCGGGCCACCGCGGTATCGGTGGTGATGATGCTGGAGCCGGTCGCCGCACTGCTACTGGCCGTCACCCTGCTCGGCGAACACCTCACCCTCGCCGCGGCCGTGGGCACCGCCACCCTCCTCGCCGCCGTCACCCTGCTCAGCGAATGCCCGCAACCCGAACACCCTCAACCCCGGCTAACCTCTGACTGACGACAGGTCAGCCACGGCGTCGGCGGCGTGGGCGACGCCGCCGACGGCCAGGCCAGGTACCGGGGTTCACCCGTCGAGTGCCGCCTTCAGCACATCCCGGAGCGGCGTGGTCGGACGGCCGAGCAGTCGGCCCAACTCCGGGTCCACCGCGGCGAACTCGCCCTGCCGGCTTGCCTCGAACATGCCCAGCAGCATGTCCGCCCGCCCTTCGGGCACGCCCTGCGCGACCAGTCCGTCCCGGTACTCGCCCTCCGGGACGACCACCCGCCTGATCGGACGGCCCGTCAGTTCCGAGGCGAGCGAGGCGATCCCGTCCCCGTCGATGGCCGCATCGGCGGTCAGCGCGGGGGTCGGTCCGTCGAAGCCGCCCTTGGCCAGGATGATCGCGGCGGCCTCGGCCAGGTCGGCGTGGGCGGTCCAGGAGACCGGCCCGTCCGGCGGCAGCCTCAACTCCCCGGTCTTCAGCGCGGCGGCCAGCAGCATCGCCGTGGTGGACGCGTAGAAGCCGTTGCGCAGCGAAGTGAAGGGCACCCCGCTCTCGCGCAACACCGCCTCGGTGGCCGCGTGGTCGGGCATCGGCGCGAAGGGGGACGCGGGGTTCGCGCCCATGTGGCTGGTGTAGAGGATGCGGTCGGTGCCCGCGGCCACGGCCGCCTCGATCGCGGCGCGGTGATCCCGGACGGCGTCCGCGCCGGCGGTGTTGGAGGACACCAGCAGCACCTGCGAGGCGCCCTCGAAGGCATGGGCCAGACTCGCAGGTTCGGCGAAGTCACCACGACGCACGCGAACGCCCAACCCCCGCAACCCCCGTGCCCGTTCCGGGTCGCGCACGCTCACCGCGATCCGGTCGGCGGGAACGCGCACGAGCAGTTGCTCGACAATCCCCCGGCCGAGCAGGCCATTGGCCCCGGTAATGATGATCATCACAGCCTCCGATACAAGACATTCCATTCACTGCTAACGCAATCGACATTAACAGCGCTACGTTAGCAGCGCAAACGCTCCCCTGTTATCGTTGCTATATGGAGGACACCGCCAACACTTCCGCCGGATCTGGCCCCCGCGAGCGCATCCTCGCCGCCACGGCCGAACTGCTCGCCGCAGGCGGCCGGGGTGCGGTGTCGACCCGCGCGGTGGGCGCCGCTGCGGAGGTGAAGGCCCCGACCATCTACCGCCTCTTCGGCGACATGCAGGGCCTGCTGGACGCGGTCGCCGCCGAGGGCTTCACCGCCTACCTCAAGGACAAGACCGTCCTGGAGCCCACCGCGGACCCGGTGGCCGACCTACGCGCGGGCTGGGATCTCCACATCGGCTTCGGCCTGGCCAACCCGGCCCTCTACCTGGTCATGAACGAGCCCCGACCCGGCGCCGCCCCGCCGTCCGCGGTCGCCGGGCTCGCGTTCCTCTCCGCCCTGGTCCGACGGATCGCCGAGGCGGGCCGACTGCGCGTCAGCGAGGAGCGCGCCACCGACCTGATCCAGGCCAGCGGTCGCGGCACCACCCTCACCCTGATCGCCATGCCGGAGCAGCGCCGCGACCCCGAACTCTCCACCCTGGCCCGGGAAGCCGTCATCGCCGCAATCACCACCGACACGCCCGCCGCTCACCCCCCGACCCCGGTCACCGCCGCGGTCGCCCTCCGCGCCGTCCTCCCCCGGACCACCGCCCTGACCGCCCGCGAACAGGACTTGATGCAGGAATGGCTCGACCGCATCGCCTCCGCTCAAGACCCGTCGGCATCCGTCACGAGCCGATCGGACGCCGACGGAACCTGAAGTGACCATGCGTCAAATCCCCGGGCCCAGAGACTGAAAGGGCTGCCCGACGGCCCAGGACCCGGCGGCCCGGATCGCCTCGCTCAGTCTGGAACAGCACGACGCCGATGCCGCGGCCGACGCCCGGCTGCCCCGAATCACCGTCTCCAGCCGCGCCGCCGTGCTCGGCGACCGCCGGTGCCGCACCACAATCCCGTTGCCCCCGGAACCCTTCAGGCGGGGTCTGGGACCTGGACCCGGACTTGGCCGCCCAGACGAGCGGTCGCGCGTACTCCTCGGCCTGTTCGGCAGCTTCGCGTTCGCGTGACCTGCGCCGCTGCGGTCGCGGGTGGATTCGCTCCCAGGCCGCGAGCCCGACGGGCATGAGGATCAGGCAGAACCCGACGATCCCGAGCATGCGAACGATGATCCCGTGTTTGTGGAAGGTCGCCGCCCAGAGGAGGCGTACGAGGGCCGACCAGCACAGGGAGGTGAAGGCGCCCGAGAAGCGAGCGAACATACGGTCGATCGTGGCCACCTCAGGTACGCGGACGTTCGCACCGTTCGGTAGCGCCGGGGGCGGGGAGCTTACACGCCGACGGATTCGGGTTCATCCTCGGCCTCCTGTGCCGGGTCCAGCCACGCGGCGAGGAGCACCCGGTACTGGGCCCGGTCGTGCTCAGTCCAGGGACGCCCGACACGGGCGCTGGAGAAGGAGCGAATGGCCTGGTTGGCGGCGTCGAGCGCGGCCCGCAGGTCGTGAAGCATCACCAGCCATTCTACCGGGAGCGCCCTCGAGCCGGGCTTGAGCAGCCCTGCGCCGGGCATCCTCGGTCTGCCGAGCCTGCCCGTTCTCCCGCGCCCAGGCCGTCACCGGATGCCGGTGCAACGCCATCACCGCGGCCACAACCGCACCGCCCGCAGCTCGTCGAGCATGACCGGATCACCATCCTCCGCGACGTGCCGCAGCACCGCCGCCGCATGGGCGTCCCCGAACGCCAACTGCACACACGTACAGCACGTCCTCACCAGCCTGGCCTGCAACGTCACCCGCATCGCCGACTGGATCACCGATCCCACCCGCCCACGACGGGTCCCCAGCCACTTCCGCGCCCTCTGCACCACCGCCAGTTGACCCACACAAGATCGCCAACAGGATCAAGCCGTTCAGTTAGGGCTAGCCCCGCGCCCACCCCGGGCGTAGCGTCCTCGTCACTGCACAGGCTGCTCCTACCCCCACGGCAGGGCAGGCCCGCAGCCCGGGTCCCAGCACAACCAACCGCCAGGGACGCGGCTCCTATCCGCCCGCAGGTGATGGAAGCCAGCGCCCCGCTGGATCCGATCAGCGGGGCGCTCCCATGGAACCGCCAACCCACACTCACCTCTCGCCCCTCGGGCCCTACAGTGCTTCCCTAGAGATCTCGACTCTGGAGGCACCGTGCCAACCCCGCCCTACCGCCTGATCGCCGACGAGCTCAGGCGCCGCATCATGTCCGGCGAGCTCGCCCCCGGCGACAAGGTGCCCGGCGAGAACACCCTCGTCACCCAGTACGCCGTCGCGGCCGAGACCGCCCGCAAAGCCCTCGGGGTACTCGCCGCCGAAGGGCTGACCGAGGCTCGGCGCGGATCAGCGACGCGGGTACGGGCGTTCCGGCCGATCATGCGTCAAGGGGTGAAGCGCCTCGCCGCCGAGCAATGGGGCGGCGGCCGGTCCATCTGGCAGGCCGACCTCGACCAGCGGCCCTTGACCACCGACCGGGTCGCCGTGGCCGAGCAGCCGTGCCCCGAGCACATCGCACCCGCGCTGAACCTTCAGCCGGCCGACCCGGTGTGGGTGCGGGACCGCCGCTACCTGGTCGAAGGGCAGCCGGTGATGCTCGCGACGTCGTACCTGCCCGCGCAGTTGGTCGCCGGGTCCGCGATCACGCGCGAGGACACGGGGTCGGGCGGGATCTACGCACGACTGGCCGAGTTGGGGCACGGTCCGGTGCACTTCCGGGAGCAGGTCCGCGCGCGCCTGGCGCTGCCCGAGGAGGCGGCTGCGCTCGGGCTCGGCGTGACAGCCCCCGTCGTGTTGATCGTCCGGTACGCGTATGCCGAAGGTGGGGTGCCGGTGGAGGTCAACGAGATGGTCCTGGACGCCTCCCGGTACCTGATGGAGTGGGAGTTTCCAGCGTGACGGAAGGGGATTGACGGGTGCCCATCGAGCGTTGACTTCCCTAGGGAAGTAGCGAGAAACTTCCTTAGGGAGCTTCCGCATCGGCGGAAGCCCACGCCCTAAAAGGGAGACCTCCCATGAGCACCCCCAGGCCGTCCAACCCCGTCCTCGACCGCAACCCGCGCGACCTGCTCAGCCCGGGCCAGTTCCACGGCGTCGCCGCCACGGTCCGGCAGAACAACCCCGGCATGGCCATGAACCTCGCCGAACGGATCACCGCCGAGGCCCTGCGGTTCCTCGCCGTCTGCGCCCACGACCGTTCGGCCCGCATCGCCCCTTCCCCCGTCGTCGACGAGGGCTGGCACGCCCTGATCCTGCACACCGCCCTGTACGCCGAACTGGGCGAGCTGCTCGGCGGGTTCGTCCACCACTACCCCGAACTGCCCGTGGACGCCGGCTACGACCCCGCGGTCCTCGCCCGCACCCTGGAGACGATCGACCGAGCCGGGTACGTCCCCGATCTGGAACTGTGGGCCGGCCCGGACGAGCAGTCCGTCGCGGTCGCAGCGCAGACCTGGCACACGCCTCCGGGCGGGTGCGGGCCGATCGTCCCGATCCCGGTCCCGAAGCCCCCGTCCGGAGGATCGGCAGCCTGAGGACCCGGCGGCCGTAGGCTACGGGCATGGCTGAGTACGTGAACCCGAAGTACACCCAGCTCGTCGAACAACTCCGCGCAGCACAGCAGGACCAGAGCCAGCCGCAGCCGGTGCGCGGGTTCCTCGTCCCCGAGGACACCGATAGCGAGTAACGCAGCACGATGCCCCGTCCCGGGATCTGATGGGACGGGACATCGGCATGCCCGGCCACTCCGACGAGGGAGCCGAGCGCTTCCGGGGCTGCTTGTCCGGCCCACGCTTCTTGATCTCGCGGTTGCGGAAGAAGCCGGCGGATTCTTGGGGTCCTCGCAACACCTGATGGCTTACGTGGTCGATCAGGCAGTCGTCCGGGCGCAGGCGAGAGTAACCGATCTGCCGGCTGCCCCGATTTGCGAGGCATGACAGGTAGTCAAAACGCCGCCCACGGCTCATGCTCCAAGCGGCGTTGCGGACTCTGTGTGGACTCCAGCGGTGGCGCGGACCCTCTCCATTCGAGCCACGGAGAGGGTCCGCACCAGCTCACCCCATGTGTGGGCGCAGACGGTTTCGAACCGCCGACATCCGCCTTGTAAGGGCGGCGCTCTACCGCTGAGCTATGCGCCCGGGACAGGGAAACAATACCTGCTCCGCGGCGCGTTCGGTGCCGGGCTGGGTGCGGCGCGACTGGGGTGGGTGCGAGGATGGGGCGGGCGGGCCGTGGCGGCCCGACGGGGCGATGGTTGCGAGCAGGAGACGACGTGGCGGCGGGATCAGCGCGGTGGCGGCGCACCGAGGGCGTACGCGCGGACGCGCAGGCCGCGAAGGACGCCGCTGCGCAGGCGTTCTACGAGCTGGACACGGTCCAGCGGGACGCCCGGATCTCGGTGGAGGTGGTCTCCGCCGCGGACGACTCCCCCGGCGCGCGCCGCGCCGTCGCGGACTTCGCCGCGCTCGGCCACCGGATCGACGAGGTCAGCACCGCCTACATCACCGCGCTGGACGCCCATGACCTGGACGCCGAGGACCTGGACGCCGGCACCGCCGCCCGCGCCCGGCAGCAGCTGGAGCAGTCCCGGCAGCAGCTGGTCGCGGCGAAGACCGAGCTGGAGCGCTTCCTCGGCTTCCTGCAGCCGCTGCTCGACGCCGCGGAGACGCAGCTGGCGCAGGTGACCCCGGCCGTGGAGCGGGCCAAGCAGGCCTGGCTGGCCGCGAGCAACGCCCTGGACGCGGCCCGCGCCGCGCGGCTCGGCGCGGACGAGCTGGCCCGTCGGCTGGCCGCGCTCGGCCCGCAGCTGAAGCTGCTCGGCGAGGGCGCGGGCAAGCACGGGGTGCAGCCGATGCTGCGGACCGCAGCCGACACCCAGCGCGAGGCGGAGGCGATCCGCGCCGAGGCGGAGAAGCTGCCGCAGCAGGCCCGGGAGATCGACCAGCGGCTGGGCTCGCTGCGGACCCGCACCGAGGCGCTGGAGACCCGGTCGGCCAACATCGCCCCGGTGCTGAGCGAGCTGCGCCGCCGGTTCAGCACCGCCTGCTGGCAGGATCTGCAGAACGTCCCGGACCAGACCGCGGCGGCGGTGCGGACCGCGCAGACCCGGCTCGGCGAGGCGTCCAAGGCCCGGGACGAGCAGCGCTGGGCCGACGCCATCAGCATCCTGGCCACCGTCCGAACCCTGCTGAACACCGCGGACGGCTCGGTGGCCACCGTCAACGAGCGGCTGCACTCCCTCAACGAGGCGCAGCGGGCCCCCGGGGCGGAGATCGAGCGGACCCGGTTCGCGCTGCGCGACGCCCAGCGCCTGGCGATGGACGGACGCAGCGCGCCCGACCCCCGGCACGCGGCCCCGCTGGACGCGGCGGTGGCCCGACTCGACCGCGCCGAGGCCTCCCTGACGGGCCGTCATCCCGACTACTGGCAGTTCCTCACCGAGCTGGCCGCGGTGCGGGAGACAGCGGCCCAGGTGGTGGCCTCGATCCGCGAACAGCGCGGCGGACCGCGGTGACCCTGCGGGTCCAGCCAGGGTGCAGGTAGGGCGCCGACCGCGGCGGGGCCGCGGGCCAGGGGCGCGGGCCGGACGGCGGGCCGGGGCGTGGGCTTGTGGGAGGTCGTAGAGTACGGGCATGCCTCGCTATGACTACCGCTGCCGTACCTGTGGCGCCACGTTCGAACTTCGCCGTCCGATGTCCCAGTCCGACGCTCCGGCGATGTGCCCGGCCGGGCACGGTGACGCTGTGAAGCTGATGTCGATGGTGGCGGTGACCGGCACCGCCTCGGGCGGGAGCAGCGCCGCCCCCGCCGGAAGCGGCGGGGGCGGCGGCTGCTGCGGCGGAGGGTGCTGCGGCTGACGTCCGCCCCTGCGGCGCCGGACCCACACCGCCGCCCGTACGGCGCCGGACCCACACCGCCGCCCGTACGGTGCCGGACCCACACCGCCGCCCGTACGGTGCCGGGCCCAGACCGCGGCCCGTGCGGTGACAGGCTTACCCCTCAGCCTGTACGGCGCCCGGCCTACCCCACCGCCGTGCGGACCCTGACCCGGGCCAGTAGGCGGCGGACGATCTCCTCGCCCGCCGCGACGCCGACCTGCTCCAGGGCGGTGACCCCGGGCCCGGTCCAGCCGCTGTCGGCCAACTCGCCGTGTCCGGGGCGGAAGCCCGCGTCCGCGGCGAGCAGCAGTTCCGCGTCCAGCAGCGAGTCGCCCGCGGTGAGCACCATGGACGCGCCGGTCCGCCGCTCGACCTCGGCCAGCGCGGCGGACTTGGTCAGCGGCTGCGGCACCAGGTAGATCTTCCGTCCCTGCAGCGACACGGTGTAGCCGCGCTCGTCGGCCCAGTCGGTCAGCTCGGCGACCCAGCCCGGCAGCAGCAGTTCCCGCTCCACCACCAGGTAGGCGAAGAGGTCCTCGGCGACCCGGCGCTTCAGCGTCCACTCCGGGTCCGCCGACAGCGCGAGGTGGTGCACGATCTCGTCCAGCGGTGCGCAGTTCTGCGCCAGGGTGGCCCTGATCTGCGCGTTCCAGTCCTCGTCGGTGATCCCGTCGACCAGCAGTTGGCCGCCGTTGGCGCAGATCGCGTAGCGCGGGGCCCACTCCGGCTCCGGTCCCGGCAGGTGCACCCGCTGGTACTGGGCCCGGGTCCGGGTGGTGACCGGGACGAACTCGGCCGCCGAGATCAGCTCGACCAGCAGTTCGGCGCAGCGCTCGGTCATGAACGACAACGGCTTGCCGTGGTGCACCTCGACCGTGAGCAGCCGCGGCGCCTGCTCGTCGGCCATGTCCAGGGCCAGCGCCCGGGGCGAGTAGATCAGCGTGCGGTCGAGGTCGCTGCCGATCAGGAAGCGGGCGGGCTGCGACGAAGGGCGCTCGGGAGTCCTGAGGACGGTCATACGGCCGTCCCCCCGTCGCCGGTGGCGCCCCTCGTGTATTCGGGGTGGATCAGTCCGACGCAGCTGTAGGGCAGGTCGCCGACCACCTCCACCGGCACGCCGCGCTGCTCGGCCAGCAGCCGGACGTGCCGCAGCTCGGCCTCCGCCCCCTCGCGGACCAGTACGCGCCACGGCACGCGCCGCAGCAGGACCCGGGTGGTCTCGCCCACCCCTGGCTTGACCAGGTTCACACTGTTGATGCCGTACTCCTCGCTGATGCGTTCCACGGCGGCCCAGCCGGACCAGTCGGGTTCGCGGGCGGACGTGTCCGCGGCAGCGCCGGCGCGGACGTCGGGGACTGCGACTTCGGGAAAGCGCTCGGTCACGGCGTCGAGGAAGCGGTTGGAGACGTCGGCGTCGGCCAGCTCGCGGTAGAACTTCGCGCCGTGGAAGTCGTCGGGGCCGATCAGGTCGGCCCGCAGCACGGTCCGGGAGACCAGGCCGGAGACGGTCGAGTTGAGGCAGGCCGAGGGGATCAGGAAGTCCTCGCGGGTGCCGAAGGTGCGGACGCAGTGGCCGGGGTCGGCGAGGACGGCCATCTCCGGGTTGAAGCCGGTCCCGGCGAGGGCCTCGGCCAGCTCCCTGGTGATCGCGCCCTTGCCGGTCCAGCCGTCCACGAAGACTACGTCGGCCGGGTCGTGACGGTCCGCCAGGTAGCGCAGGGCGGTCGGGTCGATGCCCCGGCCGCGGACGATGGAGACGGCGTAGTGCGGCAGGTCGATCCCGTGCGCCCGCTGGGCCCAGCGGCGCATCAGGATGCCGACCGGGGTCCCGGCCCGGGCCAGCGAGGCGAGGACCGCGCCGTGGCCGCGTTCGGCGAGGACGGTCTCGGTGACGGTCGCGACCGCCTCGGCGATGCGTCCCGCGGACTCGGCCAGGGCCTGCTGGAACAGCTGCTGGTAGGCGGGGGTCGGCTGGTACTCGACCGGCAGCGACTCGGCGTAGTGGGCCCCGCCCTGCTGGATCGCCTCCTCGCGCTCCTCGGTCGGCGCCTCAAGAGTGATCCCGGCAAGGTCCTTGAGCAGCCAGGACACCTCGTCGGCCCGGTAGGAGCCGAAGGCGGGACCGTGCAGCGGCGCCGGGAGCGGGGAGCCTGCGGCGGACGCTTCAGCCGCAGGCGCGGCGGGCGCGGCGGGCGCGGAAGCGGGGGCGACAGCGGCGGGCGCGGAAGCGGGGGCGACCGCGACGGCCCGGGGACGATGGGCGGGGAGGGTCACGAGCAGTACCTCGTCGGTGACATGGCGCAGCCGGTCGAGCAGGCCGCGTCCTGGGGCGTGCAGCGGGGCGCGGTCGGCCGCGTCATCGATGACCAGCACGATCGCGTCGAAGCGACGGGAGAGGTCGCGGCCGGGCGCGACGTTGTAGGCGTAGCGCAGGCCCTCGCCGTCGGCGGGGGCGTCGTGCGCGGGGAAGGCGAGCCGGGTGCGGAGGGCGTAGCCGGGGTGGTCCACGGTCAGCGCCGGGGAGCGGGTGGTGGTCGAGAAACGGACCTCAACGGGCCCAACGGGCTTGGAGGACTCGACCTCCTCAACGTCGCCGGAGGGCGCAGAGGCCGCGGCGAACCGTTCCTGCAGTGCGGCAGCCAGCCGCAGCGGCGTGTACATCAGCTCCTCGTACCCCAGCACCAGCACCCTGCGCGGCACGGTTGCCACAGCGCCGCCCAGGCCAGCCGGAGCCGGGCCCACGGCGGCGGCCGACCCCTCCGCGGAAGCCGCCCCCGCCCCTGGCCAGCTGAAAGCCTCCGCCAGGCGCTCGGCCATGCCCGGCAGCGCCGCGTCCAGCCGCTGCCGGTCACCCGCGGTGAAGCCGTGCCGGCCTCCGTCTGGGAGGCCGCTCGGCCAGCCCGGGTCCACCCGGGTGAGCGGGGCCTGCGATCCGGCCGGAGGCACCCCGCAGCCCTGCCGGGTCTCCTCGGCGGCGACCAGCGCCGCCCCCCGTGCCAGCACGTCCTCGGGCAGTTCCACCACGCCGCTGGCGACCGCCGCCACCTCGATGCGCACGCCCAGCTCGGCCTCGGTCTTGGCGAACAGCTCGCGGTCCGCGTCCCCGCGCAGGTCGACCAGCGCGGCCACGACATAGCGGGTCCGCGGGAACCGCCGGTGCAGCGCCGCGACGGTGTTGAGCACGGTACGGCCGGTGGACAGCTCGTCGTCCACCAGGACCAGCGGTCCGCCCCCGCCGAGGAAGCCCGGGTCGGCCGGCAGCAGCAGGTGCGAGGTGGCGTGCGAGTGCTCCTCCTCGAAGCCGCCCACCGGCTCCACCCCGGCCACCGGCCGCCTGGTGGAGTGCAGGTACGGCGCGGCGGGCCGGTCCGGCCCACCGAGGCCGTCGGCGACGCAGTGGCCGAGACCGGTCGCGGTCTCGGCGTAGCCCAGCACCACCGCCGCGTCCGCGGCGTCCGGGCCGAGCAGCTGACGTACCGTCAAACCCAGCTCGTAGCCGACCCGGTAGACCACCGAGGGCAGCTGCGGGACGTGCTTGCCGAGCACCTGCGACACCAGCAGCTGCGCCCGGCGCGGGTTGCGCCGCAGCGCCAGCCCCAGCAGCTCCCGCACCGACGGGTCCGGCAGCCGGACGCCGAGGCGCCGCTCGACCCACTCCCCGGTCCACACCCCGTCCCACCGCTCCCGCGCGTGCCCGTGCGGGCGTGCCTGCTGCTCAGCCTCAGCCGTCATGGTGCTGCTTCCCTCGATCGTGCATCCGTCGTACGAGCCCGCTCTTCACCGCCCGCGCTCCCCCACTCCATCACACGAGCACTCCATCACAGGGAGGAGACGCCCAGGTGTCCTGCGTGGTTCTTCGGGGATAAGGGCAGGTCACAGCCAAGGGTCGACGGTCTCACGGGCACAGGCAGGCAGCGAGCAGCTCGGCGAAGGTCACGCCCTCCCGGGAGACGCCGAACACCGAGGCACGCAGCATCACCCGCTGCGCCCAGGCCCGGTGCGGCTTCACCTCGTTCATCTTGTTGGTGTACGCCGACCGGAGCACCCCGCCGCCCGCGCGGTCCTGGTGCAGGATGTCCGCGGCGTCGGACCACTCCTCGTGGGTGGCGACGGAGAGCGCGTGCACCGCGGGCACATGGGTGGGGTGGATGCAGGTCTTGCCGAGCAGGCCGTTGGCCCGGTCCAGCTCGATCTCGCGGATCAGCCCGTCCAGGTCGTGCGCGATCAGCTTGCGCCGGACCCCGTCGGTCGGCGGCTCGGTCCCGGCGAACGGGGTGGCCCGCAGCTGCGGCTTGAACTTGCGCTCCTGCACCGGGAAGTACTCCCAGACCGGCCCGGTGACGGTGTATCCGGTGCCGTCGGCCCGGCCGAGCACGTTCACCACGTCGCCGATCACCGAGGCGACCAGCTGCACGTCGTAGGCGCTGAGGTCCGGCGGGCGGCGCAGCCCGTACGCGGAGCAGAGGTCGGTCACGCCGAGCCGGACCGCCAGGATCGCCTCGCGGTGCTTCTCCAGCACCCGGGCTATCCCGGACAGGGTGTCCTGCCGGGTCTCCAGGTGCGCCAGCTCGGGCGACTCCAGCACCGGCATCCCGAACAGCCGCAGGCCGGTGCCGCTGCGGACCTGCTCCAGCGCCTCCAGGAAGGGCAGGCCGGTCTCCTCGGTGAACTTGGGCATCACGAAGCCGGACAGCACCGGGAGCGCGGACCCCAGCCGGGCGGCCAGGTCGGTGATCTGCTCGGGCCGCCGGACCCGGACGAACAGCAGCGGGACCTGCGAACCGCCGGCAGCCGTCCCGGCGCCCGTCTCGGCGGCCAGCAGCGGCAGCTGCCGGACCAGGTTCGCCTCGGCGGCGTCGACCTCGGCGTCGTCTATCGCGTCCTCCAGGCAGAGCACCATGGAGACGACGCCGTTGGCGGCCTGCTTGCGGATGTCGTCGAGCAGCCGCGGCCGGGTGGCCGGGGAGTACAGGGTGGCGCCCAGGGCGGTCGACAGCACGGCGGGCTCGCTGTCGCGGTCGAAGCTCGCGGGCTCGCGCAGGAAGAGGCGTCGCCGGGTGTCCCGGTCGAGCTGGCTGAAATGGCGCATGGGCCCCTTCCCTGGTGAGTCTGCGAGACACGTGCTACGTCCGGGGTCCACCGGGGCCGTTGACGGCTCATCGTACGTAAGAACCAGTAAGAAATCAGCCCGGAAATACGTTGTTCTCCCAAGCGTGGCTGCCGCTTAACACACACAACCTGCACATCGAACGGGCGGGCGGGCCGGTTCGCCGGGGTGCTGCATACTGACGCCCCGGACCGCCCGCAGGCAAGCCCGGCCGAGCAGCGGAAGGCCCGGCCCGAGCGGCGGGCACTACCCTGGTGCCTCACACCGCCGGGCCGTCCAAGAGGGAGTACGTCAACTCGCGATGACCAAGGTCATGCCCAAGGGCTCGAACACCCCCCTCGCGAACGTCGCCGCGGTGCGCGCGGTGCTGCGCTGGCGCCCGGTCTCCGGCACCCCTGACGTGGACGCGTCGGCACTGCTGCTCGCACTGGACGGACGGGTCCGCTCCGACGAGGACTTCGTCTTCTACAACCAGCCCCGGCACCCCAGCGGCCAGGTCCGGCACCGGCGCAAGAGCAGGACCGGCGAGGAGGTCACCGACACCGTCGACGTCCACTTGGGCGAGCTGCCCGAGGAGGTCGACCGGGTCGTCATCGGCGCCTCGGTCGAGCGCGGCAGCTTCGACGAGGTCACCGGCCTGGGCATCCTGCTGTACGACATCGCCGCCGGGCCGAACGCGGAGGCGCTGGCCCGCTTCGACATCACCGACACCGCCGGGGTGACCGCGCTGCTCTGCGGGGAGCTGTACCGCAGGAGCGGCGGTTGGAAGTTCCGGGCGATCGGACAGGGGTACTCGTCCGGCCTGGTCGGGCTCGCCACGGACTTCGGGATCACGGTCGAGGAGGAGACAGCACAGGCCCCGAACCCGGCCGAGGCCGAGCAGCAGGCCGCGCAGGCCGGGCAACCCCCGCTCCAGTCCCCGCCCGCCCAGTCCCCGCCCGCGCAGCCGACCTCGGAACCCGCCGCCGCGCAGCCCGCCGCCGAGCCTGCGCAGTCACCCGCGCAGCCCGCCGCCGGGCCCGAGCCGGTCGTCGTCCCGCCACTCCCCTCCCAGCCGCCGACGCCGCCGTCCCCGCAGCCCGCGGTCCAGCAGCCCTCGGGCTACGGCTACCCCCCGCCGCAGCCGGGGCTGCTGCCCGAGCCGCCCGACTTCGCGCTGCCGCTCCAGGGCCCGCAGTTCCAGGGCGCCCACCGCTGACGCGGGCCGGTACCCCAACCAGCCGCTACCCGCTGACCGGCTTGTACCCGCGCTGCCACTGCATGCCGAAGCCGTAGAGCCGGTCCAGCTCGGCCTGGAACCCGTACACGTACTTGGCCTCGCGACGGACCGTCAGATTCCCGTCCCGGTTCTCGATCAGCGCCACCGCGCAGGACCGCGCCTGCGGTGCCCGCTCGTCGAGCTTGACCTCGATCGGCGGGCCGCCGGGCAGGAACAGCGTCACCACCGCGTGGGCCCGGTCGAAGGCGGGCGTCTCGTCATAGATGTAGACGAAGATCAGAATCCGCTTGAACATCTCCTTCTTCGCCAGGTCGATGTACATCATCTCGCCCGAGGGCGCGCCCGACCGGTCGTCCCGGCTGAGCCTGATGTACGGCGCCCGCTGCAGGTCGCCGAACAGGCCGCCCAACGGCTGGACCACCCCCTTGGTGCCGTCCGCCAGTTCGTACAGGCAGCCCAGGTCCAGGTCCACGGCCACGATCTGACTGCCCGACGACGGCATCTCCATCGGCTTGAACAGGGTTGGCCGCAGCAGCCCGCGCCAGCCGTTCCCCGGCGGACGCGCCATCGACTCGACCTGGCGCGCGGTCCAGTGCAGATTGACCTGCAAGGTGCCCGCGCCCGTGCCGAGTTCGGTCAGCGACACCGAGGGTGAGCCCTTGGTCAGGGTCAGCCGACCGTTCGACGCGCTGAACAACGGGTCGGACTTGTTCAGGAAGTCCCTCAACCCGGCCATGTTCCCCCACTCTCCGCATGCTCTCCGCGGTCCACCCCGAACGCCCCGACTCCGGGACTCCACCTGCGAGTTACCCAGTTCCGGGCCCTGCCGCACCACTCTGCCGCATCCCGCGCCCGGACCCGTACCGACTCGGTCCCCCGAATGACTGGTGGTCACAACTGCCTCACCCGTACGATGCGTGCTCTGCCGACGCGATATCGTCTCCTCGCACGCGTGTCGCGGCGTCACATACGCCGCCCCGGGGGAGACACCGCCGTCGCATCCCCTGCCCTGAGTGCCGACCGATCCCGAAGCCGAGGCTGACCCGGTATGACCCTTACATCCATACAGCTGGTGTGGCTGGCCGTCGGCTGCGCGATCGCCCTGGTCATCGCCGTGGTGATGAGCCTGCTGCGCACCAAGAAGCCCAAGCACGCCGCGGAGCCCGCCGACGCCTGGGAGCGCAGCGAGGAGCGCCGCCGCCGCAAGGAACGGCTGTACGGGAGCGCGTCCTACGTGCTGCTGTTCGCCTGCGCCTCGGTCGCCGCCGCGCTGTCCTTCCACGGCCTGGTCGGCTTCGGCCGGGAGAACCTCAACCTCACCGGCGGTTGGGAGTACCTGGTCCCGTTCGGTCTGGACGGCGCCGCGATGTTCTGCTCGGTGCTGGCCGTCCGCGAGGCCAGCCACGGCGACGCCGCGCTCGGCTCCCGGATGCTGGTCTGGCTCTTCGCCGGGGCCTCGGCCTGGTTCAACTGGGTGCACGCGCCGCGCGGCGGGGACCACAACGGCGCCCCGCAGTTCTTCGCCGGGATGTCGCTGTCCGCCGCGGTGCTGTTCGACCGCGCGCTGAAGCAGACCCGCCGGGCCGCGCTGCGCGAACAGGGCCTGGTGCCCCGCCCGCTGCCGCAGATCCGGATGGTCCGCTGGCTGCGCGCGCCGATCGAGACCTACCAGGCCTGGTCGCTGATGCTGCTGGAGAATGTCCGCACCCTGGACGACGCGGTCGAGGAGGTCCGCGAGGACAAGCGCGAGCGGGAGGCCAACGCCGCCCGTCAGCGCAGCGAGAACCGGCGTGAGCGGGCCGAGTTGAAGGCGATCTCGCGCTCGGCCCCGCTGCGCGAGCTGACCACGCTGGAGGCCTCCGGCAACAGCGAGGCCGCCGCCGCGCTGGAGCCCGCCGAGCCCCGGGGGCTGCCGTCCCGGCGCCGCCGCACCGACGCGCTGGAGGCGCCGTCCTCCTCGGCCGGCTACTCCACCGGGGGCGAGGAGGAGCCGCTGCCGCGGCTGGACTCGCTGGAGAAGAAGCTCAAGGACCTGGAGCAGCAGTTCGGCTAGTACTACCACCGGCCGCTTTTGAAGGGTCCTGACGGCCGGGCCTGGCAAGAGCACTAAAGTGTGTTCATGATTGCCAGGCCCGCGACCTCCTCCACGCTCAAGGAGATCAACCTCCGGACCGTCCTCGACGTGATCCGAGCCGTTCCCCCGGTCTCCCGCGCGGAGATCGCCCGGCGGACCGGCATCTCCAAGCCGACCGTCTCGGCGCTGCTCCAGGACCTCCTGGAGATGGGCCTGGTCTCCGAGACGGTCCGGGCCGAGCTCGGCCCCACCTACGGCGCGCTGTTCTTCGCCCCGCGCCCCGAGGCCGCCTACGTGCTGGCGCTGGACGTCGGCGCGCGCCGGCTCCGCGGCGCGGTCGCCGACCTGGACGGGACGGTGCGGATCCGCCGCGACGTGACCGTCGAGGGCCTGGACGCGCCGCGGATAGTGCTGGCCGCGGGCGAGCTGGCCGACGAGCTGTGCACCGAGGCCGGGATCGGCCGCTCGGCCCTGGCGCACGCCGCCGTGGGCGTCCCCGGGGTGGTGGACCGCCGCGACGGCCGGATCTGGCAGGCCGCCAACATCCCCTCGCTGGACGGCTTCACCGCCCAGCAGGCGTTCGAGACCGCGCTCGGGCTCCCGGTCACCATCGAGAACGACATCCACCTCGCCGCCCTGGGCGAGCAGCGGCACGGCACCGGCACCGACGCCGAGAGCTTCACCTTCCTCTCGGTCGGCACCGGCGTGGGCGCGGGCCTGGTGCTGCACGGCGAGCTGCACCGCGGCTTCGCCGGGGCGGCCGGGGAGCTGGACAGCGCGGTGGACCCGGACCGGTTCGAAGATCAGGACCCCTGCGCCGCCTCGCTGCTGCACTTCGCGGTGGAGCTGCTGCCGGAGGAGGCAGCCGCGGGCCCGCTGACCACCGAGCAGGTCTTCGCACTGGCCCGGGAGGGCCACCCGGGCGCGGCAGCGGTGCTGGACGAGGAGGCCCGCCGGATCACCGGCTACCTGGCCCCGGTGGCGGCGGTGGTGGACGTGGAGCTGGTGGTGCTCGGCGGCGGCATCGGCCTCAACGGCGACCTGCTGCTGGACCGGGTCCGCGAACGGCTGGCGGCCCGGCTGCCCTACCCGCCCCGGGTCGAGGTCTCCGCGCTGGGCGACGCCGCGGTGCTGACCGGCGCGGTCTCGGTCGCCACCCGGGCCGCGCTGGAGCAGATCCTGACCCTCCGCTTCGCCCCCTCCGGGCACCGGCGGCCCTGACCGGGCGTCAGTCCTGCACCGGGCGTCAGTCTTGATCAGGCGTCAGTCTTGATGGGGCGTCAGAGCCCGAACAGCCGGGCGGCGTTGTCGTGGCAGACGGCACGGAGCCAGTCCGGGCCCAGGTCGAGCCGGGCCAGCGACTCCAGCGCGTGCCGGTACGGGTAGGGGATGTTGGGGAAGTCGGTGCCCAGCAGGATCCGGTCGCCGGCCTCCGCCAGCCGTGGGCGCTGGTCCGGCGGGAAGGGCGCCATGGCCTCGCTGAAGTCCGTGAAGGCCATGGTGGTGTCCAGGTGCACGCCGGGGTGGCGGGCGGCGAGGTCGAGGAAGTCGCCGTACTCGGGCATCCCCATGTGCGCGACGATCAGCCGGAGGCCGGGGTGCCGACCGAGCAGCCGGGCGATCGGCTCGGGCCCGGTGTGCTTCCCCGGGACCGGCCCCGAACCGCAGTGCGCCACCACCGGGATCCCGGCCTCGGCGAGCAGGCCCCAGACCGGCTCCAGCAGTGCGTCGTTGGGGTCGTAGCCGCCGACCTGGAGGTGCGCCTTGAACACCCGCGCACCGTCCTCGACCGCCTGCCGTACGTACCCGGCGGCCTCGGGCTCGGCGAAGAAGGTGGCGGTGTGCAGGCAGTCGGGGGTGCGGGCGGCGAACTCCCGGGCCCAGGCGTTCAGCCAGGCCGCCATCGCGGGCTTGTGCGGATACAGCATCGCGGTGAAGGTCCGGACCCCGAACGACCGCAGGGTGGCGATCCGCTCGTCCTCCTCGGCCCGGTAGGTGATCGGCCACTCACGCCCGACCAGCGGCCCGGCGGCGTCGAAGTAGGCCCACACCTTGGCCAGCACCCGTTCCGGCATGAAGTGCGTGTGCACGTCCACCAGCCCCGGCAGCCCCAGCTCCCGCCAGAACCCGCGTACCCACTCCGCTTCACCCACCGTGCCCGCCTCTCCGCGCCGCGTCCGCCGGTCCGCTTGCCCCCAACCTGCCGGGAGCCCCGCCGCACGAGGGCGGCGGGGCTCCCGGGAAGGGCAAGACCTACAGCTCCGGTACGTCCCCCGCCGCTGCCAGGCGTTTGTTGCGCAGCAGCGAGGCGATCAGGGCGAGGCCGATGAAGGCCACGCCGATCAGGCCGGTGACGATCTCCGGGATGGTGTACTTGATGGAGACCATCAGGATGACCGCCAGCGCGCCGATGGCGTAGTGGGCGCCGTGCTCCAGGTAGACGTAGTCGTCCAGGGTGCCCTGGCGGACCAGGTAGACCGTCAGCGAGCGGATGTACATGGCGCCGATGCCCAGGCCCAGGGTGATCTGGAAGATGTCCTGGCTGATCGCGAACGCGCCGACGACGCCGTCGAAGGAGAACGAGGCGTCGAGCACCTCAAGGTAGAGGAACAGGAAGAACGCGGCCTTGCCGGCCACCAGGATGGCGGGCTTGCCGTTCTTGGCGGCAGGCGCCGCGGCCTCCGCGCCGTCCTCGGCCTCTTCGGACTCCTCGTCCTCGTCGCCCGCCTCCTCGAAGAGGTTGGAGAGCCCGCCGACCAGCAGGTAGGTGGTGAGTCCGGCGACCCCGGCGAGCAGCACGGTCTCCGCGCCGCCCCCGGCGAAGAAGCGGGCGGAGAGCATCAGCACGATCATCGCCACGACCACCGACAGCTGGTCCAGCTTGCCGATCTTCTCCAGCGGGCGCTCGATCCAGTGCAGCCACTGGACCTCCTTCTCGCCCAGGATGAAGTCCAGGAAGATCATCAGCAGGAACATCCCGCCGAACGCGGCGATCGCTGGGTGTGCGGCGTCCAGGTGCTGGGCGTAGGTCATCCCGTTCTGGGTCTTGGTGGAGTCCAGCGCCAGCTGGACCACCGCGACCGGGTTGATGTGCGCGGTCAGCGCGACGACCAGCAGCGGGAAGATCAGCCGCATCCCGAAGACGGCGATCAGCACACCGACGGTGAGGAAGATCTTCTGCCAGAACGGCGTCATCCGCTTGAGGATGGTGGCGTTGATGACGGCATTGTCGAACGACAGCGAGATCTCGAGTACCGAGAGGATCAGGACGACGCCGAAGCCGTCCGCCCCCCAGAAGTACGCGGCTGCCGCGAGGCCGATCAGGGTGATCCCGAAGGACCACCCGAAAGTACGGAGGAGCACTGGGTGCCTGAACCTTTCTGTCAGGTGCGGCAGCCACAGTTGCGGGGACCGCCCTCCACGCCCGTGGAAGCGATCCCCGACGTTCCCCGCCCTGCCCGCAAGATTTTCTTACTGAACGTTAACCCCGAAGTCTAGGGCGATGCCCCGGAGCCCGGACGCGTACCCCTGCCCTACCGCGCGGAACTTCCACTCGCCGTTGTAGCGGTACAGCTCACCGAAGATCATCGCGGTTTCGTTGGACGCGTCCTCGGAGAGGTCGTAACGGGCCAGTTCGGTTCCGTCGGCCTGGTTCAGCACCCGGATGTAGGCGTTGCGAACCTGGCCGAAGTTCTGCCCGCGGGCCTCGGCCTCGTAGATGGAGACCGGGAAGACGATCTTGTCGACCTGCGGCGGGACCTGCGCCAGGTGGACCTTGACCACCTCGTCGTCGTCCGCCCCGGTGCCGCCGACCAGCTCGTCGCCCATGTGCTCGACCGAGCCGTCCGGGCTCTTGAGGTTGTTGTAGAAGACGAAGTACTCGTCACCGAGCACCCGGCCGTTGGCGCAGAGCAGCGCGCTGGCGTCGAGGTCGAAGGCCGCGCCGGTGGTCGCCCTCGCCTCCCAGCCCAGCCCGATCTGCACGGCGGTGAGGTTGGGCGCGGCCTTGGACAGCGAGACGTTGCCGCCCTTGGCGAGTGTGACACCCATGAATCTGTTCCCTCCCTAGGGAAACAGGCCGCCGACGCGGCGGCCCCCGCGGGCCGCGGCGCCGGCGGCCCGTCTGCGATCCCGAACTGCTGATCCCAAAAACCGGTCGAACGGTGCCTCAGGTGAAACAGTGCCCAGCTGAGAGCGGGTCAGACGTTGACGCCGAAGTCCTGCGCGATGCCGCGCAGGCCCGAGGCGTAGCCCTGGCCGATGGCGCGGAACTTCCACTCCGCGCCGTTCCGGTACAGCTCGCCGAAGACCATGGCGGTCTCGGTGGAGGCGTCCTCGGAGAGGTCGTAGCGCGCGATCTCCTGGCCGCCCGCCTGGTTGACGATCCGGATGTAGGCATCCCGGACCTGGCCGAAGCTCTGCGCGCGGGCCTCGGCGTCGTAGATCGAGACCGGGAAGACGATCTTCTGGACCGTCGCCGGGACGGCGGCCAGGTTCACCTTGATGACCTCGTCGTCGCCCTCGCCCTCACCGGTGGTGTTGTCACCGGTGTGCTCGACCGAGCCGTCGTCGGACTTGAGGTTGTTGTAGAACACAAAACCCTTGTCCGAGACGACCTTGCCGGTTTCGGACGTCAGGATCGCGCTGGCGTCGAGGTCGAAATCGGCGCCCGTGGTGGTACGGGCCTCCCAGCCAAGACCTACGAGGACCGCGGTCAGGCCGGGCGCCTCCTTGCTGAGCGAGACATTGCCACCCTTGCTGAGGCTGACACCCACGAGTCCTCCAGTTGCAGGGGGAGCACTTCGCCGTGCCCCCGTTGGTGCGGTTGCGGTTCCTGTCCAGCCAACGGATCGATCGTAGTGGCCGGTTCCCGGATACCGCAGCCGCACCGCACGAGCGTCTTGCCGAATCGCGCCGCCGGGTCGGAACCGGGGCGCCGACGGGTCAGAGCGCGGCCAGGGCCTTCAGGTATTCCTGCTGGTCACGGGCGTCCGGCAGGCCGTTGACGACGGACCAGCGGACCACCCCGCCCTTGTCGACCACGAAGGTGCCGCGGACCGCGCAGCCCTTCTCCTCGTCGAACACGCCGTAGGCGCGGGAGGCCGCGCCGTGCGGCCAGAAGTCGGACAGCAGCGGGTACTCCAGCCCCTCCTTCTCGGCGAACACGCGCAGCGTGAACGGCGAGTCATTGGAGACGGCCAGGATCTGCACGTCGTCGTTCTGGAACCGCGGGAGCTCCTTCTCCAGGCTGCACAGCTCGCCGGTGCAGACGCCGGTGAAGGCGAACGGGTAGAAGACCACCACGACGTTCTTCTCGCCGCGGAAGTCGGAGAGCCTGACCAGCTCGCCGTGCTGGTTCTTCAGCTCGAAGTCCGGAGCCTCGGTGCCGACCTCGATAGCCATGTGTACCTCTCATCATGCGTGCGGACGTCGTGCCCGGAGCCATCCTGCCACTCCGCGCCGACAGTCCGTCACCACGGGGTCGGCACCGGCCCCGACCAGGCCGTCAGCGCACCCCGGGGAGCCGCCCGAGCAGGCCGACCATGCCCACCGCGCGCCGTAGCAGGGCCCCTCCGGGCAGCCCGGGAACCTGCTCCACCAGCGGCGCCAGCGCCATCAGCCCGCCGATCCGGTGCAGTCTCAGCTCGCCCCTGGCCAGCAGCGCGGGCAGCGCGCCGCGCCCGGCCGGGACGCCCAGCACGGTCGCCGCCGCGCCCTCGACGCCGGGGACGTCGTCCGGTCGGCCGGGGAGGGTGCGCCAGCCGTCCGGCCCGGCCCGGAAGCTCCAGCCCCCGGTTCCTTCGCCCCAGATCCCGGCGGCGACCCGCAGGCCCTGCCGGCAGGCCAGCGCGCCGACCACGTCGACCATCGCGGCCACCCCGGCGTCGGTGACCGCCGCGGGCACCGGCGCCGGCGCGACCCCCCGCCCGCCGGAACCGCCGCCGGAACCGCAGCGGATCGCGGCCAGCGCCAGTTCGTGCCCCATCGCGTGCACCTGGGTGAGCAGCGGCAGCGGTCCCAGCGCCGAGTCCGCCGACACCAGCGCCAGCTCGGGCCGCTCGGCGATCCGCTCCAGCGCCTCGGCGGTGCGGGTCCGCGCCTCGGCCAGGGCGGCCAGCAGCGCGGCGGGCCGGTCCGCGCGGTGGTCCAGCCGCTCCGGCTCGGGGCCGGGCCGCTCACCGGCCGCCTGCGCCATCAGCCGGGCCAGCACCGGGCGCTCCGGCCAGGAGCCCAGCTCGGCCAGCTCGGCCAGCCGCTCCGGCGGCGCGTCCCCGGCGAACACCAGCAGCGCGTCCCAGGCCCCGAGCAGCCGGCTGCGCAGCGGCGGCAGCGGTTCGGTGGCGACTCCGCGGTGACGGTCCATCCCCGCATTCTGCCCGCATCCCCGGCCCCGGACGCACGACCGCCCGGTCGGCGTCCGGACAGGTCCGAACCCCGACCGGGCGGTCAGCTGCCCGTCGGGACGGGCCGCGTGAAGTCTCGCCGTCAGCCCGTCAGCGCTGGCCTGCCCTGGCATTGGCCGCCTTGGGCGTGGCCAGCCGGACGGCCGACCAGTCCTTGCTGACGGCGACGGTGCTGGTCTGGGAGAGGCCCGCGGTCTGCGCGGCCTCGGCGATGTCGCTCGCCTCGACGTGCCCGGTACGCCCGGTCTTGGGGCTGAGCAGCCAGACCAGGCCGCCCTCCACCAAGTACTCCTGGGCGTCGACGAGGGCGTCGGTGAGGTCGCCGTCCTCGCTGTCCTCACGGAACCACATCAGCACGGCGTCAGCGACGTCGTCGTAGTCCTCGTCGACGAGCTCTGTTCCGGTGAGGTCCTCCACGGCCTCACGCAGATCCTGGTCGACGTCGTCGTCGTAGCCGAGCTCCTGGACCACCTGTCCGGGCTGGAAACCCAGGCGATTCGCCGGGTTGGACCTGTCCTCCGCGGGGTCCGCGGTCGCGCTCACGGGAATTGCCTCCTATATCCGACCCTGTCCACTGAAGCCAGGGCTGTGGCCGTAGTCCACACGGGCGGGGCGCTCAGCGCAAGTACCCGATGCCCGTTCCCGCGCTTCCGACGATGCGCCGCAGCGCGACACGCCGTCGAGCGTGACACACATCACGCCTATTTGCCCCAGTATCAGCCGGTGCGGCGGGTTCGCACCTCGGGTTGCCGACTCACCTACCCGATAGATCTCCGACTCACTCCCCGAGCCGCCCCCCGCGCCGGGTCGGCGGAGCGTACCGGAGCACGGCTCCACCGGGCGTAGAGTTCAGATCGGCCCTCCCCCAGCCCACCACCACCACAATGACGTGGCTCAGGTCGGGCCACCTCGTCGTACGTTCGGTGCCCCACCACGGCGCCGCGTGCAGGACGGATGCCGGTTTCACCCGAAAGGGGCGCTCAAGGACGGAAACGTCCCGGCGCGGGAATCGGTTACCCATGGGTAGAGATGACGTTTCTCGACCTGCGGTCCACGATGGAGGCGGCGCGACACCACCTCCAGCTTCGACCGACAGTGAAGGAACAGCGTGGCTTCCGGATCCGATCGCAACCCGATCATCATTGGCGGCCTGCCCAGCCAGGTCCCGGACTTCGATCCCGAGGAGACCAGCGAGTGGCTGGAATCGCTCGATGCCGCCATCGACGAGCGGGGCCGTGAACGCGCCCGCTACCTGATGCTGCGGCTGATCGAGCGCGCCCGCGAGAAGCGTGTCGCCGTCCCCGAGATGCGCAGCACGGACTACATCAACACCATCGCGACCAAGAACGAGCCGTTCTTCCCCGGCAACGAGGAGATCGAGCGCAAGGTCCTCAACGCGACCCGCTGGAACGCGGCCGTGATGGTGTCCCGGGCGCAGCGCCCCGGCATCGGCGTGGGCGGCCACATCGCCACCTTCGCCTCGTCGGCGTCGCTCTACGACGTCGGCTTCAACTACTTCTTCCGGGGCAAGGACGCCGACGGCGAGTCCGGCGACCAGATCTTCTTCCAGGGCCACGCCTCCCCCGGCATCTACGCCCGCGCCTTCCTGCTGGACCGGCTGAGCGAGCAGCAGCTCGACTCCTTCCGGCAGGAGAAGTCCAAGGCGCCGTACGGCCTGTCCAGCTACCCGCACCCGCGGCTGATGCCGGACTTCTGGGAGTTCCCGACCGTCTCCATGGGCCTCGGCCCGCTGGGCGCGATCTACCAGGCCCGGATGAACCGCTACCTGCAGGACCGCGGCATCAAGGACACCTCGCAGTCGCACGTCTACGCCTTCCTCGGCGACGGCGAGATGGACGAGCCGGAGTCGCTGGGCCAGCTGTCCCTGGCCGCGCGCGAGAACCTGGACAACCTGACCTTCGTGGTCAACTGCAACCTGCAGCGCCTGGACGGCCCGGTCCGCGGCAACGGCAAGATCATCCAGGAGCTGGAGTCGCAGTTCCGCGGCGCCGGCTGGAACGTCATCAAGCTGATCTGGGACCGCAGCTGGGACCCGCTGCTGGCGCAGGACCGCGACGGCGTGCTGGTGAACAAGCTGAACAGCACCCCGGACGGCCAGTTCCAGACGTACGCCACCGAGTCCGGCGCGTACATCAGGGAGAACTTCTTCGGCGGCGACCTGCGGCTGCGCAAGATGGTCGAGGACCTGACCGACCAGCAGATCCAGCACCTGGGCCGCGGCGGCCACGACCACGCCAAGGTGTACGCAGCGTTCAAGGCCGCCCGCGAGCACGTCGGCCAGCCGACCGTGATCCTGGCGCAGACGGTCAAGGGCTGGACCCTGGGCCCGAACTTCGAGGGCCGCAACGCGACCCACCAGATGAAGAAGCTCACCACCGAGGACCTCAAGCGCTTCCGTGACCGGCTGCACCTGCCGATCACCGACAAGCAGCTGGACGAGGGCTACCCGCCCTACTACCACCCGGGCCGCGACTCGGAGGAGATCCAGTACATGCACGACCGGCGCAACGAGCTGGGCGGCTACATGCCGACCCGCAAGGTGCGCCCGGTCAAGCTGGAGCTGCCCGGCGACGACACGTACAAGCTGCTCAAGAAGGGCTCCGGCAAGCAGGAGATGGCCACCACCATGGCCTTCGTCCGGCTGCTCAAGGACCTGATGCGGGACAAGGAGATCGGCAAGCGCTTCGTGCCGATCGCCCCCGACGAGTACCGCACCTTCGGCATGGACTCGCTGTTCCCCTCGGCGAAGATCTACAACCCGCAGGGCCAGCAGTACGAGTCGGTGGACCGCGAGCTGCTGCTCGCCTACAAGGAGTCGCCGAGCGGGCAGATGCTGCACGACGGCATCTCCGAGGCCGGCTGCACCGCCTCGCTGATCGCCGCCGGGTCCTCCTACGCGACCCACGGCGAGCCGCTGATCCCGGTCTACGTCTTCTACTCGATGTTCGGGTTCCAGCGCACCGGCGACCAGTTCTGGCAGATGGCGGACCAGCTGGCCCGCGGCTTCGTGCTCGGCGCCACGGCCGGCCGGACCACGCTGACCGGCGAGGGCCTGCAGCACGCCGACGGCCACAGCCAGCTGCTGGCCTCGACCAACCCGGCCGTGGTGGCCTACGACCCGGCCTACGGGTACGAGATCGCCCACATCGTCCAGGACGGTCTGCGGCGGATGTACGGCAGCAGCGCCGAGCACCCGCACGGCGAGGACGTCTTCTACTACATGACGGTCTACAACGAGCCGATGCTGATGCCCGCGGAGCCCGCGGACGTCGACGTCGAGGGCATCCTCAAGGGTCTGCACAAGGTGGCCCCGGCCACCGGCGGCCAGGTCCCGGCGCAGATCATCGCGTCCGGTGTGGGCGTGCCGTGGGCACTGGAGGCGCAGCGGCTGCTGGCCGAGGAGTGGAACGTCAGGGCGGACGTCTGGTCGGCGACCTCCTGGAACGAGCTGCGCCGCGACGCGGTCGAAGCGGAGGAGTTCAACCTGCTCCACCCGGAGGAGGAGCAGCGGGTCCCGTACGTCACCAGCAAGCTGACCGGCGCCGAGGGCCCGATCGTGGCCGTCTCGGACTGGATGCGCGCGGTGCCGGACCAGATCTCGCGCTGGGTCCCGGGCCAGTGGCAGTCGCTGGGCGCGGACGGTTTCGGCTTCGCCGACACCCGTGGCGCGGCCCGTCGGTTCTTCCACATCGACGCCCAGTCGGTGGTCCTGGCCGTGCTCACCGAGCTGGCCAAGCAGGGCCGGATCGACCGCTCGGCGCTGAAGGCGGCGATCGACCGCTACCAGCTGCTGGACGTCTCGGCGGCCCACCCCGGCGCGGCCGGCGGCGACGCCTGAGCCTCCGTCAACTGAGGTGACCGAACCGCCGCCCGGCGACTGCTCCAGTCGCCGGGCGGCGGTTTTCGGCCATTCAGAAGTCTTTACCGAGAAACCACTCTGCGGGGTGTCACAGGGGCGCTAGGTTGACGGAACTCCGACAATCTTGGGGAACCCCCACCGCGACAAGGAGCACCATGTCGACGACCCGTCGAGTCACCGCTCTGTCCGCCACCCTGTTCGCCGTCCTCGGCAGCGCCGCCCCCGGCGTCGCCGCCGCCGCGCCCGCCTTCGTCAACGCGCCGATGCAGGTCTCCGCGGCCGGCAGCCACCACATGCTGGCGCAGGGCGGCGGAATCCGGAACAGCACCAGCTCCAACTGGTCCGGCTACGCCGCCACCGGCGCCAAGTTCACCAGCGTCAGCGCCAGCTGGGTCCAGCCGACCGGCCACTGCACCAGCGCCACCACCTACTCCAGCTTCTGGATCGGCCTGGACGGCGACGGCAGCAACTCGGTCGAGCAGACCGGCAGCGAGGTGGACTGCTCCGGCGGCTCCCCGCAGTACTACGCCTGGTACGAGATGTACCCGGCCTACCCGGTGAACTTCCCCGGCAAGGTCCGCCCCGGCGACCACTTCACCTCCTCGGTCACCGAGAGCGGCAGCGGCTCCTTCACCCTGAAGCTCTCGGACACCACCCAGGGCTGGAGCAAGACCGTCACCAAGACCCTGCGCAACGCCGCGCTGGCCTCGGCCGAGGTGATCGCCGAGGCCCCGTCCAGCAGCTCCGGCGTGCTGCCGCTGACCAACTTCGGCACCGCGTCCTTCACCAGCGCCACCGCCAACGGCCAGCCGATCGGGAACTTCTCGCCCGACAACATCACCATGGCCTCCGGCTCCACCACCAAGGCCACCACCTCCGGCCTGTCCGGCGGGAACGCCTTCTCGGTGACCTGGAAGCACAGCTGACGCCGTTCGGCTGACGCCTCCGGGCCACGACCGCGAACGGGCCGCCGTCCCTCCCTCGGGACGGCGGCCCGTTCGTGTGAAGCAGCCGTGAATCTCTAGGCCGAATGGTGCTGGTTGTGACGGTTGTCGCAGTTTCAGTACATTGCGTACGCCGTACGCACCCCGGTCGAGCGCTTAGGCTGACGCGGAAGCTCTCTCGCCAGACCTCCGGGCCAGTCCCGTACGACGGTCGCCGGAAGTCCAAGGAGAAACACGCGTATGCGGTTCAGGCGCACCCTGATAGCGGCGATGGTCTCCTTCACCGTGCTCGCAGGCACCGGGGCCGCGGCTGCGGGCGCCGCGGTCTCGGACGAGCAGATCGCGATCACCACCCCGCCCGCGGGCAGCGCCGCCTGGAGCCACGACGACTCGCTCGGCCGGGCCATGCCGGACCCGGCGCACGCCACCGCCGACGAGGTCGCCGCGTTCTTCGCCTCGCTCACCCCGGCCCAGCAGCAGCGGCTGGTCCGGACGTACCCGCTGGTGGTCGGCAACTTCGACGGCGCGCCGGTGGCCCTGCGCTACCAGGCGAACGCACTGGCGATGGAGCAGGAGCTGGCCAAGCAGCAGGACCGGGCGGGCAATCCCGCGCTCAGCGGCACCGAGCGCTCGATCGCGGCCGGGCAGGCCGCGACGCTCACCAAGCTGCTGATCCCCGGCCGCCAGTTCCTGGTCTTCGACCCGCGCGGACGCGGCCTGGTCGCCGAGGTGTACGGCGACCTGGGCACCGCCCAGCGGGTGTCGGTGCTGGTCCCCGGCTCGGACATGGACCTGCAGCACTTCGACCGCAGCGACACCACCGACCCGCTCAAGGGCGCGGCCGGGATGGGCCAGGCGCTGCGCGCCGAGGAGCAGCGGGTCTCCCCCGGCACCAGCACCGCGGTCATAGCGTGGTCCGGCTACGTCACCCCGGTCGGCCTGGGCGCGGACGCGGCCACCGCCCGGCTGGCCCAGGCCGCCGCGCCGCGGCTGGCCAGGCTGCTCGACGGCCTGGCGCTGACCTCGCACCCGACCACCGCGCCGGCCCTGTTCTGCCACTCCTACGGCTCGGTGGTCTGCGGCCTCACCGCGCCGCACGTGCACGCCCCGCAGGGGGTCACCGACATGGTGGTTTTCGGCAGCCCCGGCATGGACGTGCCGGACGCCGCCGCGCTCGGCGACCGCGTCCGGCTCTGGGCCACCGCCCGCAACCCCGGCGACTGGATCGGCAACGTCCCCTACCTGGAGGTCGCCGGGCTCGGCCACGGCGCGGACCCGACCGACCCGGCCTTCGGCGCGCACGTGATCGCCTCGACCGGGGCCGAGGGCCACAACGGCTACCTCACCGCCGGGACCGCCAGCCTGCGGAACTTCGCCGACATCGCGCTGGACCGCTACACCGACGTGGTCTGCTCCAACAACAACGGCGGCTGCGTCAGCGGGCTGTGACCCGCTACTCGCGGGCGGCCGAGGTGCTGGACATGTCCGGGTAGCGCTCGCCGGCGACCTGCCCGGCGATCGGCTCCAGCGCGGCCAGCTCCTCCTCGGTCAGCCGCAGCGCGGTCGCCGCGGTGTTCTCCTCCAGCCGGCTGCGCTTGCGGGTGCCCGGGATCGGCACCACGGTCAGCCCGTGCACCTCGGCCTGCTGCTGCACCCAGGCCAGCGCCACCTGCGCCGGGCTCGCCCCGTGCGCGGCGGCGATCTTCAGCACCGGGGCCAGCAGCGCCGCGTTGTGCGCGGCGTTGTCGCCGGTGAACCGGGGCTGGTGGTGCCGGAAGTCGCCGCTGCCCAGCTCGGCCGCGTTGGCGAAGGCCCCGGTCAGGAAGCCGCGCCCGAGCGGCGAGTACGGCACGAAGGCCACCCCCAGCTCGGCCGCGGCCGGAACCGCGGTGCTCTCCACGTCGCGGGAGAACAGCGACCACTCCGACTGCACGGCGGTGATCGGGTGCACCGCGTGCGCCTCGCGCAGCTCCGCGCCGGTGACCTCGGAGAGGCCGAGGTACTTCACCTTGCCCGCCTGGACCAGCTCCGCCATCGCGCCGACCGACTCGGCGAACGGCACCTCGGGGTTGTACCGGTGCATGTAGTACAGGTCGATCACGTCCACGCCGAGCCGGCTCAGGCTGGCGTCCACGGCCTGCCGGATGTAGGCCGGGTCGTTGCGGACCGCCCGGTGGGTCGGGTCGTCGGCGCGGCGCTCGATGGCGAACTTGGTGGCCAGCACCACCCGGTCCCGGTTGGCCAGGACGAACGGGCCGATCAGCTTCTCGTTCTCGCCGAAGCCGTACATGTCGGCGGTGTCGTAGAGGGTGACCCCCAGCTCCAGGGCGCGGTCCAGGGTGGCCAGCGCCTCCGCGGTGTCGGTGTCGCCGTAGAAGTCGCTCATGCCCATGCAGCCGAGGCCCTGCAGGCCGACGACCGGGCCGTCCGTGCCCAGCACGGTGGTGGGGATGGTGCTCTCGCTGCTCATGTCTGCTGCCCTTCGGCATAGAAGTCGATCTTGTGGTCGATGATCAGGAGGGTGGCCTGCAGATCGGCGATCCGCTGGCGCACCTCGTCCCGGTGCGCGATCAGCAGCTGCTGCCGGGCGGCGGCGGTGTGCTCGCCCTCCCGGCGCAGGTCCGCGTAGCGCACCATGTCGGCGACCGGCATCGCGGTCAGCCTGAGCTTGCCCAGGAAGTCCAGCCAGATCAGGTCGCGGTCACTGAAGCGGCGCTGCCCGGAGTGCGACCTGGCCGGGTGCTCCAGCAGGCCGATCCGCTCGTACCAGCGCAGGGTGTGCGCGGTCAGGCCGGTCCTGGCGACGACCTCGCCGATGGTGTAGCGCGGGGTGTCGTCGGGTCCGCCGTCGTCGGGCTCCGGTGGTTCGACTGCGATCGCCAGTGACATGCTTCGAACCTACCGAGTTGGAGTGCACTCCAAGCAAGCGCGGCCGGGACCCTCGCTAGGGTGTTCACCATGGACAGCCTGCTGATGATCGACAAGTGGCCGGTGCCGACCGCGGCGACCGCGGTGGTACGGGCGGACGGCACGCTCGCCGGGGCCCGCGGGCCGCAGCAGCACCCCTTTCCGCTGGCCTCGGTGACCAAGCCGCTGACCGCCTACGCGGTGCTGGTCGCGGTCGAGGAGGGCGCGCTCGACCTGGACCAGCCGGCCGGACCCGAGGGCTCGACCGTCCGGCACCTGCTGGCGCACACCTCGGGCCTCGGCTTCGACGAGCACCGGCAGATGGCCGCGCCCGGCACCCGCAGGCTCTACTCCAACGCCGGCTTCGACGTGCTGGCCGAGACCGTGGAGAAGGCCACCGGCATCCCCTTCGCCCGGTACGCGGCCGAGGCCGTGTTCGAGCCGCTGGAGATGGCCGCCACCTCGATCGACCCGGCCTCGAAGAGTCCGGCCGGCGCGGGCGGCGTCTCCACCGCGGCCGACCTGTCCCGCTTCGCCGCGGAGCTGCTGGCGCCGCGGGTGCTGCACCCGACCACCCTGGCCGAGGCCGCCTCGGTGGCCTTCCCCGGACTGGACGGGGTGCTGCCCGGGTTCGGCCACCAGCGGCCCAACGACTGGGGCCTCGGCTTCGACCTGCGCGACCACAAGGACCCGCACTGGATGGGCGCGACCAGCGCCCCCACCGCCTTCGGCCACTTCGGCCAGACCGGCACGTTCCTGTGGGTCGACCCGGCGGCGGGGGCGGCCTGCGTCGCGCTCACCGACCGCGCGTTCGGCGCCTGGGCGGCCGAGCTGTGGCCGCCGTTCACCGACGCGGTGCTGCGGGAGCTTCAGCCGTAGCGCAGCGCCGAGTCCATCGTCCACAGCAGGGCCTCGACGCCGTCCGGGCCCGCGACCGGGTCCACCGGCTCGGCGGCGCCGCTGAGCCGCAGGCTGTCGCCCGGCTCCAGCTCCTGACCCACCCCGCGCGGCCCGCCCGCGGTCCGGAAGCCGAGACCGCCGCGGACCAGGTGCAGATAGCGGTACGCCGCGGCGGGCAGCGGCGGCAGCGCGGTGTACGGGCCGAGCCGCAGCAGGTGCAGCGCGGCGTCGGCGCGGCCCAGCTCCGCCCCGTCGGCGAGCAGCAGCAGGCCGGTGCCGTCGGGGGCGGCGCGGAGCCCGTACCGGGGCGGAGCCCCGAAGGCGTCCGGCTGCAGCCAGAACTGCAGGAAGCGGACCGGCTGGTCCGCGCCTGCCGCGTTGGCCTCGCTGTGCACCACGCCCGCCCCCGCGCCCAGGTACTGCACCTGGCCGGGCCGGACCACGGCGGCGTGGCCGTGGTCGTCCCGGTGCGCCAGCGCGCCCTGGACCACCCAGCTGACGATCCCGGTGTCCCGGTGCGGGTGCGGGGTGAAGCCCGCGCCCGGCGCGAGGGTCTCCTCGTTGCACGCCAGCAGCGCGCCGAAGTGGGTGTTCGCGGGGTCGTAGTGCCCGGCGAAGGAGAACGCGTGCCACGTCTCGATCCCCGCTGCCGGGGTGGAGCGGTACCGCTCCCCCGCCCGACCCACCCGCACACCGTCCAGCTCAGCCATGAGACAGGACGTTACCGCCCGGCCCCCACCGAGCACCCGCGCCCCGCGGGGGTCCGCTCCGCGCGGGGGTGTGGGTTAGCGGTGGGCCGATCCGCCGAAGCCGCTGCGCGGAAAGCACCCCGCCGGGGCGAACACCCCGCGCGGAGCGCACCCCGCCGGGACGGCCACCCCGCGCGGAGCGCACACCCCCCGGAACGGCCACCCCGCGCGGAGCGCACACCTCCGTTGTGACTGTTGCCACGCGGTCCGCGGGGCCTGGTCGGCGCGGATCGTGCTGTCGGTAGGGCAGTCTTGTGCCTGTGCCAGCCGCCCCTGCCAAGAAGCCCGCCAGGTCCGCCGCCGCCGCGTCCGCGACCGCGGCGTCCGCCGCGACCACCGCGTCAGCGAAGAAGGCCGCCGCGCCGCCCGCCGCAGGCGAGCCCGCGGGCGACACTCCCGTCCGCCGGGGCTCCCCCCGCGGCACGGCCATAGAGCGCAGGACCGCCGCCGAACGCGCCGAGCGGCACGCCGCCACGCTGAAGCGGCTGGAACGCGCCTCCGGCAAACTCTCCACCGCGGCCATCGCCCGGATGGACGAGCAGCTGTCCTGGTACCGCAACATGCCGCCGGAGCACCGCTCCTGGATCGGCCTGGTGGCCCAGGCCGGCATCGCCGCGTTCACCGAGTGGTTCCGCCACCCCGAGGCGCCGCAGGCGATCAGCACCGACGTCTTCGGCACCGCCCCGCGCGAGCTGACCCGGGCGGTGACGCTGCGTCAGACCGTGGAGATGATCCGCACCACCATCGAGGTGGTCGAGGAGGCCATCGACGAGGTCGCCTCCCCCGGCGGCGAGGACGGCCTGCGCGAGGCGGTCCTGGTCTACGCCCGGGAGATCGCCTTCGCCACCGCCCAGGTGTACGCGCAGGCCGCCGAGGCCCGCGGGGCCTGGGATGCCCGGCTGGAAGCCCTGGTGGTGAACTCGCTGCTGTCCGGCGACGCCGACGAGGGCGTGCTGTCCCGCGCCGCGGCCCTCGGCTGGGGCTCGCCGGACCGGGTGATGGTGGTGATGGGCAGCGCCCCGGCCGGGGACAGCGAGCTGGTGGTGGAGGCGATCCGCCGGGCCGCCCGGCACGCCAAGCTGCACGTGCTGACCGGGGTGCTCGGCGCCCGCCTGGTCGTGGTGGTCGGCGACGGCGGCAAGAACCCGGACCGGGTCTTCGACCCGGTCCCGGCCGCCCGCTCGCTGATCGGCCAGTTCGCCGCGGGCCCGGTGGTGATCGGCCCGATCGTCGGCGACCTGCTCTCGGCGACCCGCTCCGCCCAGGCCGCCGCGGCCGGGCTGCGGGCCTGCGCGGCCTGGCCGGACGCCCCGCGTCCGGTCCTCGCCGACGACCTGCTGCCGGAGCGCGCGCTGGCCGGCGACCCGGCCGCCCGGCAGCAGTTGGTGGAGGAGATCTACACCCCGCTTGACGAGGCCGGTTCAGCGCTGCTCGACACGCTCTCCGTCTACCTGGAGCAGGCTTCCTCGCTGGAGGGCGCGGCCCGCATGCTGTTCGTACACCCCAACACCGTCCGCTACCGCCTACGTCGTGTGACCGATGTCACCGGCTACGCGCCCAGCGACGTCCGCTCCGCGTTCACCCTGCGCATCGCCCTCGCCCTGGGACGACTGCAGGCCACCTGACCTGCACGGGCCGCGACGATGCCGCACTGTAGGGAACCCACAACCAGGGGTGCGGTTCTTGGTCTCCGTCCCCACCCGCGCCGGGTGGCCCCAGCGAGAGAAGGTTGTTTCTGTGCTCGTAATCGTTGCTCCCGGACAGGGCGCCCAGACGCCAGGATTCCTCGCCCCGTGGCTCGAGGTCGACGGTGTGGCCGACAGGCTGCACTGGTGGTCCGCCGTGGCCGGGCTCGACCTGGTGCACTACGGCACCGAGGCCGACGCCGACACCATCAAGGACACCGCGGTGGCCCAGCCGCTGCTGGTGGCCGCCGGAATGGCCGCTGCCGGGGCGCTGCACGCGCACCCGGGCGCCCAGCGGCACCGGGTCGGCGCGGTGGCCGGGCACAGCGTCGGCGAGATCACCGCCGCCGCCTTCGCCGGGGTGCTGAAGCCCGAGCAGGCGATGGCGTTCGTCCGGCAGCGCGGCCTGGCCATGGCCGGCGCCGCGGCCGAGACCGCGACCGGGATGTGCGCCGTCCTCGGCGGCGACCCGGACGAGGTGGCCGCGAAGATCGCCGAGCACGGCCTGACCGCGGCCAACAACAACGGCGGCGGCCAGATCGTCGCGGCCGGCACGCTGGAGCAGCTGGACGCGTTCAAGGCGGACCCGCCCGCCAAGGCCAGGATCATCTCGCTCGCGGTGGCCGGGGCCTTCCACACCCCGCACATGGCAGCCGGGGTGGACCGGCTGTCCCGGCTGGTCCCCGGCATCTCGGTGTGCGACCCGCAGATCGCCTACGTCTCCAACGCCGACGGCAAGACCGTCGACGGCGGGGCCGAGGTGGTCAGCCGACTGGTGTCGCAGGTCGCCAACCCGGTCCGCTGGGACCTCTGCATGGACGCGCTGGAGCGTCTCGGCGCCACCTGCGTGATCGAGGTCCCACCTGCTGGGACGCTGACCAACCTGGTGAAGCGCAACCTCAAGGGGGTGGCTACCCTCGCTCTGAAGACTCCGGACGACCTCGACAAGGCCCGCGAGTTGATCGCTGAGCACGCCGCACCCGAGGGGACCCCGTCATGACACAGCCAGCACGCATCAAGGCCAGCACCGGTGCCGCGTTCTCTCGCATCCTGGGCGTGGGCGGCTACCGCCCGGTCCGGGTGATCCCCAACGCCGAGGTGCTGAACTGGATCGACTCGTCCGACGAGTGGATCCGCACCCGCAGCGGCATCACCGAGCGCCGCTGGGCCGGGGTCGAGGAGTCGGTCGCGGAGATGTCGGTGCAGGCGGCGGCCAAGGCCATCGCCCAGTCCGGGATCGCGCCGGAGCTGATCGGCGGGGTGATCGTGGCGACCGTCTCGCACCTCAAGCAGACCCCGGCCATCGCCACCGAGATCGCCCAGCGCCTCGGCTGCGGCACCGCGCCCGCCTTCGACATCTCGGCCGCCTGCGCCGGCTTCGGCTACGGCCTGAGCCTGGCCGACGGCATGATCCGCAGCGGCAGCGCCGAGTACGTCGTGGTCATCGGCGTCGAGCGGCTCTCCGACCTGACCGACAAGAGCGACCGCTCCACCGCCTTCATCTTCGGCGACGGGGCCGGCGCGGTCGTGGTCGGCCCGTCCGAGACCCCCGGCATCGGCAAGGTGATCTGGGGCTCCGACGGTTCACAGAAGGACGTCATCAGCCAGACCCAGGCCTGGGACACCGCCTTCGCCAAGCCGGACGCCGTCAACGGCAGCGGCGACGAGGTGAAGTGGCCGGCCCTGCGGATGGAGGGCCAGGCGGTCTTCCGCTGGGCGGTCTGGGACATGGCCAAGGCCGCGCAGCGGGCGCTGGACGCCGCCGGGATCACCGCCGACCAGCTCGGCGCGTTCATCCCGCACCAGGCCAACATGCGGATCATCGATGCGATGATCAAGGCGCTGAAGCTTCCCGACCACATCCCGGTCGCCCGCGACATCGCGGAGACCGGCAACACCTCGGCCGCCTCGATCCCGCTGGCGATGGAGCGGATGCTCCAGACCGGTGAGGCCAAGAGCGGCGACCTGGCCCTGATCATCGGCTTCGGGGCGGGGCTCGTGTACGCGGCGGCAGTGGTTACCCTGCCCTAGTACCAACACGTACCAACCAGGACCAACCGGTTCGAACCAGACGACCGTGGCCCGCATTCCGGCGGGACACGGAGAGTGCACAACACGAAGGAGTGCCGACATGGCCACCAAGGACGAGGTCCTTTCCGGTCTCGCGGAGATCGTCAACGAGATCGCCGGGATCCCGGCCGAGGACGTCGAGCTGGACAAGTCGTTCACCGACGACCTGGACGTCGACTCGCTGTCCATGGTCGAGGTCGTCGTCGCGGCCGAGGAGCGCTTCGGCGTGAAGATCCCGGACGACGAGGTCAAGAACCTGAAGACCGTCGGCGACGCCGTGGACTTCATCCTCGCCAACAGCTGAGCGACCCCGCTCGCCGGGACCCGTCCCTCCGGCCGCCGCCGCGGCAGCGGCCGGAGGGCGTGCCCCACCCTCGAACCGCCCCCAGCCTCCGCATCCAAGTAGACGTAACCGTGGGAGATTTGCAGTGACCAACGACAACCGCACCGTGGTCGTCACAGGGATCGGCGCTTTCACGCCGCTCGGCGGCGACGCCGCGTCCACCTGGGAGGGCCTGGTCAACGGGCGTTCCGGCGTACGGCTCCTGACGGAGGAGTGGGCCGCCGACATCCCGGTCCGGATCGCCGCCCGCACCGCCGTCGACCCCGGCGAGATCATCCCCAAGCACCAGGCCCGCAAGCTGGACCGGTCCGCGCAGTTCGCGCTGATCGCGGCCCGCGAGGCCTGGACCGACGCGGGCTTCCCGGCCCCGGCCACCACCGAGGGCTCCCCGGTGGACCCGGACCGCCTCGGCGCCGTGGTCGCCTCCGGCATCGGCGGCGTGACCACCCTGCTCGACCAGTACGACGTGCTCAAGGACAAGGGAGTCCGCAGCGTCTCCCCGCACACCGTGCCGATGCTGATGCCGAACAGCCCGGCGGCCAACGTCGGCCTGGAGATCGGCGCGCGGGCCGGTGTACACACCCCGGTCAGCGCCTGCGCCTCCGGCGCGGAGGCCATCGGCTACGCCATCGAGATGATCCGCACCGGCCGCGCCGACGTCGTGGTCGCCGGCGGCACCGAGGCGGCCATCCACCCGCTGCCCATCGTCGCCTTCTCCAACATGATGGCGATGTCCAAGAACAACGAGCACCCGACCGCCGCCTCGCGCCCCTACGACAAGGCCCGCGACGGCTTCGTGCTGGGCGAGGGCGCCGGCATCGTGGTGCTGGAGTCGGCCGAGCACGCCGCCGCCCGCGGCGCCCGGGTCTACTGCGAGGCGGTGGGCCAGGGCCTGTCCTCGGACGCCCACCACATCGCGCAGCCGGAGCCGACCGGGGCCGGTATCGCCCGCGCGCTGGCCCACCTGTTCGAGTCGACCGGCCTGGACAAGGCCGAGGTGGTGCACCTCAACGCGCACGCCACCTCGACCCCGCAGGGCGACGTCGCCGAGATCAAGGCGCTGCGCAAGGAGCTGGGCGACCACGTCGACCACATCGCGGTGTCCGCGACCAAGTCGATGACCGGCCACCTGCTCGGCGGCGCCGGCGGCATCGAGACCGTCGCCACCGTGCTGGCGCTGCACCACCGGCTGGCCCCGCCCACGGTCAACGTGGACGACCTGGACCCGGAGGTCGACGCCGACATCGTCACCGGCGAGGCCCGCAAGCTGCCCGAGGGCCCGATCGCGGCACTGAACAACTCCTTCGGCTTCGGCGGCCACAACGTGGTGCTGGCCTTCCGCAAGGGCTGACACCCCGACAGAACCCCAGCAGATGCCCGGCACAGCTCCCTGTGCCGGGCATCTGCGTTTCCCTTGCGGGCCGCGCCCGGCACTCCCTACTATTTGAGCAGTCGCTCAATTTGAGCAACTGCTCAAAAGTCCGGGAAGCAGCGGGAGAAGCATGGCCAAGGGCCGCAGCTCGGAGGAGACCAGGGCCGCCCTGGTGCGGGCGGCCGTCGCCGCCCTGCGCGAGAACGGCTTCGCCGGGGCCAGCGCACGCGAGATCGCCCAGCGCTCCGGCTGCAACCAGGCGCTGATCTTCTATCACTTCGGCACCGTGTCCGCGCTGCACCTGGCCGCGCTGGACGCGGTCAGCAGCGCCCGCGACACCCGCTACCGGGCCATGGTCGAGGAGTCGCACAGCCTGGCCGCCCTGGTGCAGGCAGCCAGGTCGGTGTTCGACGAGGACCTGGACCAGGGGCACGTCACCGTCCTGGTGGAGATGATCGCCGCCGCCCAGTTCACCCCGGAGCTGCGGCCCGAGGTCGCCGCCCGGATCCGCCCCTGGCGCGACTTCGCCGCCGACTCGGTGCGGGACGCCCTCAGGGGCTCCCCCGCCGCCCGGATGCTGCCGCCGGAGGAACTGGCCCACGCCGTGGTGGCGATGTACCTGGGCCTGGAGATGCTCGCCAACCTGGAGGGCGAGCGCGCTCCCGCGCTGGCCCTGTTCGACCGGGCCGGGAAGATCGCCTCCCTGCTCGACATCTTCAAGAGACGAGGACGTCGATGAGACCCGAAGCGGACCGGTCCTGGCTGTGGTTCGGCGCGTGGGCGGTGGTCGGCGCGAGCTGGGCGCTGGCCCTGCTGGGCGCGCTGACCATCGGGATCTTCGTGGCGCCGGTGGCGCTGCTGCTGACCGCGCTGCTGCTGCTCGGCCTCCGCCGCGGCTCCGCAGCGGGGCTGCCGGGGCTGCTGTCCGGCCCGTCCCTGCTGCTGCTCTACGTCGGCTGGCTCAACCGCGGCGGCCCCGGCCCGGTCTGCCGGGGCACCGACGCCACCGAGGTCTGCACCAGCAGCGGCGGCGTGCAGAGCTGCTCCGGCACGGTCAGCGCCTCGTCCGGCTCCGGCGGCGGGAGCTGCACCGACGCCTGGGACCCGGTGCCGTTCCTGGTCGCGGGCTCGGTGCTGCTGGCGGCCGGGGTGGTGCTGTTCCTGCTGCTGCGGCGGCAGGCCCGGCGGGACCGGACGCGCCGGAGCCCGGCGGGTGGTCCCGCCGGGCTCCGGTTCAGTGCTTGAGGAACCGTCAGCCGTTCTTGAACGACTTCAGGTAGGCCTCGGTGGGCGAGCCGACGCCGGTGGCGACGTCGTAGCCCTTGACCGCGGTCAGACCGTAGTCGCGGCCGAAGGCCACCAGGCGGACCCGGAGGGCGCCGTCGATGGTGCCGGCGTCGAACACGGCGCTGAGCGGGGGCTTGCCCTGCGCGGCGTCCTTGTTCACGACGTCGGTGTAGGACTTGCCGCCGGCGCGCGAGTAGATCGCCGGGTTGGCGAAGCCGAGCGCACGGCCGCCGTGGGCCTGGATCGCGTCGGCCTGGACCGCGGAGAACTCCGGCGCCGAGACGCTGGTGCCGCCGTAGCCGCCCTCGCTGTAGGCCGCACCGTCGGAGATGCCGACCAGGACCGAGGTGTAGAGGTCACCGTTCATGGAGACGTCCGGGGTGGCACGCATCGCCGTGTCGACGGTGGCGCCGGTCGGCAGGGTGTGCGCCGTGGCGCTCGGCACGACCGGACCCTGGTACCACGGCTGGGCGAACTCGTCGCTGACGCCGCCGCCACCACCGAAGTAGAAGGAGCCCGGAAGCGGATTCCAGCCCTTCTGGTCGGCCGAGAGCGACGAGCGCAGGGTGCCCATGTCGGTCTCGAAACCGTAGGCGCCCTTCTTGTTGGAGATGGCCAGCGCGGTGCCGCCGACACTGGTCACCCAGGGGTCGGAGTCGGGCCAGTTGGCCTGGGCCTCGGTGGTGCTCGGGTCGCAGTTCGCACCGGTCGCCGCAGCGCCCGGGGAGCTGTCGCCGCAGTCGCCCGCGGAGAAGTCGAACCCGATGCCCTCGATCGCGCCCTGCTCGAAGGTCTGCTCGTAGGACGCGATCAGCGCCTGCGGGTAGTCCCCGTTGGTGTAGCTGTGCATGATCTCGCCCCAGGAGTTGGAGACGACATCAGCCAGGTGGTTGTCGACCACGTTCGCCAGCGCGGCGCCCAGGTCGTCGTCGGTGCAGGAGTTGGCGCCGACGTAGACGACCTTGGCGTCGGGCGCGAGCCCGTGCACCATCTCGACGTCGAGGGCCTCCTCGGGGGCCCAGCCCTCGGGACCGCCGCAGGCGTCCTGGTTGTTCCACTGGGACGGGGTGACGACCTCGGTGTACTGGCCGGCCTTGAAGGCCTTGTCACCGTGGTTGGTGGCGTACTGGTTGGCGTCCGCCAGCATGGTGCTCGACGCGTAGGCGTCGATGATGGCGACGGTGGCGCCCTTGCCGGTCAGACCCGACGCGGTGATCCCGTACGCCTGCCGCAGCTGCGACGGGTAGAAGGAGCACTGGTCGAAGTCCATCTTGGCGGTGTAGCCGACCGGCGCGCCCTTGGCGGCCTTCTGGCCCCAGTAGTCGGAGCAGGTGGCGACCGTCGGCAGGGTGGCCTTGCCGGGGGCGACGCCCGCGCCCTTGACCGCCGGGTTGACCGGGACGGCCTGCGGCTTGGTGGCCGGGGTGGTGGACGCGAGTCCGACCACGCCGAGCACCGACGAGGCGACGCTCGCCGGGATCACCGCGTTGGCGGACGGCGCGTGCACCGTGGCGCCCTTGACCTTGTACGAGTGCAGCGACGTGCCGAACGCGCGCTTGATGGCCGCGGTGTTGCCGCTGACCGTGATCGCGTGCTGGGAGGTGCTGCCGATCTTCAGGCCCGCACCGGTGAGCCAGGCCTGGACGGCCTTGACCTGGGCCGGGGTGGCCAGGAACTTCGACTTGGCCTGGGCGGCCGTCAGGAACTTGCCGTAGGACGCGTTCCCCGGGGAGGAGACGGCCTTGGCGTAGGCCGCGAGCGCGGCCGGGTCCTGGGCGTTGAGGTACACCGTGGCCGTGGTCACGGCGCCGGCCGCGAGCGTGCCCTGGTCCGCCGAGGGGGTGGCCCAGGACGGACGCGTCCCGGTCAGGACCTTGGCCTGGGCGGCGACCGGGTCGGCCTGCGACGGCGAAGCGAGGACGAGGGCGCCGGTGGCGAGAGCCAGAGAAGCGACGGCGGCGGTGGCTATGCGCGTACGCCGTCCGCGTGATGACTGGTGATCGGTAATCGGAACTCCAGAGGTGAGGGCCCGTCAGGACTTTTCCCGCATGGAACTGTAAGGGCGCGTGTTCGAAGCGCCACCCTGATGTGTACACGCGTGAAGAATTGCAGCGCAAGGGGTAGCGGTTAACAGATGGAAAACTGCCACCACTGGCCGTGGATGCAGGAGGCGTCCGCCCTGCGGACGGCATGATCCGATTATCGGAAGTGCGCCACCCCTACGCCCTGCGACAGGGCCTAACGGGGGATCAGACCCGCTGCTCAGGGCACCTGCCGCTCAGGACACCCGCTGCTCAGAGCACCTGCCGTCAGACCACCTGGTGCAGCCAGCGCACCGGCGCGCCCTCGCCGGCGTGGCGGAACGGTTCGAGTTCGTCGTCCCACGGCTTGCCGAGCAGCCGGGAGACCTCGGCCTCCAGATCGACCTCGCCGGAACGGGACCGCAGCAGCGCCGCGCGCAGCCGGTCCTCCGGGATCATGATGTCGCCGTGGGCCCCGGTCACCGCGTGGTAGATGCCGAGGTCGGGCGTGCTGCTGTAGCGCTCGCCCTCGAAGCCCGCACAGGGGTCGGCGGTCACCTCGAAGCGCAGCAACTGCCAACCGCGCAGCGCGGATGCCAGCCGGGAAGCGGTCCCGGGCTCCCCCTGCCAGGAGACCTCGGCACGCCAGGTACCGGGAGCGACGGGCTGGCGGATCCAGTCGAGGCTCACGCGCACGCCGAGCACGCCTGCCGCCGCCCACTCGACGTGGGGGCAGAGCGCGCGCGGCGCGGAGTGCAGGTAGAGAACTCCACGAGTCGTCACCGGGACCTCCAGTGTGGTGCGAGGGGCGCCTTCCCCAGCGGCCTCGGTCCCACGTCTGCGTGCTCCTGGTGTCCGTACGTCACCGTGGCTATGACTACCCGAGGTGACTTTCTGTAAACACTACGCGATCAATAATCTCAACAAAACGGACTAACTCTCACTCAGAGTGGCCAAAAGCAGGCCGACTTGGTCACTCCGGAAGGAAGTTGAACTCTCACCGGAATGCTGAGGAAACGGTACCGCGCCGGAGCCCGCCATGGGCCGTGCTCAAGGTGAACCACCCGAAAGCACGCGTCTTCCCTCCACGGACGAGTGGAATACGCATGGTCATCGGCTCATCGTTCAAACGGATCTTCCGAGTTGGGCATGCCCCCGATCCCGCATCGCCCGCAGCCGGTGCATCGCTCCAGCCGCTCCAGCCGCTCCGCCCGGTCCCGCCCCGCGGCCGAAGTGGTCGTACAACTCGCGGTACTCGGCGAACAGCAGCTCGTAGTCGTCGGCCCGACGCCGGTCCGGCCGGTACACCGCGCGGTCGACCCGTCCCATCGCCGCCGACGCCGCGACCAGGTCCGGATACGCCCCGGCGGCCACCACCGCATGGATCGCCGCGCCCAGCGCCGGTCCCTGCCGGGAGCCCACCACGTTCAGCGGCCGGCGCAGCACATCGCTGGAGAGCTGCATCAGAAACGGGTTCCGGGCCAATCCGCCGGCCACGGTGATCTCGGTGACCGGGACGCCGGACTGCTCGAACGCCTCGACGATCATGCGGCTGCCGAAGGCGGTGGCCTCCATCAACGCCCGGTAGAGGTCCTCAGGCGCGGTGTCCAGGGTGAGCCCGAGGACCAGCCCGGAGAGCCGGTGGTCGACCAGGGTGGAGCGGTTGCCGCTGTGCCAGTCCAACGCCACCAGCCCGTGGCTGCCCACGGGTTGGGCCGCGGCCAGCTCGGTCAGCAGCTCGTGCATGCCGATCCCGCGGGCGCGCGCCCGCACCGCGTACGCCTCGGGCGCGGCGGTGCGCGCCGCCCAGGCCAGCACGTCGCCGACCCCGCTCTGCCCGGCCTCGTAACCCCAGAGCCCCGGCGCCACCCCGTCCTTGACCACCCCACACATCCCGGGGACCTCGGCCAGCGCCTCGGAGTTGACGATGTGGCAGGCGCTGGTGCCCATGATCGTGAGCAGGTGGCCGGGCTCCAACGCCTGCGCCGCGGCGCTGGTGACATGCGCGTCGATGTGGCCCACCGCCACCGCCGTCCCCTCCGGCAGCCCGGTCAGCGCCGCGGCGCGGGCGGTCAGCCCGCCCGCGCGGGCGCCGGGCGGCAGCAGCGGGTGCTCCACCTTCGCCCCGAACCCGGCGAAGCCGGGGTCCAGCCGCGCCAGGAACGCCGCGGCGGGACGGCCGGCGGCGGCGCCCGGCGCTGCGGCCGAGTCCGGCGGTACGGCCGGATCCGGCGGCGTGGCCAGGTCCAGCGGTACGGCCAGCCCCGGCGGCGTGGCCAGGTCCGGCTGGTACATGCCCTTGTAGCCGGCCGCAGCCGACCCGCGGGTCTCGCCGCCGGTGAGCTGCCAGACGATCCAGTCGGCGGCCTCGATCCAACGCTCCGCCGCCGCGTACAGCTCCGGGTCCTGCTCCAGCAGCTCCAGCGCCTTGGCGTACTGCCACTCGCTGGACACCCTCCCCCCGTACCTGGCGAGCCAGGGCTCGCCGAGCTCAGCGGCCAGCGCGTTGATCCGGTCGGCCTGCGGCTGCGCCGCGTGGTGCCGCCACAGCTTGGGGTACGCGTGCGGCCTCCCGGCCAGCCCCGGCAGCTCGCAGAGCGGGGTGCCCTCGGCGTCGGTCGGCAGCACGGTGCAGGCGGTGGCGTCGACGCCGATGCCGACCACCTGCCCCGGGGCCGCCCCGGACCGCGCCAACGCCTCGGGGACGGCCGTGCGCAGCACCTCCCGCCAGTCCTCGGGCACTTGCAGCGCCCAGTCCGGCGGCAGCGCGGTGCGGCCGTCCGGGAGCGTCCGGTCCAGCACCCCGTGCCGGTACTCGTGCACCGCGTCCGCGAGTTGGGCGCCGTCGGCGACCGAGACGACGACGGCGCGACCGGACAGGGTGCCGAAGTCGACACCGACGACGACCGGAGGACCGTGCAGAGGACCGACAGGACTACCGACAGGCACAGCGCGACTCCCGTGGTTCGCAGGGCGGCTGCCCGGGACCGCGGGCAGCGTCCGAGAGTCTGTCAGCCCGCGACGCGGACCAGCATCTTTCCGGTGTTCGCGCCGCGCAGCATCCCGATGAACGCGTCCACCGTGTTCTCGAAGCCGTCCACCACGGTGTCCTCGACCACCAGCTTCCCCTCGCGCAGCCAGCCGCCGACCTCGGCGACGAACTGCGGCTGCAGCGCGTAGTGGTCGCCCACCAGCATCCCCTGCAGCCGCAGCCGCTTTCCGATGGCCAGCGCCAGGTTCCGCGGGCCGGTCGGTGGCCTGGTGTCGTTGTACTGGGCGATGGCCCCGCACAGCACCGCACGGCCGCGCAGGTTGAGCGCGCCGATCGCCGCCTCCAGGTGCTCGCCGCCGACGTTGTCGAAGTAGACGTCGATCCCGTCGGGAGCGGCCTCGGCCAGCTGCTCGGCGACCGGTCCCGCCTTGTAGTCGAACGCGGCGTCGAAGCCGAACTCCTCGGTCAGCCTGCGGACCTTCTCCGGCGACCCGGCGCTGCCGACCACCAGCGAGGCCCCGCGCAGCTTGGCGATCTGGCCGACGACGCTGCCGACCGCACCGGCCGCACCGGAGACGAAGACCGCCTCGCCCTCCTGGAAGGAGCCGACCTCCAGCAGCCCGGCGTAGGCGGTGAGGCCGGTCATCCCGAGCACCCCGAGGTAGGACCGCAGCGGCAGCGCGTCGTCGACCTTGACCCCCTTCGCGGCGTCCAGGGTCGTGTACTCGCGCCAGCCGAGCCCGTGCAGCACCGCGTCGCCGACGGCGAAGCCCTCGGCCGCGGAGGCGACCACCCGGCCGACCGCGCCGCCCTCCATCACCGCGCCGAGCCGGAACGGGGGCACGTACGACTTCACGTCGTTCATCCGGCCGCGCATGTACGGGTCGACCGAGAGGTACTCGTTGCGGACCACGATCTGCCCCGCCCCCGGTGCCTGCACCGGCGCCTCGACCAGCGCGAAGTCCCCCGGCGTCGGCCAGCCGTCGGGCCGTGCGGCCAGGTGCCACTCACGGCCGGTCGCGGGCAGGGTCTGCTCAGTCATGAGGGGATTCCTTTACTTATTCGTTCATTGAGGGTGTCAAGTAACCCTGCCTCCAAAAGCTTCACCATGTCAAATATTCAGTTAGCCTCTCGGTATGCCGCAACCAGCACAGGACCCCCAGGACCCGCTCACCCTTGAGGTGGTCGACCTGATGGCCAACCTCGTCTCGCTCTTCCACAAGGAGTACGAGGAGGCCGCCGCCGCGCGCTCGCTGACCGGCGCCCAGGCCAAGGTCCTGGCCCTGCTGCGGCACGGCCCGATGCCGATGCGCCGGATCGCGCAGACGCTCGCCTGCGAGCCGTCCAACATCACCGGCATCGTCGACCGACTGGAGGCCAGGGGCCTGGTCGAACGGCAGGCGGCCCCGGACGACCGCCGGGTCAAACTGGTCGCCGCGACGGCGGCCGGCAGCGCCGCCTCCGCGGAACTCCGCGAGTCGCTGCACTTCGCCCGCGCGCCGCTGGCCGCACTGGCCCCGGACCAGCGCGGCCAACTCCGCGACCTGCTGCAACGGATCGTCGACGGCGCGGAGCGGACGCCGTAGGGGGGTGGGGCCTTGCGGCCAGCCCCCTACGGCCGTCCGGTCCAACCCCGCCCCGCCCCGCCCTCGACCGTCGTCGGCACCGTCCAGCCGTGTCCCGCCCCGTCCCGTCCGGCCGTCGCAGCCGCACGGGCCGCTCCCTCCCCTACTCCCCGTCCCGTCCCCGTAGTCCCCAAGGATGAGATTCCTCAGCCGTCCCGGGGACGCCACCGTCAGATCAACCCCGCTAGGCTCCACGCGGACGTAGGGCACGGTCGGCGACGGCTCCCGCCCGGTGCCGACGACGGTCGAGGGTGGGGACGTGGCGGGGGAAGCACTGCGGGACAGAGCGGCCGTTCGCGGTCGCACCGAGACCAACCGCGCCCGGACCGACCGCGCAGTCGGCGGCCGACCCGGCCCCGACCGCGCGCTCGGCGGCCCGCCCCGCGGCCCCCGGACCGCCCCGCGCAGCGGACCCCGTACCGGACCGCCGCCCCTCGGCACCCGGCTCCTGATCGTGGCCGGCGCCCTGATATCCCTCGGGATCTACGCGGTCGTCCGGCACGCGCTGCACTTCGGCATGGTCGACATGGTGGTCTACCGGGACGAGGGCGACACCGTCCGGCACGGCACGAACCTCTACACCATGGTCGTGCCGCAGTTCCATCTGGTCGCGACCTACCCCCCCTTCGCCGCGATGCTGTTCGTGCCGACCACCTACGTCCCGGTCGGCGTGCTGCGGCTGCTGGTGACCGGGACCAACCTGGCCCTGCTGGGGGTGCTGGCGCGGCTCAGCTTCCAGCTGGTCGGCTGGCCCCGGCGGCCGGTCCGGCCGATCGCCGCGATCGCGGTCGTCGGCGCGGGCGTCTGGCTGGAGCCGGTGTGGACCACCCTCAAGTACGGCCAGATCAACCTGCTGATCATCTGCCTGATACTGGCCGACCTCACCCGCCCGGACCACGCCCGCGGCAAGGGCCTGCTGATCGGCATCGCCGCCGGGCTGAAGCTGACCCCCGGGGTGTTCGGCGTCTACCTGCTGCTGACCGGCCGCCCGCGGGCCGCGCTGGTCTCCTTCGCCGGCTTCCTGGGCACCGCGCTGCTCGGCTGGATCGCCCTGCCCCACGCGTCCGAGCGCTTCTGGACCCACTACCTCTACGACTCGCACCGGGTCGGGGTGACCAGCATCCCTGACAACCAGTCACTCCGCGGCGCCCTGGCCCGGCTGCTGCACGAGCCCGACCCCGGCCTCTCCTGGACCCTGCTGGCCGGCGCCACCGCGGTGGGCGGCCTCGCCGTCGCCGCCTACGCCACCCGCAGCGACCGGCACGTCCCGCACGCCGAGGCCTGGGGCGTGGTCTGCGCCGGGGTCACCGCGCTGCTGATCTCCCCGATCAGCTGGACCCACCACTGGGTCTGGTGCGTCCCGCTGCTGGTGCTGCTGGCCGCTGAGGCGGTGACGGAGCAGCAGCGACCGCGGGGCGCACGGCATCTGCGCTGGCGGCTGCTCCTCGGCGGCGGGCTGGCCGCCTTCCTCGGGTACTCCATGTGGCTCACCCCGCACAGCCCCACCCACAGCCTGGCGACGGCGCTGTGGCAGCAGCCGTTCTCCTCGCCGTACCCGGTCCTCGGTCTCCTGCTGCTGGGGGCGGCCCTGATCCGAGTGATCCGCAGGAACCGGGCCGGGGCCGCGGCGGGAAAGATCCGAACGACGGAACCTCACGCGCGGCCCACGCGTCTCACCAGCTATGCTGCGGCGAGCGGCCAGCGAGCAGGCCGCTCGTCCTGATGTACGACGATCAGCTGGAATGATCGTCCGTGCAGTCGGTACTGTGTGCGAATAACCCGGGGCGGTAGCTCAGCCGGTTAGAGCAGGGGACTCATAATCCCTTGGTCGTGGGTTCGAGTCCCACCCGCCCCACCTGGTCAAGGCCCAGCTCATGGTATGTGAGCTGGGCCTTTTGATTTCGGCGACGAGGGTGAAAAACGGGCTCTGCTGGACCGAGTGCTGAGCGATCATGGTCACCACTCCCTCCGCACGGCTTACGGTGGGTCAACTCTGGGAGACGAGGTTCCCTGATCGGGTAGCTCTCCCGCACGGATCCCGCGCAGCCGTTCGGCGATCACCCGGAGCTGCCCGGCCCACGCCTCGATGCCGTCGGCGACCGCGAGGACGTCACCGGGCCCCAGACGGTCGAAGCCTTCATCCCACCGCAGGCCCACATAGGGCACATCCCCGCCGGGTAGCTCCGAGAACGGCACCCAGACGATCTGCGCGTCACCCGAGATCGCCACCTGACCGCTTGCCAGCTCGGCCTGGAACTTCAGCCGCTCGGACTCGTGGGCCTGGTCGCAGGCATACTCGGAGGTGTTCTCCAGGTGGGGCCGGCCAGCGCACCACGGCGGGCACGGGCCGAGAACGTCCAGGGCTGCGGGCAATGGCTCGGGCCACCCGTCGAGCAGTTCCTCGTCGGTCTCGTCGAAGTCCACGGCTCTCCTCGCGCAAGGGGAAGGCCCTGACGGCGCCCCCTCACCCCGTCAGGGCCTGTTCGGTACCGCCCGCACCGGCGGCCTCCCCAGGATTCACAGGTGCGGGCGGTGGTCTGGCACCGTCCGGGAGGCCTGGGGGGCAGGGACACCCAGACGGCGTGGTGCCCCGCCCGGCCGGGGCGGCACTGGCAGCGGCCGGGCGGGAGTCTCAGCGGGGATACGTGCGGGTACGTTCCCCACGGGGCACTACGGACTTGGCGCACCCGTCCGGGCATCGCACGACCGTCGCACCGGGTCCGGAGTCGCCATGGATCTCGACCACGACCTGGGCCACCGCCGACCACGCCCCGCAACGGCAACACGACCCGGGAGCGGTAGCGCCCAGCGGGATCTCCTCGGGCGTCACGACGCAGCCTCCTCGGTGTGGCAGGTGCAGGCGCACGGCACGGGCATCCAGCCCAACACCGGGTGCTGGTAGCCGGGGGCGCGGCAGGACGGGCAGCCATGCCGGAAGCCGGGGTGCTCATGGCCGACACGGCACTCCGGGGTGACGTAGGCGGTCGTCATCTTGGCGCTGCCCTCGATCTTGGCCGTCTCCCCGTTCATGCCGCCGCCAGGTGCTCGGGGCAGGCGACGACAGCCCAGCCGAGGCAGCCGTCCTGGCCGGCGGCGACCGCGGTGTACACATGGCCGGCGCCGTACAGGGGCCCGGTGGTGGTGCCGCAGGTGATGCACGCCGTGCCGTGCAGGCGGACCAGTAATGCGTCGTCCACCGGCAGGGTGAGCGTCGATGCTGTCGCCGTATCCGCCATGTCACCGACGGTAGGGACGACCGGGATTCGGCCTCTACGTTCTTACGCTTTCTTGCGCGCGAATCACTGTAGGGCGTCGATTGCGCTCTCGATCAAGGCTCGCGCCGGTGGCCCGTAGACGGCCATGCGGCCCATCTCAACGAACGCCTTCTCGTAGAGCTCGATCTCGTTCTGCTCCGTGATGCGGATGTACGCGGACAGCGTCTCGATGGAGACCAGTGACGAGTCGAAGATGTGGAAGGTCTCCAGGAGCCAGACGGTCTCCCAGACCGATCCGAGCGGGATGATGCCCAGGGCCAGCGAAGGCAGCCTCAGTAGGTCGAGCAGGTGAGCGAGCTGGCCAGTCATTGCTTCCCGGCCGCCGAACGTGCGCCTCAGTACCGCCTCGTCGATCAGGATGACTACTCGGTGGCTGCCCTCGTACAGGATCCGGGCCCGCTTCGCGCGGGAGGCGACGGCCTGCTCGACGTCGTTCGGGATGTCCCGGAACGCCGTGATCGCGGTGAGCAGCGCCGTGGCGTACTCCGGGGTCTGCAGCAGCCCGGGGACCATGCTGGAGGAGTAGGCGCGCAGGACGCGGGACTGCTCGTAGACCGGCAGCAGGGCATCCTGGAGGCGGCTCAGGCCGGTGCGCTGCTGGCGCCGCCACTCGACGTACAGGTGGTCGACCTGACGGTTCGCGGCGATCAGGTCTTCGGCCTGCTCAGGTTGGCCACAGGCCGTGCACCAGGCCCGGATGTCTGCGTCGGACGGGGCTGCCTTGGCGTGCTCCACCCGCGAGGACTTCGCCGGGCTCCACCCGCATTTGACGGACAGGGCATCGCCAGTCAGGCCTGCGTCGAGTCGCAGTTCACGGAGCCGTGCCGCAACCCGCTCGCGGGCCTGCTGAGCGCTGGAGAAAGGTGATCTGGACATGGGCTCGCGCTCAGTACCGGTTCAGTGGATCTCGTAGTCCTCATGGGGTGTCGCCCGGTCCCAGACCTGGTCGAACGACTCCCGGCAGAGCTTCAGGACGTGGGACTCAGTCCGAACCTCATGGCCGGCTAGGTCACCATCGCCGGTGAAGTGCCCGAATCGGACCAGGTCATCGTCGAACAGCCAGAAGTCGGTGCCGGGCAGCGCCAGGTCGGCGGCGCTACGGCGCGGCAGCCAGCTGACCTGCTCGCCGGCTCCGAGGTTGGCGGCTGTGATGGCGTGCTCCCAGCGGATGTAGTCCGTGACCGGCTCGGAGATGATCCGGGCTCGGCGCACGATCACCCCGCGGGCGACCATCTCCCGCACCAGGGCCATCCATACCTGCCGGTGCTCTACCGCATCCGCCTCTACGTCGACCGTGCCGGTCTCGCGCCAGGCGGCGAAACGCTCGGCCTCGGCAGCAACAGCGTAGGAGTCGCGCATCTCCAAGTGGACAGCGGAGTACCGGGCCTGCCGGAACGGCTCAGTCCAGTCCTTCTGCGACATCACATGCCTTTCGGAGGATCGGCACCATGCGGGCCGGGATACAGATGACGTCCTCATGGTCGGGAATCCCGGGAGCGTGCCGGGGTGCGGGGTTCTCGTACACCTTCTGTCGGTCCTCGGTGCTGGGCTTCCACCCCTGAACGAAGATCCGCTTGGTGTCCGGGTCGACCCAGACGGTGGGCGAGTCGCCGTCACCAGTGCTCGGGTCAACGCCAATGAACAGTAGCGCCATGGTGCCCTCCTTGATCAAGGCTCTTTCGCGTTCTTGCACACCCTCCCCATTTGGTGACTCCCCGTCAAGACATCGTCACTCGGCCACAGTGGCCAGATTGCGACCCCGGAATGCTGATCCACGACAAGAAGCCCCCGCCACCTGCGGTTGCAGGCAGCGGGGGCTCTCGACGTTAACTTTCGGCATGAGGAGGAGGGCGGGCGCCGATCAGCTGTGCTCCTTCTCGTAGGGCCAGATCTCGTGATTCGGGTCCCACCACAGGACGTGGAACACGTTGCCCTCCAGGAAGCCGTACAGCCGACAGGCGCCCATGAAGCGGAGTCGGCCGATGCGGGTCATGTCGCCGAGCTTCAGCTCTTCGAGTCGGGCCAGGGCTTCGGGCAGCAGTTGACCCCCCTCCTCGGTGTCCATGGCGTCCCGTCGAACGAGGTGACGGTGTTCGGCAAGGCGAAAGCAGTCATCGACGCGAACTCGGCCTGATAGCGACCGGACGCACCAGGACGCACCTCGGCCCCGCCCGGTCGCACCAGTACGGGGCCGTGGGGCGGGTCAGCCTTGGTTGGTGTCTGTCCAGTCGCCGCTGAGCGGGTCCTTCGACATCTCGCACATCGCGATGTTGTAGCCGCCGGACGCGGTCGCGGTGCTGATCGCCTTCCCGTTCACCTCGATCTTGCAGGTGACCTTGCCGGAGCCCTGAAGCTGGGCGGAGATCGAGTAGTAGAGGGGGTTGCCGAGCTTCTTCGTGACCTTCAGTGGCACGTGGCCCTGGGTTGTGGACCCGGCCGTCCCGTATTGGACGTCGGCGTTGCTGGTGCCGGTGACGATGTACGTCACGGTGTCCGGGGTGGCGGCCTTCTTGGGGGCGGCGGCTTTGCTTGCGGCCGGTGCGGCTGCCTCGGTGGTGGCTTGCGCCGGGCCGGCCGCGACGGTGGTACTGCTGCTGCCGCTCTTCCCGCCTCCGCTGACGGCTGCTGCGATGCCTCCGATGACGGCGATGAGGACTAATCCGCCGCAGCCGATGCCGAGGCACCCGGCGGCCTTCTTGCTCTTCTTCGGCTCGGGTGGCGGGGGCATGTAGGCGGTAGGCGGTCCTTGCTGGGGCGGGTAGTTCATAGCGCTGGTCTCCCTGGGTGCTGGTTGGGTTGCTCAGCGTTCCAGGGATGTGAAAGCAATGTGATGAATGTTGCCGAACGGTGACCAGGGCCTCGATTGCGGGCGTCGCCACGCCCACGGTTGGGTGACGTGACTCCCTCGGAACTCCCTGGGTAGCACTCCAGCATCTATCGAGCGGCAGGGAGACCGCATGACCCGCATGAGCGCCACGGACGACTTCGCCCAGGCCTACATCCGAGCCATCGTGCTCCTCGCCCAGATGGACGCCGAGGAAGGTTGTCGATGGGCGCTGAAGTAGCTTCCACTGGCCCCGCCGACGCATGCGAGCCCGTCGGCGGGGCCAGGGTGCCGGGACCTCGTTAGGGTCCGGCTGCCGCCCGTGCCCGTGGCCTCCGCAGGCGTTCGCTTCACGGGCGCGGACGGCGGTTGGGCACCGTCCGGGTGCGCTGGGGGGAGCGCGTGACCCACCCGGACGGTGGTGTCCCGCCTGGCTGCTGGTCTTCCACAGCGCCGGCGGCCGGGCGGGCGGGGGGCGCTACTTCGCGAGTCGGGCCTTTGCCTTGGTGTCGCAGTCGGTGCAGCGCAGGACGGTGCCGCCGCAGCCGGTGTCGCCGTGGATCTCGGCCACCACGCGCGCGTTCGGCGTCCAGCGGTCGCAGCCGCCGCAGTACCCGGCCTTGGTGGCGCCTTCAGGGGGCGGGATCTCGATCATGTCGTTGCCTCCTCCGTGGTGTGGTCGTGGTGCGGGCAGGCGCAGGGCCTCGGCTGCCATCCGAGCACCGGGTGCTGGTAGCCGGGGTAGGGGCAGGTGCGGCACCCGTGGACGAAGCCGGGGTCCTTGTGGCCGACCAGGCATTCGGACTGCAGGTAGTCCGCCGGGTAGCCGTGGGCGGCGGACACCGGCATCACCGTGGCACCTCGGCAACGCTCCCGAGGATCTGCAGGGCGTGGGTCGGCACGGTGCGTGCGAACGGGCGGCCGGGCATCAGAGCGGCGTCGAGCCCGGCCCCATCCACGCTCACGCCGCAGCCTCGGTGTGCGCAGGGCAGGCGACCACGGCCCAGCCGAGACGGCCGCCCAGGCAGGTGGTGGTGTACCGGTGCCCGGCCGGAGCCAGCGGGCCGTCGGTGCTGCCGCAGGTGATGCAGGCCACGCCGCGAAGCCGGGCCAGGAGTTGACCGTCAACGGGTAAGGCGAGAGCGTCGCCTGATGCTGTGTCCGCCATGTCACCGACGGTAGGGAGCGGCGGTTTCCGGCCTCAACGAGTGTGCGAGAACTTGCGCGCGTTCATCCGAGGGCCTGGATCGCCCCACCGATCAGCCGTCGTGCGTCGCCCCCGAACACGGCTTGCCGGGACAACGCCGCGAAGGTGTCGACGTACATCCTGATCTCGTGGGGCTGAGAGATCGTGAGGTACGCGGAAACCAGCTCGACGTTCACCTGCGTATCGTCGAAGATCCAGAAGTCTTCAACGGGCCACAACGCAGACCGGTCCGCAGCGAACGGGACAATGCCCAGGCTTACGGCCGGCAGTGACGCCACCGACAGCAGGTGGCCCAGTTGTTCGGCCATAGCGGCCTCAGTCCCGATCCGGTGCCGGAGCACGCTCTCCTCCAGCAGCAGAGCGAAGCGGTGCCCGCCCCGGCGAAGAATCTGCTGCTTGTCGATGCGGACCTGAACCGCGGCGTCCAGGTCGTCAGGGACCTCGCGCCGGTCGCGGATCGCGGACAGCAGCGCCTCGATGTAGGGCCTGGTCTGCAATGGTCCCGGGATCAGCCAGGAGGAGTAGGCCCGGAACCGCCGGGTGCGTTCCCAGAGCGGCAGCACGGACTCCTGAGCGCGCTTGAGACCCGAGCTCTCCATCCGCCGCCACTCGACGTACATGCCGTCGATGCCGCGGGCGGTGGCGATCAGATCGGCGGCCTGGCCCGCGACGCCGCAGTTCAGCGCCCAGGCCCGCAGGTCGGCGTCGGAGGGGGTCACCCTGCCGTGCTCGATGCGGGAGCACTTCGACTCGTGCCAGGAACACAACTCAGCCAGCGCCCGCGCGGTCAGACCCGAGTCCTTCCGGATCTCGCGCAGGCGCTGGCCGAGAGCTTCCCGTGCACGGGTAACACTGGAGGATGACACGTGATCAGCTTGCCGATTCTCAGGCGGGACGGAAGTCCTCGTGGGGGATCGCGCGTTGCCAGACAGCCTCGAACGCCTCTGTGCACAGCGCTACGGTCCTGGCGTCGGTGACCAGTTCCTCGCCCGTCATCGTGCCGTCACCGGCGAAGTGGTTGAACAGCACCGTCTCGCCGTCGAACAGCCAGTAGTCGTTACCCGGCAGCGCCAGATCGGAGGCCTGACGCCGAGGCAGCCACCGCACCTGCTCACCCGACTTGACGTTGTGGCCGCTGGTGACGTCGTACTCGAAGCGGATGTAGTCGCTGATCGGCTCGGAGACGATCCTGGCCCTGCGTACCTCAACGCCTCGGATCGTGGTCTGCACCATGAGGTCGAACCACGAATGCCACCGCTCAGCCGGGTCGAAACGATGCCCGCTGTTCCACTCCTCGAAGTCCGCGTCACGACCGTAGCCGTCACGCATCTCCAGGTGCACGGCAGTCAGCCGTGCTGAGCGGAACAGATCTTCAAACGCCGCCGCCACCGTTGACCTCCGGGAAGAACTGCATCATGCGTCGGGGGAATTCGATCACGGTCTCGTGGTCGGGGATGGCGAGCTGGGCAAGCCGCTCGGGGTCCGTGACCTTCCCGCCCTGCAGTAGGTAGGTGTCGGTCACGTCGTCGAGGTAGACGGTGGGGCTGCCGTTGTTGGGGCTCTCGGGGTCCTTGCCGAGCTTGTGCAGTGCCATGGCTGTGCCTCTCTCGTCGGGAGGAGTGCTGTGACCGAGCTTGCACGCTCCGTTGTCGTCCGTGCCATGGGTATGCGGAAACTTGCGACCCCAACGTGCTGCAGGCGACGGAAGCCCCGCCGCCTGCAGGTGCAGGGGACGGGCTCTGAATGGAGACCGGCCGAGCCGTGTCATCGGGGTGCCTGTTCTACGGCCGGGAGCCGGGGTCTGGTCCGTGCGGTAACCGTTTGGCAACACCGGGCACGTCACCGTTGCGAGCCTGGAAGGCTGGCGGCTCAAGTACTCCAAGGGGACGCGTATGCGAGCCGGCACCACCGCAGCCACGGTCCTGGCTCTGCTCGCGCTGGCGCTGGCGGGCTGCACCGGCCCGCACCGGGCGGTCAGCAACGGCGACCACGCCAGCAGCCGACCGCCGGGCGTCCCCGCCGGACCCGCGGCCCCCACCTCGGACACACCCGCGTCAGCGGCAGCCGCCGATCCGCTGATGAAGATCGGCACCGCCTGGCCCTGGCAGCAGGGCGACACCGGCACCGTCAGCGGCGCCACCACGGTCCTGAGCTACCAACAGCACATCGCCGTCGACGGACCCACCCCGGAAGACGCCTTCGGCCCGTCGTCCCGCGGCGACATATGGGCCTCGCTCGACGTGAAGGTGTGCAGCAACCCGCAGTCCACCGCGCCCATCCCCGTGGCCGACACCGACTGGACCCTCACCTACTCCGACGGCACCCGGATCAAGCCCTCCGGCACCGGCTACGACAACTTCCCCAAGCCCGCGTTCCCCATGGGCGACTCGACCGTCCAGCCCGGCCGCTGCCTGCGAGGGAAGATCGTGTTTCCGGTTCCGGCCGCGGCACGCCCCGTCTTGATCGACTACACGCCCGGCGGGATGACCGTGCCCGAGGAATGGACCGTGCCGGAGAAGTGACGCCCTGCACTGGCCGCACTCCCCCGCACCGCTTCACTGCGGAGCCCCGTACAACACTCGTCCGTCAGGACGGGTCAGGGGCCGTCTGCGCCGACGGGGATGAGAGACAGAACGTCAGTCAGTGGGAATAGGGCGGGGCCGGCCCAGTCGTCCTCGCGTGCGTGGGCTTCGTTCACGGCCCAGTCAGCGGCCCGCAGCACGAACGCCCGCATGCCGCAGTCGGATGCGCCGGTGAGTTCGCCACCGCCGCCGTCGCCAACGTAGAGGCAGTCCTGCGGGCCTGTCCCGAGTCGGCGTGCAATCAGGCGGAACAGCCCTGGATCAGCGGTCGAGCCCTTCATGCGATCGGGTGGGACGAGGCGTCGGAGCGCGTCCCGCGATCGTTACCCGGGAAGGCGTTGCGAATAATGCGAATGCTTCGGATACTGCGACTATACTGGGAAGCCAAGGAGGCATCACCATGGCAACCGCCACGGAAGGCCGCAAGATCGCACCAGGCACCGTCGACGCCCAGAGCGCCGAACGTGCCCTGCGTAGGATCCGTGACTACCTCGCGCACACCACGGACACCACCACGGACATCTCCATCCTTGGAGAGGTCGGCTCCCACGATCCCCTCGTTCTGCCACGCCCCACCGTAGAGATGTTCGCGGCGATGCTCGCCACCCTCGCCAACGGCCAAGGCGTGCAGATCATGCCCGTCAACGCCATCGTTTCCACACAGGTCGCCGCTGACATGCTCAACGTTTCCCGGCCCTACCTGATCAATCTGCTGGAGAAGGGGGAGATCCCCTTCGAACTGGTCGGGCGTCATCGCCGCATCAAGTTCAACGACGTCATGGGATACAAGCGGCGGGATGACAGCGAGCGCAAGGACGCAGCCGACTCCCTCGCCGCCTTCGACGAGGACATGGGGCTGCTCTGACATGGCCTTCGTCGTCCTGTACGACTCGAACGTGCTCTACCCGAACACGGTGCGGGATCTGCTCATCCGCTTGGCTCAGCAGGGGATCGTCCAAGCCAAGTGGACCGAGCAGATCCTGGACGAGGTGGAAGCCGCACTCCGCCGTAACGGGATCGCGGACGACGAGAAGCGGGCGAGGTTGCGGCGCCTCATGAACGCAGCCGTGCGCGACTGCACCGTCACCAACTACGAGCCGTTGATCGAAGGGCTCAAGCTCCCCGATCCGGACGACAGGCACGTCCTGGCGGCAGCGATCAAGGCAAGCGCGCAGGTGATCGTCACCGACAACGGCAAGCACTTCCCGCCCGACTACCTGGCCGAGTGGGGGATCGAACGGAAGACTGCTGACGACTTCGTCATGGATCTGATCGATATGAACGGCCGTGTCGTTTACGGGTGTGTCGTTGAGATCGTCAACAGTCGGCGCAAGATGGCCGCCACGATCGACGATGTGCTGGATCAATTGGAGCGATCCCAGTTGATCGGATCAGCGAGCATGCTCCGCAGCCAACCCGTCGAAGGTATCTGACCCGCCGTCGACCAGTGGCTGACCGATGCCGCGGCTGGGTGCCGGGCTGCGTGTTGACGAGGGAGGGACGGGGGAGGTTCTCCGGGGGCAGCGAGTCCCTCAGCCACCTCGAACCGAGCCGGACCGAACAGAACCGTGCCGCAGCAAAGGATTCAGACACCCTCATGGCATCGACCGCATCGACCACGCCGCACAACACCGTCCTGCTGATCGGTGCGTCGCGGGGCCTCGGCCTCGCGATCGCCGAGGAGTACCTCGCCGCGGGGGCGCAGGTCGTCGCCACCGTGCGCGGGCCCGGACGCACCGCTCTGCACGATCTCTCGGGCCCGCTCGCCGACCGGCTGGAGATCGAGACCGTCGACATCACCGTCCCGGAGCAGGTCGCCGGCCTTCACGAGCGGCTGGGCGGACGCCGGTTCGACCTGCTGTTCGTCGTCGCGGGCGTCACCAACGCCGAGCACGAGACCCCCGCCGACGTCAGCACCGACCAGTTCTCCCGGATCATGGTCACCAACGCGCTCAGCCCGATGCGCGTCATCGAGGCGTTCGAGGACCTGGTCCGGCCCGCCGGCACGATCGCGATCATGTCCTCCGGTCAGGGCAGCGTCGCCAACAACGAACGCGGCGGCTTCGAGATCTACCGCGCCAGCAAGTCCGCACTCAACCAGCTGATGCGCAGCTACGCCGCCCGGCACCGCGACGACCCGCGGACGCTGCTGCTGATGGCCCCGGGCTGGGTGAAGACCGAGCTCGGCGGACCGAACGCGCGGCTCACCGTCGAGGAGAGCATCCCCAAGCTCGTCGGCGTCATCGACGCCCGGCACGGCCGGGGCGGGCTCCAGTTCCTCGACTACCTGGGTGAGACCGTCGCCTGGTGACGGTCCCACCCCGCGCTCCGGTTGCTCAGCCCGCTCCGGCTGCTCAGCCCGCCGCGGGCTGCTCAGCCCGCCGCGTCGAGGCGGGTGCGCTGGTCGGGGGTCAGCTTCAGCTCCACGGCGGCCAGGCTCTCGTCCAGTTGGGCCACCGAAGAGGCGCCCACCAGCGGGACGGACGGGACGTCCGCCCCGATCAGCCAGGACAGGACGACCTGGTTGACGGTCGCCCCGGTCTCGGCCGCGACCTCGCGCAGGGCGGCCAGCCGGGCCGGGGTGCCCGGGTGGTCGTAGCCCGCGCCGAGCGGCTTGTCGGTGCGGGTGTAGCCGCCGCCCAGCAGCGGGGAGTAGGCGACCAGCGCCAGTGACGGGTCGTCACGGACGTAGCTGAGCAGCTCGGCGCCGACCAGGCCCTGGTCGCCGTCCACCGAGAGCATGCCCGGCCGGTCGCCGCGCGGGCGGAGGTAGCTGTGGCGGTACTGCAGCACCTCGTAGCCGGGCAGACCGGCCGCGGCGGCCAGGTTGCGGGCCCGTTCGACCCGCCAGGACCAGTGGTTGCTTGCCCCGAGCAGGCCCACCGTGCCCTCCTCGACCAGCGCGGCGAAGCCCTCGACGGTCTCCTGGAGCGGGACGGTCGGGTCCTCGATGTGCGCGTAGAGCAGCGGCAGCCGGTCCAGGCCGAGGCGCTCGCGGCTGCGTTCGGCCGACTCGCGGATCACCTTCGCGGACAGCCCCTCGGGGTTGTCCACGAAGCCGGTGCCGGGGGCGAGCGGACGGGCGCCCAGCTTGGTGGCGATGACGATCTCGTCCCCGACGCCGCGGCTGCGGCGCCAGCGGCCGAGGAGTTCCTCGCTCGCGCCGCCCTGGCTGTCGTCGTACCAGAAGGCGTAGTTGTCCGACGTGTCGATGAAGGTGCCGCCGGCCTCGACGTAGCGGTCGAGGATCGCGAACGAGGTCCGCTCGTCGGTGTAGGTCCCGAACAGCATCGCGCCCAGGCTGAGCACGCTGACCTCGCGACGGGTCGCCGGAGCCGTTCCGATCATGCGGTATTCCATGCTGGTTCCTCCGTTTCCGGCCGCCGTTCCGGGGGCCGTGCGAAGGAGTCTGCTGGCTGGAGCGCGCTCCAGGTCAAGGCAGCGGGTCAGCTCAGGTCAGGGACTTCTGGACCCGGGTCCAGAGGCCCGCGTCCACTGTGCCCACGCGGCGGCGGAAGCCGTCCAGCGGGACCTCGCGGGCCTCGTCGGTCTCCAGCCAGCTGGCCCGGTGCTCGCGGTCGCCGACCGTGCCGGGCGGCAGCGGGAGCACGCCGGGACGCTCGGCGTGGTGCTTGCTGGTGATCTTCAGGACGGTCACCGTGTCCGCGCCCCGGTGCAGCACCAGGCAGGGCCGGTCCTTGGCGCCGGGGCCGTCCTCGAACGGCACCTCGGCCCACCAGATCTCGCGCGGCTCGGGCAGCCGGGACGGGGCCCGGCGGTCCCGGCGGTTCGGCTCCGCGGCCGGACGGCTCCCCCGCCCGCCGGGGCGCGGTCCGGGACGGGGCCCCGAACGGCTTCCGGGCCGCGGACCCGAGCCGGGACGGGAGCCCCGCGGCCGACCGCCGGTGCGGTCGCCGCCGGTGGGACGGCGTGAGGAGCCGCCCCGGCGTCTGCGGTCCACTCCCAGGGCGCCGGCCACCAGCACCACCAGTGCCAGCGCCGCCTCGATCAGCTGAGCCTGCGTCATCTCCCGCGCCCCTCCCCGATCCCGTAAAACACACCGTACGACGACAAGGGCCCCGACCTAGGTCGGGGCCCTTGTGCGGAGCTCCTCCAATTGGACTCGAACCAATAACCTGCCGATTAACAGTCGGCTGCTCTGCCAATTGAGCTATGGAGGATCGTTCACCAGCCGGGACGATGCCCGGCAGCTCCCCCAATTGGACTCGAACCAATAACCTGCCGATTAACAGTCGGCTGCTCTGCCAATTGAGCTATGGGGGAAGGTGCGGCTTCGCGGACCCGGCTCCGTCGAGCTGTGGGCGGCGCTAGCTGCGGGTCATACATTAGCGCACCCAGGGGGGTGTTCCGCCAATCCATAGATCCACCGGTCCCCGGCCGCCCCGCGGGCGCCGGTTCGGGCGGTCCGGGGCAGGGTAGGCGTCCCGCGAACAGGGCCGGACCCCGGGCCGGTCCGGCGCGGCAGCCGCGCGACCGCGAGCCGACCGCCCTAGGCTCCGCAGCAGGACCACGACATGGAGGCGCTCATGCGCAAGCTCACGTTCATCGCCGGACTGGCACTCGGCTACGTGCTCGGCACCCGCGCCGGGCGGGAGCGCTACGAGCAGCTCAGCAAGGCCGCCCACGACCTCGCGCAGGCCCCCACGGTGCAGTCGGCCACCAGGAACGCCAAGCAGGCGGCCGGGACCGCGGCCGGGAAGGCCGCGGACGCGGTGGTCGGCAAGGTCGGCGACCGGATCCCCTCCTCCGTCACCGACCGCGTCCCCTACCTGCGGGACCGGGTCGGCGCCGAGAGCACCGACGCCTGGGGCAGCAGCACCCGATAGGACGCAGGGGCGGGACGGGTGCCCGGGAAGGCCTCGCCGGGGCAGGGCGGGACGCCCGGGAAAGCCTCCCGCTGAGGGAAATCGTGCCGGGCGCAGCGGAATCCGGTGCCGGGCAGCACACACGGCGGGCCGGTGCGGCATGATCTCGTAACATGGCGATTTCGGCTGGCATCGACTGCTCGTCCCAGAACACCAAGATCGTTGTCTGTGACAGCGACACCGGCGCGATCCTCCGGGAGAACCGCGCACCGCACCCCGGCGCGACCGCCGCCGGAAGCGCGACCGCCGAGATCGACCCGCAGTCCTGGCTCCGCTCGCTCGGCGCCGCCGCCGAGGGCGGGATCCTCGAAGGCGTCCGCGCGATCGGGGTCAGCGCCCAGCAGCAGGGCCTGATCGCCCAGGACGCCGGCGGCGTGCTGGTCCGCCCCGCGCTGCTGCGGCACGACCCGCGGGCCGGTCGCGCCGCCGCGCAGCTGCTGGCCGAGCTGGGCGGGCCCGGCGCCTGGACCGAGGCGGTCGGCTCGGTGCCCACGGCCGGTTCCACCGTCGCCAAGCTGCGCTGGCTGGCCGAGGCCGAGCCGCAGAACGCCAAGCGCGTCGCCGAGGTGCTGCTGCCGCACGACTGGCTGGTCTGGCAGCTGCTGGGCCACCCGGCCCGCCGCACCACCGACCGCGGCGACGCCTCCAGCACCGGCTACTGGTCCCCCGCGACCGGCCGCTACCGCGGCGACCTGCTCGCCCTCGCGCTCGGCCACGAGCCCGCCGTACCGAGCGTGCTCGGCCCGGCCGAGGCCGCCGGGCACAGCCCCGAGGGCCTGCTGATCTCCGCCGGGACCGGCGCCGCCATGGCCACCGCGCTCGGCCTGGGCCTGGACCAGGGCGACGCCGTGGTGTCGCTGGGCAGCAACGGCACCGTCCACGCCGTCCACGACAAGCCGCTGGTCGACCCGGACGGCACGATCACCGCGCTCGCCGACGCCACCGGACGGCACCTGCCGCAGGTGACCACGTTGAACGCGGCCCGGGTGCTGCAGGCCACCGCCGAGCTGCTGCGCACCGACGCGGCCGGGCTGAGCGAGCTGGCGCTGCGCAGCACCCCCGGCTCGTACGGGCTGGTGCTGCTGCCCTACCTGGACGGCGAGCACACGCCCGCGCTGCCGCACGCGGCCGGGACGCTGGCCGGGCTGCGGGTCGACTCGATGCGGCCCGAGCACCTGGCCAGGGCCGCGGTCGAGGGGATGCTGTGCGGGCTGGCGGACGCGTTGGACGTGCTGCGCGACCGGGGGGTCGCGGTCCGCCGGGTGTTCCTGACCGGCTCGGCCGGGCGGCTGCCCGCGGTGCAGGCCATCGCGCCGCTGCTGCTGGGCGTGCCGGTGGTGATCCCGGCGCCGGCCGACTACGCCGCGATCGGCGCTGCGCGCCAGGCCGCATGGGCCCTGGCGGGCAGCACGACGCCACCGCAGTGGCCGCTGCGGGACTCGGTCACCGTCGACCCGGGGGAGGACGTGGCCGTGGGACGGGCGGTGCGGCAGCAGTTCGCGGCGGTTCGCGCTCAGGCGCACCCGGAGTTGGGCTGAGCGGGGCCGGCGTTGGCGGCGTCGGGCCGATGCGGGCCGCGTCGGTCAGTCGAGGTAGCCGCGGAGTTGGTCGGCGAAGGCGTGGTCGCGGAGTTTGCTGAGGGTCTTGGACTCGATCTGGCGGATCCGTTCGCGGGTGACGCCGAACAGTCGGCCGATCTCCTCCAGGGTGCGCGGGCGGCCGTCCACCAGGCCGTAGCGGAGCTGGACCACCCGGCGCTCGCGCTCGCCGAGGGTGGAGAGCACCGCCTCCAGGTGCTGCCGCAGCAGGATGAACGCGGCGGACTCGACCGGGGAGGCCGCGTCGCCGTCCTCGATCAGGTCGCCGAGGGCGACGTCGTCCTCGTCGCCGACCGGCGCGTGGAGTGAGACCGGCTCCTGGGCCAGCCGCAGCACCTCGCTGACCCGGGCCGGGAGGATCTCCAGCACCTCGGCCACCTCCGCCGCGGTGGGTTCGCAGCCGCGTTCCTGGAGCAGCCGCCGCTGCACCCGGACCACCCGGTTGATCAGCTCCACCACGTGCACCGGCACTCGGATGGTCCTGGCCTGGTCGGCCAGGGCCCGGCTCATCGCCTGGCGGATCCACCAGGTGGCGTAGGTGGAGAACTTGTAGCCGCGGGCGTAGTCGAACTTCTCGACCGCGCGGATCAACCCGAGGTTGCCCTCCTGGACCAGGTCCAGCATGGTCAGTCCGCGGCCCACATAGCGCTTCGCGACGGAGACGACCAGGCGGAGGTTGGCCTCGATCAGGCGGCGCTTGGCGATCCGGCCCAGCACGATCAGCCGGTCCAGGTCGGAGGCCAGGGGTTCTTCGGCCAGACCGGGGTGGGCGTTCAGGTACTCCTCGGCGAAGAGTCCGGCCTCGACCTCACGCGCCAGCTCGACCTCCTGGACGGCGGTGAGCAGGGGGATCCGGCCGATCTCGCGCAGGTACTGGCGGAACAGGTCGGCGGACGGGCCCGAGGTGTCGTCGAGAGCGGGGGACGGGTGGTCTTCGACCCGATCGCCGGCCCGGTGGCCGGGAGGCTCGGCGGGGTCGTCCCCGTCGTCCGGTTCGTCGTCGGCCTCCTCCCCGAGCGCGAGCGCCTCCGGCGGGGGGCCGTCGAGAAGGAACGGCTCCGGGTCGGGGCGGTGCGGAGCGCGCGGCATCGGGACGGGAGGGGCCGCGCCGCCCTCCGTCCGGAACGCGATGGGCGGGAGGCCGTCGGGACCGGCGGCCCCGCGCTCGGTTGAGTCGGGCACCGCAACCCAGTGTGCTCCCCCGCTGACGCTCAGGCAGAGACGTGTGCGCGGACTTTCTCCCCCGGTTCCGCAACGACCGGCCCCGCCCGGACCGGGTCAGAGCGCCGCGGCGCCGCGTTCGCGCAGGCCTTGGCCGTACTGCTGGAGTGCCCACAACTCGCCCTGGACAGACGACAGTTGATCAGGGGTGGCGCGCGGGCCGAGCCGCTGCAGGTGGGCCCGGCAGTCGGCGACCCTGCGGTCCACCGCCTGCAGCCGCAGTTTGACCAGGAACTCCCCCGCGTAGAGGGCGTCGGCGGCCCGCCGGGTGCGTACCGGCTCCACCGTCAGTTCGGTGATCAGTCCGCGCACCCCGTCGTCAGGAGCCGCCGCCCGTACCAGGCCTGACCAGGCGTCAGGCCTGGACGCACCGGCGGCCACCCCGCCCGCCGCCGCGATGGCCGCGCGGACCTGGGCGTACGGCGGGGTCGGGAACTCGTCCTCGGCGTAGAAGTCGAAGGTGGGGGCGACCAGCACCGGGTGCTGGAGGGCGAGCTTCAGCAGCTCCCGCTCGACGAACTGGGCCGGGTCGCGCGGGTTCAGCCGGTACGCGGGCCGCATCGGCGCGGCGGCCACCGGGACCGGCGCCCCGTACCCCCGGCGCTCCCCACCCGAGCCGCCGGAGCCGCCCGCGCCGCCCGGACCGAAAGAACCGCCTGGCCCGCCCGCGCCGCCGGGGCGGTTGCCGCCGCGGTCCTTCTGCTGGTCCCGTTCCCGCTGCCAGCGGGCCAGTTGGGAGACCCGGCGGACCACGAACTGCTCGTCCAGGATGCCGATCATCCCGGCCAGCTGCACCGCGTAGTCGTGCTGGATCGAGCCGTCCTTGATCCGGGCCACGATCGGCGCGGACTGCTCCAGCGCGGCCGAACGGCCTTCCGCCGTCTCCAGGTTGTGCGTGGCGACGGCGGCCCTGATCGCGAACAGGAACAGCGGGACCGGGTTCTCGATCAGCGCCCGGACCGCCTCGTCGCCCTGGGCCAGCCGCAGTTCGCACGGGTCCATCCCGCCGGGGCTGACCGCGATGGAGGTCTTGGCGGCGAACTTCTGGTCGTCCTCGAAGGCCCGCAGCGCGGCCTTCTGCCCGGCCGCGTCGCCGTCGAAGGTGAACACCACCTCGCCCCGGTACTGCGAGGTGTCCATCAGCAGCCGGCGCAGGATCTTGATGTGGTCCTCGGCGAAGGCGGTGCCGCAGGTGGCCACCGCCGTGGTGACGCCCGCGAGGTGACAGGCCATCACATCGGTGTAGCCCTCGACGACCACCGCCCGGCCGGTCTTGGCGATGTCCTTCTTGGCCAGGTCGATGCCGTAGAGGACGTTGGACTTCTTGTAGAGCGGGGTCTCCGGGGTGTTCAGGTACTTGGGCCCGTTGTCGTCCTCGCGCAGCTTGCGCGCGCCGAAGCCGACCACCTCGCCGGTGATGTCCCGGATCGGCCAGACCAGCCGCCCCCGGAACCGGTCCATCGCCCCGCGCTGGCCCTCCGAGCAGATGCCGGAGACCAGTAGTTCGCGGTCGCTGAAGCCGCGCCCGCGCAGGAAGCGGGTGAGGTTCTCGAAGCCGCCGGGGGCGTAGCCCAGGCTGAAGCGGGCGGCGGCCTCGGCCTCGAAACCGCGCTCCTTGAGGAAGCGCCGGGCGATGTCGGCCTCCGGGCTGCCCAGCTGCTCGGTGAACCAGGCCGCGGCGATCCTGTTGATCTCCAGCAGCCTGGTCCGCTCGCCCTTCTGCTGGCCCGGCTGGTAGCCGCCGCCCTCGTAGCGCAGGGTGATGCCGACCTGGGGCGCCAGCCGCTCGACCGTCTCCACGAACGACAGGTGTTCGATCTTCATCACGAAGCCGAGGGTGTCCCCGCTCTCCTGGCAGCCGAAGCAGCTGAAGACGCCCTTGCTCGGGTTCACGTAGAAGGAGGCGGACTTCTCGTCGTGGAACGGGCACAGCCCCTTGAGCTGCCCGCCGCCGCCGTTGGTGAGCTGGACGTACTCGCCGACGACGTGGTCGATCCGGACGGCGGCCCTGACCGCGTCCACGTCCTCGTCTTTGATCCGTCCTGCCACGTCGTGCAGTGTATGCCTGGGGGCGGACAGCAGCCGACGGTCCGGCGGCTACAGCTCGGCGAGCGGGACCGACGGGTCGGCCAGCCGGTCCGGGTCGACCGGGCGGCCGGAGCGCACCAGCTGCTGGATCGCGCCCGCCACGTCCCAGACGTTGACGTTCATCCCGGCCAGCACCCGGCCGTCGGCCCCCTGCCAGAAGGCGATGAACTCGCGCTTGCCCGCGTCGCCGCGCAGCACCACGTGGTCGTAGGAGCCGGGAGCGGCGTGGCCGGAGTACTCCAGGCCGACGTCGTACTGGTCCGAGAAGAAGTAGGGCACCCGGTCGTAGACCACCGGCCGGCCCAGCATCGACCTGGCCGCCGCCGGGCCGCCGTTCAGCGCGTTGGCCCAGTGCTCGACCCGCAGCCGCCGGCCGAACAGCGGGTGCTCGGCCGAGGCGACGTCCCCGGCCGCGAAGACCGCCGGGTCGGAGCTGCGCAAGGCGGCGTCCACGGCGATGCCGCCGCCCTCCTCCGGCCCGGCCACGGCCAGTCCGGCGGCCTGCGCCAGCGCGGTCTGCGGCGCGGCGCCGATGCCGACCACCACGGCGTGCGCCGGGTGCTCGTCGCCGTCGTCGGTGTGCGCGGCCAGCACCATGCCGTCCTCGCCCTCGATCGCGGTGACCGAGGCGCCGAAGTGGAACCGGACCCCGCGGTCCTCGTGCAGATGGGCGAAGAAGCCGCCCAGCTCCGGGCCCAGCACTCCGAACAGCGGGGTGGGCTGCGGCTCGACGACGGTGACCTCCGCCCCGTAGCCGCGGGCGGCGGCGGCGACCTCCAGCCCGATCCAGCCCGCGCCGACCAGCAGCAGCCGTCCGTTCTCCCGGCCCAGGGTCTGCAGCGCGGCCCGCAGCCGCTCGGAGTCGTGCAGCTTCCGCAGGTAGTGCACGCCGCCCAACTCGGCCCCGGGGACGTCCAGGGTGCGCGGGGCGGAGCCGGTGGCGAACAGCAGCCGGTCGTAGGTCAGCACCGTCCCGTCGCCGAGGTGCAGCGCACGGGCCTCGCGGTCCAGCCGGGTGGCCGGCGAGCCCAGCCGCAGTTCGATCTCGTGCGCGGCGTACCAGGGCGACTCGTGCACGAAGAGGTCGTCGCGGGGCGTGGACCCGGCCAGGTAGCCCTTGGACAGGTTGGGCCGCTCGTACGGGGGTTCGCGCTCCTCCCCGACCAGGATGACCCGGCCGGTGAAGCCCTCGGCGCGCAGGGTCTCCGCGGCCTTGGCGCCGGCGAGTCCGGCTCCGACGATGACATGGGTCTCGTGCGCGTCCACCACGGGTGGTCTCCTGTCAGGTCGTGACATGTGGAACGGGTCACAGCGTGAAGTCGTCACTGCAGCCTGCCGCAACAGCGGGGCACGGTGAAGACCATCGGCACGCTCGGTTACCGCCGGGCGGTCGTCCGCGGGGGCGCCGCCGGTCGGTCATCTGCTGCTGACGAGCAGCCGGTGCAGCGTCGCCGCCGAGGAGTCGGTGAGCGTGGCGATCTGGTCGACCACCGCGCGCAACCGGCCCGCGTCGTCCGCGGCCTCCTCGTAGAGGGCGCCGAAGACCGGGTCCAGGCCGACCGGCGCGGACGCCACCAGCGCCTGGGCCAGCTCGCCGATCACGGTGCGCTGCCAGGCCCGCAGCTGCTCCTGGTCGTCACGCTGCATCACATAGCGGTCGGCGACGGCCTTGAGCACCGCGCACTCCAGCCGCTCGGCGCGCGGGACGATCAGGTCGGCGCCGTAGCGGGTGAGCGGCCCGGGGCCGTGGCGCTCCCTGGTCGCCCGTTCGGCCGCGGTGCAGAACCGGCCGATCAGCTGGCTGGTGGTGTCCTTGAGCGCGGCCCTGGCACGGGCCGAGGCGTCGTAGCCGCCGGGCCACCACTCCTCGGCCTGGAGCCGGTCCAGCGCCTCGGCCAGCTCGCCCTCCTCGGCGGTGGGCGCGTAGCGCCGGGCGACGGCGAACAGCTCGGCCCGCTCGCGCGGGGAGCGCAGCGCGGCCGGGGAGACGTGCCCGGCGTGCAGCCCGTCCTCGACGTCGTGGACCGAGTAGGCGACGTCGTCGGACCAGTCCATCACCTGGGCCTCGAAGCAGCGTTCGAACCGGTCCCGGCCGCTCGGCAGGTCCTGCCGGAGCCAGTCGAACACGGCCGCGTCATCGGCGTAGACGCCGTACTTCTGCGGGTAGTCCGGGTGCTCGCCCCTGGTCCACGGGTACTTGGTGGCGGCGTCCAGCGCGGCCCTGGTCAGGTTGAGGCCCACGCTGCGCGCGCCCGCGCCCTCGGAGAAGCGCTTGGGTTCCAGCCGGGTCAGGATGCGCAGGCTCTGCGCGTTGCCCTCGAAGCCGCCGCAGGCCGCCGCGGCCAGGTCCAGGGCCTCCTCACCGGTGTGGCCGAACGGCGGGTGGCCGATGTCGTGGGAGAGGCAGGCGGTCTCCATCAGGTCCGGGTCGCAGCCCAGGGCGGCGCCCAGCTCCCGGCCGATCTGGGCGCACTCCAGCGAGTGGGTGAGCCTGGTCCTGGGGAAGTCGCTGGCCAGCGGGGCGACCACCTGGGTGGTCCCGGCCAGTCGGCGCAGCGCGGCGGAGTGCAGCACCCGGGCCCGGTCCCGCTGGAAGGCGGTCCGGCCCGGACGCTTGTCCGGCTCGTCCACCCAACGGGCCTGGGCGGCGGCGCTGTAGTCGGTGCTGACCTGCTCCGTGTCGTCCATATCCGGCAACCGTATCCGGCGCCGGTGACAGCCCGTACCTGACACACCAGCAGCAACCGCGGCCGACCGGGCGTCAGACCGCTGTCGGCACCGCGAAGCCGGTGCGGGACGGGACCGCCGCGTCGTAGCGCTCCAGCAGCAGCGCGGCCATCGCCTGCTGCGCCCCGAGCGGGGCGGCGACCAGCCAGGGGGCGTCCGCCGCCGCGGTCCTGGCGAAGTCGCCGGGGGCGGTGAAGTAGGACGAGAGCGCGATCCGCCGGTAGCCCCTCTCGCGCAGCGCGGCCAGCGCCTGCGGCACCGTCGGCGCGGCGGCGGAGACGTACCCGGGCACCACCGGGACGTGCAGCCGGGCCGCCAGCAGCAGCGCCTGGGTCTGCGCGTCCCTGGCCGAGGCCGGGTCCCTGGAGCCGGACGCCGCCAGCAGCACGGCGTCCCTGGCGTCCCGGCGGCGGATCCGGACCTGCTCCGGGTCGTCCCAGCCCGCCTCGGCCAGCCGCAGCCGCAGCGCCTCGGTGAGCAGCGGGTGCGGGCCGAGCGGCGCGGCGGTGCGGGCGTCCAGCCGGGGGTGCCGGGCGATCGCCCCGGGGACGTCGTGCCGGACGTGGAAGCCCCGGCCGAGCAGCAGCGGGACCAGGACGGCCGTGCCGTCGCCCAGTTCCTCCAGCACGTCGTCCAGCAGCGGCTGGTTCAGCCCGAGGAAGGCAGGCCGCACGTCCAGGCCGGGGCGCAGCGCGCGGACCCGGTCCAGCAGCCGGTGGACCGTCTCCCGGGCGGCCGGGTCGCGGGAGCCGTGGGCCACCGCGACCAGGGTGGGCCGTGGATCGGCCGGGCCCCGCCGCCCGCCCGCTCGGGCGCGGCGGCGGCCGGCGGCGGCCGGGCGCGGGGAGAAGCGGTGGGCGATCTCGGCTATCAGCTCGGCGTGGCTGCTGCCGAGCGGAACGCCTGCGGGGGTGCGGTCGGTCGGCGTCATACGGTCAAGCCTGCCGCACCGGTGTTTCCCGCCGGTTGCCCAGCCGTCACAGGCCGTTTCCCCGGCCTCACCGCCCGCTCCGGCCCCGGAGAGGCCGCAGCGCCGGCGAGGCTCCCGGGGCTTGCCCGGCCGGGCTCACGACGCCGCGGCGACAGCCTGCGCGTAGAGGGCCTGGACCGCGCTGCCGAAGGCGCAGGCGTAGGAGACGTCCGGGGTGTCGCCGCCCTGCTGGTAGCCGCCGATGACGCCGACCAGGGTGCCCAGGCCGGTCGCCGGGTCCACGTCCGCCAGCATCGGGCCGCCGCTGCTGCCGGCCTGGAACCCGGTGCAGTCGAACTCGGACTGGGTCGCCGAGCGGGCGGTCAGGGTGTTGTGGCAGGAGACCGGCTTCTCGGTGTCGATCGGGTAGCCGACCGACCCGACCGCGACCGGGCGGGCCCGGCCGAAGCCGAGCTTCTGCGCGCCGACCACGTCCGCCAGCCGCTCGGCGGGCTCGCCGACCCGGTGCACCAGCACGAACGCCACGTCGTAGTCGGGGTCGGAGTCGGCCGCCCAGTGCGGGTCCACCAGGACCTGGTCGGCCGCCCACTCGCCGTAGGGCTCGACCCCGTCGTGGTAGCCGGGGACGAAGAGGACCGGCGCGGTCGGGGTCGCGGGCACGCCGTTCGCCGGGTCGGACAGGCAGTGCGCGGCGGTCACCACGATGCTGCCGACCGGGCTGGCCACCGCGGTGGCGGTGCAGCTGTGGTGGTGGGTCGAGTGGCCGTCGGCGTCGGTCGCGAACAGCGCCCCGACGCTCGGCAGGCCGTCGAAGACCGTGCTCCGGCCGGACAGCGGGGCGTCCGGCGCGGCGAACGCGGCCGGGAGGACGGGGACCGTGCCGGAGCGGACGGTCGGCGGGGGCGGCGAGGAGCGGGCGCCGCTGCTGCCCGCCTTGGCCCACTGCATCGCCAGCACGCAGCAGACGCCGATGAGCACGGCTCCGATCAGCCGGGACGTCACACGCACCTGCGAACGGGTCACGCCGGGGGTGCTCCTTCCGGGCCGGAGTCGCCGAGCGGGCCGAACGGCCCCGCGAGGAATGATAGGCATCAGCGGCACCCCCGTACACGGCAGGCCCGCCCGGAGTCGTCCCCGCGGTCGCCCCGACGGCCCTGGTCGAACGGCTGGACCGGCGGTCGCAAGCCGCCCGAACGACGCTCGAACACCGGTCGGACGGCCTTGGGCCGAACCGGGGTCGAACCGGTGCCGAACCGGTGGCCCCGGGGCAGCCGCCGCGGCGTCAGCTCATTCCGGTGGTGCCCTCGTTGGGGCTGTCGCCCTGCTCCGCGAGGAACTCCTCGAAGGCCCGGCCCAGCTCGTCCGCGGACGGCAGGTCGGCCGGTTCGGCCATCAGGTTCTCCCGGCCCGCCGCGCCCGCCACCGCGTCGTACTGCTGCTCCAGGCCGCCGACCGCGCTGCGCAGTTCATCGTCGCCGTCGGCGAGCTGCTGGTCGATGTCGGTGCGGACCTCGTCCAGCTTGGACCGCAGCGGCACCCCGGGCAGCACCAGTCCGGTCGCCGCCTGCACGGCCTCCAGCACGGCCACGGCGGCCTGCGGGTAGGGCGTGCGGGCGAGGTAGTGCGGGACGTGCGCGGCGAAGCCCAGGACGTCGTGCCCGGCCTCGGCGAGCCGGAACTCCAGCATCGCCGCGACGCTCGCCGGGACCTGGACCTTGTCGAACCAGCGCGGGTAGAGCCCGAGCAGGTCCTCCCGGTTGCCGTGCGGGGTCAGCCCGACCGGGCGGGTGTGCGGCACGCCCATCGGGATGCCGTGGAAGTTCACCGCGAGCCGCACCCCGAGCCGGTCCACCACCTCCAGCACCGCCTTGGCGAAGCGCTCCCACTCGACGTCCGGCTCCGGGCCGCTGAGCAGCAGGAACGGTGCTCCGGCGGAGTCGTGCAGCAGGTACAGGTCGATGGTCGGAGCCTGGTAGGAATCCCAGCGGTCGCGGTCGAAGACCATCTGCGGGCGACGCGCCCGGTAGTCCACCAGGCGGTCGGCGTCGAAGCGCACCAGCAGCTTGCGCGCCGGGTCGTCCAGCAGGTGGTCGACGACCTGCTCGCCGACCTCTCCGGCGTCCATGAAGCCCTCGAAGAAGTGCAGCAGCACCGGCCCCTTGGCCGACCCCCCGTCCAGCCCGGGGACGGCTTCGCCGCCGGAGCTGCCGAAGGCCGCCTCGACGGCTGCCGGCGCCTCCGGCTCGAATGCGTACAGCCCCTGCGGATCAAGCACGGTGAACCCAATCTCCCGAGGTCCGCGCCCTGACCGCGCGCAGACTCCACTATTTCATCACCAGCGCGTCCGGCACGGCCCGCATTCCCGAACGTGCGGGAAACTCGGGCGCGGCGCGGGATGACTTGACCGCCCGCGGCCGGTATGGTCCTCTCGCTGTACCGCATCGCTGCCGTACAGCACGCCATGGGTACCGCTCCACCCTCGCACGACCAGACGTACCCCCGCATCGCACCCCTGCCTTCACCTGGCCGCCCGCTGTCATTCGCGCTCTCGTTCCTTCCTCGGCCATCTCGCGGACACACACTGTCCCCTCGCTCCCTGCCCCGCCACGGCTGACGCGCTCCGTCGCCGTACCCGGAACAGGCCAGGGCGCACCCCCCTGCCCCGCCGCCAGAAGGACACAAGGCCGTGCCTCTTCCTGTCTACCTCCATGGCCGCACCGTGCGGCTGGAACCCCTCGCGGAGCGCCACATCGAGGCGCTGACCACGGCTGCCGCGGAGGATCGCAGCAGTTACGCGTTCACCCCCGTCCCGCACGGACTCGACGCGACCGCCCGCTACGTCGCCGACGCGCTGGCCGCGCAGGAGGCGGGCCGGGCCCTGCCGTTCGCGACGGTGCGGGTCGCCGACGGCACGGTGGTCGGCTCCACCCGGTTCTGCGAGCTCGACTACTGGCAGGGCCCGGTGATCTGGCCGCCGGCCCCGCGCGGTCCGGTGGGCGACCCGCTCGACGCGGTGCCGGACGCCGCGGAGATCGGCGCGACCTGGCTCTCCGCGCGGGCGCAGGGCACCGGGATCAACACCGAGGCGAAGCTGCTGATGCTGCGACACGCCTTCGAGAGCTGGGGCGTGCGCCGGGTCTCGATGCGCGCCGACGCCCGCAACGCGCGGTCGCGCGCGGCGATCGAGCGCCTGGGCGCGGTGCTGGAGGGGGTGCACCGCGCGCACACCAGGGGCCTGGACGGTCTGGTCCGCGGCACGGCCTTCTACTCGATCCTGGACGAGGAGTGGCCCGCGGCGCGGATCGCCCTGGAGCACCGGGTCGGCGCCGAACGGCCGGCGGCGGCGCCCGAACGCCCGCTGATCTCGGCGTAGCCCGCCGGAGGACGAGAAAAGCCGGGGCGGGTCACCGCCGGACGCCGTTGTCCGGAAGTGGCCCGCCCCGGCGGTACGGCGGTTGCTCTGCGCCGAGCGCCGCCGTAGTTCAGGGGTGTCGCGCGCGAACGCGACGGGTGGGCGGGCAGCTCCCCCTCCCGCCCTCATCCTTGGTCGGGGACGGGGGTTGCACCGGGAGGGGGAATGCCTCGCGCTGACACCGGTGGGCACGCCCCCTGAGGGAGGGGGGCACCGGTGAGGGGACGTCAGCGCGAGTCGCTGCCCGCGGTCTCGATCGCGGCGCGGCCCGCTTCCAGCCGCGCCACGGGGATCCGGAAGGGCGAGCAGGACACGTAGTCCAGCCCGGCCTGGTGGAAGAAGTGGACCGAGTCGGGGTCGCCGCCGTGCTCGCCGCACACGCCGAGCTTCAGGTCGGGACGGGTCGCCCGGCCCTCCGTCACCGCGTGTTTGACCAGGGCGCCGACTCCGTCGCGGTCGATGGTCTCGAACGGGGAGACCCCGAAGATGCCCTTCTCCAGGTAGGCGGTGAAGAAGGAGGCCTCCACGTCGTCCCGGGAGAAGCCCCACACGGTCTGGGTCAGGTCGTTCGTCCCGAAGGAGAAGAACTCGGCCGCCTCCGCGATCTGACCCGCCGTCAGCGCCGCCCGCGGCAGCTCGATCATCGTGCCGAGCTTGATGTCGAGCTTCACCCCGGTGGCCGCGGTGACCTCGGCGAGCACCTGCTCGCACTCGTCCCGGACGATCTCCAGCTCCTGCACCGTGCCGACCAGCGGGATCATCACCTCGGGCCGCGGGTCCCCGCCGCCCCTGCGCCGCTCCGCCGCGGCCTCGGCGATGGCCCGGACCTGCATCCCGAACAGCCCGGGGATGACCAGGCCGAGCCGCACCCCGCGCAGCCCCAGCATCGGGTTGGCCTCGTGCAGCTTGTGCACCGCCTGGAGCAGCCGCAGGTCGTTCTCGTTGGGGTCCTTGCGGGCCTCGGCGAGGGCGACCCGGACCGACAGCTCGGTGATGTCGGGCAGGAACTCGTGCAGCGGCGGGTCCAGCAGCCGCACCGTGACCGGCAGTCCGTCCATCGCCTGGAACAGCTCGACGAAGTCGGCCTTCTGCAGCGGCATCAGCGTCGCCAGAGCGGCTTCGCGGTCCTTGTCGTTGTCGGCCAGGATCAGCTGCTCGACCTCGCGGCGGCGCTCCTCGCCGAGGAACATGTGCTCGGTCCGGCACAGCCCGATGCCCTGGGCGCCGAAGCGGCGGGCGCGGTTGGCGTCGTCCGCGTTGTCGGCGTTGGCCCGGACCCGCAGGCTGCGGCGGACGTCGGCGTGGGCCATGATCCGGTGCACCGCCTGGACCAGGCCACCCTGCTCGTCGGCGCCGGCGTGCAGGGTCCCCTCGAAGTACTCGACCACCGGGGACGGGACGACCGGCACCTCGCCCAGGTAGACCTTGCCGGTGGAGCCGTCGATGGAGATCAGGTCGCCCTCCTCCACCACCTTGCCGTCGGCGGTGGTGAAGCGGCGCTTCTTGGTGTCGACCTCCAGCTCCTCCGCGCCGCAGACGCAGGTCTTGCCCATGCCGCGGGCGACCACGGCGGCGTGCGAGGTCTTGCCGCCGCGGGAGGTGAGGATGCCCTCGGCGGCGATCATGCCGTCCAGGTCGTCCGGGTTGGTCTCCCGGCGGACCAGGATGACCTGCTCGCCGGAGCGGGACCACTTGACCGCGGTGTAGGAGTCGAAGACCGCCTTGCCGACCGCCGCGCCCGGCGAGGCGGCGATGCCCCAGGCGACGCGCTCGGCCTTGGTGGACTCGTCGAAGCGGGGGAACATCAGCTGCGCCAGCTGCGCGCCGTTGACCCGGTGCAGCGCCTCGTCCAGGTCGATCAGGCCCTGGTCGACCAGCTGGACCGCGATCCGGAAGGCGGCGGCGGCGGTGCGCTTGCCGACCCGGGTCTGCAGCATCCACAGCTTGCCGCGCTCGATGGTGAACTCGATGTCGCAGAGGTCCCGGTAGTGGTTCTCCAGGGTGGTCATGATCGACATCAGCTGGTCGTAGCTGGCCTGGTCCAGGCCCTCCAGGTCGGCCAGCGGCACGGTGTTGCGGATGCCCGCGACCACGTCCTCGCCCTGCGCGTTCTGCAGGTAGTCGCCGTAGACGCCCTGGTAGCCGCTGGCCGGGTCGCGGGTGAAGGCGACGCCGGTGCCGGAGTCGGCGCCGAGGTTGCCGAACACCATGGAGCAGATGTTGACGGCGGTGGCCAGGTCGCCGGGGATCCGCTCCTGGCGGCGGTAGAGCTTGGCCCGGTCGCTGTTCCAGCTGTCGAAGACGGCGTGCACGGCGAGGTCCATCTGCTCGCGCGGGTCCTGCGGGAAGTCGCGGCCGGTGCGGTCCCGGACGATGCCCTTGAACCGCTCGACGATCGCCTTGAGGTCGGCGGCGTCCAGGTCCAGGTCGTCGCCGGTGCCCTTGGCGTCCTTGGCCGCCTCCAGGGCCTCCTCGAACAGCTCGCCGTCGACGCCCAGCACGGTCTTGCCGAACATCTGGATCAGCCGGCGGTAGGAGTCCCAGGCGAACCGCTCGTTCCCGGCCTGGTTCGCCAGGCCGCCGACCGAGGCGTCGGAGAGCCCGATGTTGAGGACGGTGTCCATCATCCCGGGCATCGAGAACTTGGCCCCGGAGCGCACCGACACCAGCAGCGGGTCGGCCGCGTCGCCGAGCCGCTTGCCCATCTTCTGCTCCAGCGCGTCGAGGTGCGCACTCACCTCGTCGCGGAGCGGGGCCGGCTCGCTGCCGGTGTCCAGGTAGACCTTGCAGGCCTCGGTGGTGATGGTGAATCCCGGAGGGACGGGAAGCCCGAGGTTGGTCATCTCGGCGAGGTTCGCACCCTTCCCGCCGAGCAGGTCCTTCAGATCCTTGTTGCCCTCGGTGAAGTCGTAGACGAATTTCTGCTCTGCCGACACGGGTCTGTTCTCCTGCCGCACGGTTGCCCTGACGCCGGAGAACATACCCAGATCAAAGGCCGTTCGACTCCCCCGTTGGGCCGTCAGTGGCATGTACCCACCGGTAACCCACTAGATCGAAAGCGCACAATCGAGCTTCACCTGTGAACCCTCAATCGTCGCCCTGACGCTAGCCCGCGTTCAAAGGTTGAAGGCAGCGAAACGGTGCGATCACCGGACCATCACCCAGCGTTCATCACCGGTATCGGTCCTGTTGCCCTGGCTTGATCAGATGGAGGAAAACCCGGCCCGCTGACACGTGCACGTTAAGAAGCCGTTCCACCTGCCGGGCCACCTGCGCTTTTGCGTCCAACTGACGCAAAGTGAGCGGCGGTGTGTCCAGAGTCACGTCCGCCGGGGCGCCCCGTCTCACCCCTCGTGCGTAGGCCGACCGGGCTCAGCCGCCGCTGGTGTCCAGTTCGGCGTCGGCGCTGGGCACGGCGCAGTCGTACGGGTCGTCCAACCAGCCCTCGGGCAGCACCACCCGGTTCGCCCCCGAGGTACGGCCGCGGGGGCCGTCCGCGCTCTCCGGCCAGCGCTGGTCCTGGTCCACCGCGGCCAGGTGCTCGGCCAGCTCGTCCAGGGACGAGGCCAGGGCGAGCGCGCGGCGCAGCTCGGAGCCGACCGAGAAGCCCTTGGTGTACCAGGCGACGTGCTTGCGGAAGTCGACCACGCCGTGCTTCTCGTCGCCGATCCACTCGCCCAGCAGCTGGGCGTGCCGGTACATCACCCGGGCGACGTAGGAGAAGTCGGGCCGCGCATACTGGGTCTCCCCCTCGAAGACGCTGACCAGCTCCTTGAACAGCCACGGGCGGCCCAGGCAGCCGCGCCCCACCACCACGCCGTCGCAGCCGGTCTCCCGGACCATCCGGACCGCGTCGTCGGCGGACCAGATGTCGCCGTTGCCCAGCACCGGGACGTGCGCCGGGACGGCCTCGCGCAGCCGGGCGATGGCGGACCAGTCGGCGGTGCCGCTGTAGTGCTGGATCGCGGTGCGGCCGTGCAGCGCGATGGCGCTGACGCCCTCCTCGGCGCCGATCCGGCCGGCGTCCAGGTAGGTCATGTGGTCGTCGTCGATGCCCTTGCGCATCTTCATGGTCACCGGCATGCCCTGCGCGCCCGCGACCGCCTCGCGCAGGATCCGCTGCAGCAGGTTCCGCTTGTACGGCAGCGCGGAGCCGCCGCCGCGGCGGGTCACCTTGGGCACCGGGCAGCCGAAGTTGAGGTCGATGTGGTCGGCCAGGCCCTCGTCCGCGATCATGCGGGCGGCGCGGCCGACGATGGCCGGGTCCACCCCGTACAGCTGGATCGAGCGGGGCTGCTCGGAGGCGTCGAAGCGGATCAGCCGCATGGTCTTGTGGTCCCGCTCGACCAGCGCCCTGGTGGTGATCATCTCCGAGACGAACAGGCCCTTACCGCCGGACTGCTCCCGGCACAGGCTGCGGAACGGGGCGTTGGTGATCCCGGCCATCGGCGCCAGCACCACCGGCGGCCACACCTCGATCGACGTGCCGAGGCGCAGCGGCGCGACGGCGGTCTCGGCGGCGGGGGCGGCGGCGGTCGTGGTCATCTCGGTTCTTTCCGATCGGTGGGCAGACCATCCAGTGTCCCACTCCCGGCCGCCTGCACGGTGCGGCCCCGGGTCACCCCTCGGCGGTGATCAGCCGGTGCAGCCGCTCCACCCGCTCGCGGGTCTCCTCGTCGGCCGGGGTGTAGCTGATCAGCCGGGTGCCCTCGCGGGGGCCGAGCCAGAGCGTGGTGAAGTCGAAGTGCAGCAGCCCGACCTGCTCGTTCAGGAAGCGCTTCTCGCCGTTGGCGACGTTGCGGACCTCGTGCTGCTGCCACTTCGCCTCGAACTCGGGCGAGGCCAGGATCAGCCGCTTGAGCAGGGCCTTCCAGGCGGGCTCGGCGACGTGGTCGGCCATCGCGCTGCGGAACTTGGCGACCATCATCGAGGTGGCCGCCTCGTAGTCGACCAGGGCCCGCTTCCAGGCCGGGTGGGTGAAGCCGAGCAGCAGCATGTTGCGGTCCTCGGGGGCGACGGCGTCCAGGTCCCCGATCATCCGGCCGTAGGTGCGGTTGTAGGCCAGGATGTCGTAGCGGCGGTTCACCGCCACGCAGGGCAGCGGCTCCAGCTGCTCGATGACCAGCGCCACCGAGGGCGTGATGGTGGGGCAGACCGCGGGCGGCGCCGGGTCGGGCGTGCCGGCCAGGGTGAACAGGTGCTCGCGCTCGTTGGCGTCCAACAGCAGGCCGCGCGCGATGGCGTCCAGCACCTGCGGTGAGACCTGGATGTCGCGGGCCTGCTCCAGCCAGGTGTACCAGGTCACCCCGACCGCGGCGAGCAGCGCCACCTCCTCCCGGCGCAGCCCCGGCGTGCGGCGGCGGCCGACCGCGGGCAGGCCGACCTGCTCCGGCGAGATCCGCTCGCGGCGGCTGCGCAGGAACGCGGCCAGCTCGCGGCGGCGCACCTCGTCGGGCTGCTGGGTGGAGTGGACAAGGGCGAGCGGAGCTGGTGCAGTGGCCATGCCTACCAGGATGCCCCATCCGGCATCCCTGTTCCAGGTAGTCGTGATACCTGGATAAGCAGACACTGGTACCAGGCTACGGATCGGCGGATCGTAGCGGTCATGACCACACAGGTGACTCCCGCAACCCGGGCGAACGTCCTGCCCCGCGTAACCCGCCTGGGCACCGCACCCTCCCCTTCGGCCCCGCCCGCCGCTCCACCGCGGCTCAGCACCCTCGGCCTGTTCACCGTCCTGCTCGGCGCGTTCCTGCCGATGCTGGACTTCTTCATCGTCAACGTCGCGCTGCCGACCATCGACCGCGACCTGGTCGCAGGACCGGCCACGCTGGAACTCTTCGTGGCCGGCTACGGCATCGCCTACGCCGTGCTGCTGGTCCTCGGCGGACGCCTCGGCGACCTGTTCGGACGGCGCCGCCTGTTCATCGCCGGATCGCTCGCCTTCGGCCTGGCCTCGCTGGCCTGCGGCCTGGCCCCGACCGCGCTGGCGCTGGTCGGCGCCCGGGTCGCCCAGGGCGCGGCGGCGGCACTGATGCTGCCGCAGGCCCTGGCCACCATCCAGTCCGCGACCGAGGGCGAGCGCAAGGCCCGCGCCATGGGCATCTACGGCGCGGTCGGCGGCATCTCGGTGGTGATCGGCCAGGTCGTCGGCGGGGTGCTGCTCTCGGCGAACCTCTTCGGCACCGGCTGGCGCTTCATCTTCCTGGTCAACGTCCCGGTCGCGCTGGTCGCCGCGGTGCTGGCGCTGCGCTCCGTCCCGGAGACCCGTTCGGCCAACCCGGCCAAGGTGGACCTGCCCGGCACCGGGCTGCTTGCCGCGGCGCTGCTGGCGCTGCTGGTCCCGCTGATGGAGGGCCGCGCGGTCGGCTGGGCTTGGTGGACCTGGACCCTGCTCGCCGCCTTCCCGTTCCTGGCCGCCGCGTTCGTCGCGGTCGAGCGCCGGGCCGAGCGGGGCGGCGCGATCCCGCTGATCCCGCTGTCGCTGCTGCGGATCGACGGGCTGCGGACCGGGCTGACCATGGCCGTGCCCTTCTTCACCGGCTTCGGCGGCTTCATGCTGGTGATGGCGGTGGCGCTGCAGCAGGGCCTGAACGAGGGCCCGATCGCCTCCGGCCTGGCCATGGTCCCGATGGCGGTCGGCTTCTTCGCCGCCTCGCTGGCCGGGCCGCGGCTGCTGACCCGCTACGGCAGCAAGGTGATCCGCACCGGCACCGTGATCCAGGCGGTGGGCCTGCTGGTGCTCACCGTCACCGTGCTTACCGACTGGTCCGGCCTCAGCCCGCTGGTGCTGCTGCCCGGCATGGCCGTCGCGGGCACCGGGCAGGGCCTGGTGATGCCCCCGCTGATCCGGCTGGTGCTGTCCGAGATCCCGTCGGCACGGGCCGGGGTGGGCGGCGGCATCCTCGCCACCACCCAGCAGTCGAGCCTCGCCCTCGGCGTCGCCACCCTGGGCACGCTGTTCCTCAGCCTCTCCCCCAGCTGGGGGATGCACCAGGCGCTGACCCTGGTGCTGGCCGTCCAGACGGTGCTGACCCTGGCCGTCATCGCCCTGTCCACCCGCCTCCCCAAGCGCGTGGGCTGACATCCCCGACGCCCTGCCCACCCACCCGTGGTCTACCGAACCGGTGCCCCGCTCGCCTGCCGAGCGGGGCACCGGCTTGCCCGGTACGCCCCCATCGGGTGAGATCGACGCACGGTGCGTGGAATCGACGCACGCTCGGACCTATGGTGGATCCATGACCGCACGGGTGCCGATTCGACAGCTGCAACAGCACGCAAGCGAACTCATGGACCGGGTGGCGGCCGGCGAGCGGATCGAGATCACCCGCAACGGTCGCCTGGTGGCCGTGCTGGCACCACCGCCGCCGGAGCAGCGCGTCCTCGAGGACCTCGTCCGCGACGGCACGCTCGACCCGCGCAATGTGCGGCAGGCGACCGGACTGGCGGACTGGGAGCCGCTGCCGGGCCGCCCCGGGGCGAAGCCGCTCTCGGAAACGCTCCAGGAACTCCGGGACGAGGAGGACAGGTGATCTACCTCGACTCCTGTGCCCTGCTGAAGCTGCTGCTCCCGGAGCGGGAGACCCCGGCCCTGCGCTCCTTCCTCGGCTCAAGGGCCGCCGAGGGCCACGCCAGCAGTGCGCTCGCACAGACCGAGGTGGACCGCACGCTGCTCCGCCACGGCGCCGACCAGGACCTGTTGGAGAGCGCGGACGACCTGCTCAGTCGGATTCTCCGGATCCGCGTCACCGATCCCGTGCTCCGCGCCGCGGGCCGGCTGCCGATGCCCCACCTCCGCAGCCTCGACGCGATCCACCTGGCCAGCGCGGAGTTCCTGGAGCAGGCACTCACCGCTTTCGTCAGCTACGACAAGCGCCTGCTCGCGGCGGCGGCCGAGCGCGGCCTGCCGGTGGAGTCCCCAGGAGCCTGACCGGGTCGGCTCGGACCGGCACGAGGAGATGCTGCGGGAGGCGCTGGAGCAGCTGCGCGATGTGCTGCCTGGGGGGAAGCCGGTGCGCCCCCTCGGGTGAGATCGACGCACGCTCGGACCCGAGGATGTTCGCGGCCACCCCGGAGGTCCACCGGACGGATCTGCCGGCGGTCAAGCTCCCCTGAACCTGTCCGGCCTCCGGACTGTCAGTGGCGGCTGCGAGGATGCGGCGCATGGGGACGAGCGAAGCGAGCGAGTTGCAAAACCCGGTGCAGGCGCGCAGCCGAAAGGAGTTGGCGGCGCTGATCGCCGCCGGGGCGCAGCCCAAGTGGCTGATGTTCTGGGGGCACCGGCCGCGTCAGGACGGGTCCGTGGGGGCGGGCTGCCTGAGCCAGTGGTGGCCCTCGCGGTTCACCGTGGACGGAGTGGCGTACGCCAGTGCCGAGCACTGGATGATGGCCGGGAAGGCCCGGCTGTTCGGGGACGACGCCGCGATACCGGCGATCCTGGCGGCGCGGACGCCCGCCGAGGCGAAGAATCTCGGCCGCCTGGTCCGCGGATTCGACGAGGCGCGCTGGGTCGCGGCCCGGTTCGAGCTGGTGGTGGCCGGGAACACGGCCAAGTTCGGCCAGGACCCCGCGCTGCGCGACTACCTGCTCGGGACGGCGAACCGGGTCCTGGTCGAGGCCAGCCCGCGCGACCGGATCTGGGGCATCGGCATGGGCGCAGCCAACGAGGCCGCGACGGACCCGTCCCGCTGGCGCGGGGCGAACCTGCTCGGCTTCAGCCTGATGGAGGCCAGGGCCCGGCTCCTCGCCCAGGGCTGAGCAGCCGCAGGGACGGGCAGCCCCCCGGGGCGGCAATCCCGCAGGCGGCGTCCACGCAGGGCGGCATTCAGGAGATTCACAGATCGGGGAGCGACCCTGATCCCCATGCAGCATCGAACGCTCGACCACCCCGCTCTCGACGGCCTGCCGCTGCTCGGCTCCCCCTGGTCCGTCCGCTTCACCCACGGCACCCGGGGCCGGGTGGCGCTGGAGGTCTACCACGACGGCCTGCTGCTGGACGTGCTGGTGGCCCAGCCGCTCGCACCGGACCTGCTGCGCGGTGCGCGCCGGAGCGGCGACGGCCCGCCCTCGGTGCTGGCCTGGGGGCACCTGCCCGCGGACGGGGCCGTCCCCGAGGTGGTGCTCGGCAGGGGACGCCGGGTGCGGCGCCCGGTCCAGGCGTCGGTCGGGGCCGGGGCGTTCTGGATCGCCACCGCCCACGGCTGCTACGACCGGGTCACCGCGACCCTGCACGACGGGACGGCGAGCCGGCGGCTACGGGTGCGCGCGGGCTCCGCCTGAGCGGCGAACGCGAACGCACGGAGCGCGCCGCCGTCCCCCTCCTACTGTGGGGGGACGGCGGCGCGCTCCGCTGTGCGACGAGACGGGACGGGCCGGGCCGGGGCAGTCCTGCTAGCAGCCGATGAGCTTGCCGGCCAGGAAGGCCTCGACCTGGTCGAGCGAGATCCGCTGCTGCTCCATGCTGTCGCGCTCGCGCACCGTCACCGCGTTGTCGTCGAGGGTGTCGAAGTCGACGGTGATGCAGAACGGGGTGCCGATCTCGTCCTGGCGGCGGTAGCGGCGGCCGATCGCACCGGCGTCGTCGAACTCGACGTTCCAGTGCTTGCGCAGGTCCGCGGCCAGGCCGCGGGCCTTCGGCGAGAGCGCGGCGTTGCGCGACAGCGGCAGCACGGCGACCTTGACCGGCGCGAGCCGCGGGTCGAGCCGCATGACCACGCGCTTCTCCATCACGCCCTTGGCGTTGGGGGCCTCGTCCTCGCGGTAGGCGTCCAGCATGAACGCCAGCATGGCGCGGTTGACGCCCGCCGCGGGCTCGATGACGTAGGGGAACCAGCGCTCGCCGGACTCCTGGTCGAAGTACTTGAGGTCCTGGCCGGAGTGCTCCGAGTGCTGGGTCAGGTCGTAGTCGGTGCGGTTGGCGATGCCCTCCAGCTCGCCGAACTCGTTGCCGCCGAACTGGAAGCGGTACTCGATGTCCACGGTGGCCTTGGAGTAGTGCGAGAGCTTCTCCTTGGCGTGCTCGAAGAAGCGCATGTTCTCCTCGCGCAGCCCGAGGTCCGTGTACCAGTTCCAGCGCTCCTGCTTCCAGTAGTCGAACCACTGGTCGTCCTCGCCGGGCTTGACGAAGAACTCCATCTCCATCTGCTCGAACTCGCGGGTGCGGAAGATGAAGTTGCCGGGGGTGATCTCGTTGCGGAAGCTCTTGCCGGTCTGGGCGATGCCGAACGGCGGCTTCTTGCGCGAGGTCTGCTGCACGGCGGCGAAGTTGACGAAGATGCCCTGCGCGGTCTCCGGGCGCAGGTAGGCCAGCCCGGCCGGGTCGCCCGCGTTGAACGCGCCGAGGTGCGTCTGCAGCATGCCGGACATCGGCTTGGGCTCGGTGAAGCCGCCCTTGTTGCCGCAGTTGGGGCAGTTGATGTCGGCGAGCCCGTTGGCGGGGACGTGGCCGTGCTTGGCCTCGTACGCCTCCTCCAGGTGGTCGGCCCGGTAGCGCTTGTGACAGGAGACGCACTCGGTCAGCGGGTCGCTGAAGGTCGCGACGTGGCCGCTGGCCTCCCAGACCTCGCGGGCGAGGATGACGGACGAGTCGAGCCCGACCACGTCCTCACGGGAGGTGACCATGTTGCGCCACCACTGCCGCTTGATGTTCTCCTTCAGCTCGACACCCAGCGGTCCGTAGTCCCAGGCGGCCTTCTGGCCGCCGTAGATCTCGCTGCAGGGATAGACGAAGCCACGGCGCTTGCTCAGGCTGACGATGGTGTCGATCTTGTCGGCGGCCACAGTGCTCTCTTCAGTACGACGAATGCGGTCAGTGATGGATTTCATTGCACGCGGGACGCGCCGGGACCGCTCGAACGGGGGCCCGGGGCGCGACCGAATACCTCAGGTTACCGGCCCAGGAGGCGGACGATTCAAATCGATTGCCGGGAACGGGCGGGCGGGCCCGGATTCCGCTTCTTGACGAACATGGTTATCATAAGCTATAGACGCGGCCGTCGGCGGTGCCCGGGAACCGGTGCCCGACTGGCACAATGGCCGCGGTCCCACCCGCATCAGCCCGCACGCATCAGCCCGAGGAGACAAACAGGTGACGCCGCCGTCAGCGAACCAGTCGTCCCCCGCACGGTCGACCCGCCAGCGCACCGCCGTCGCCTCCCTGCTGGCCGAGGTCGACGACTTCCGCAGCGCCCAGGAACTGCATGATCTGCTGAAGCACCGGGGCGACTCGGTCGGCCTCACCACCGTCTACCGGACGCTGCAGTCGCTCGCCGACGCCGGCGAGATCGACGTCCTGCGGACCGACGACGGCGAAGCGGTCTACCGGCGGTGCAGCAGCGGGCACCACCACCACCTGGTCTGCCGCAGGTGCGGGCGCACGGTCGAGGTGGAGGGGCCCGCGGTGGAACGCTGGGCGGAGGGGGTCGCCCGCGACAACGGGTTCGTGGACGTGGCCCATACCCTGGAGATCTTCGGGACCTGCACGGAGTGCGTGGGGCGGTAGCGCCGGGCCCCCGCCTCGGGGTGCTCGCGGTCGAACCGGGGTGGCACGTCGGCGGGGGTTTCTGTTCGCGCGGTTCCCCGCGCCCCCCAGGTAGCAACGGGGCTGAGCACCTGCCTACCCAGGGGCGCGGGGAACTGCGCGAACAGCAAGCACCACCAACGCTCAGCTCACCGCTGCGCCTGCTCCGGTACCGCGGCCTCGTTGGGAAGCGCTCCGCCGTAACGCCGGTCCCGCGAGGCGAACTCCTCGCAGGCACGCCACAGGTCGCGCCGGTCGAAGTCCGGCCACAGCACGTCCTGGAACACCATCTCCGCGTACGCCGACTGCCACAGCAGGAAGTTGGAGGTCCGCTGCTCCCCGCTGGGGCGGATGAACAGGTCCACGTCCGGCATGTCGTGGTGGTACATGTACTTGGCCAGGGTCTTCTCGTTGACCTTCTTCGGGTCCAGCTTCCCGGCCGCGACGTCGGCCGCCAGCGCCGCCGCCGCGTCGGCGATCTCGGCCCGGCCGCCGTAGTTCACGCACATGTAGAGCGTCATCACGTCGTTGTCGCGGGTCATCTCCTCCGCGACCTGCAGCTCCTGCACCACGCTCTTCCACAGCTTGGGCATCCGCCCGGCCCAGCGGACCCGGATGCCCATCGCGTGCATCTCGTCCCGGCGGCGGTGGATCACGTCCCGGTTGAAGTTCATCAGGAAGCGCACCTCCTCGGGCGAGCGCTTCCAGTTCTCGGTGGAGAAGGCGTAGAGGGAGAGGTTCTTCACGCCCAGCTCGATGCAGCCCTTGAGCACGTCCAGGACGACGCCCTCGCCGACCTTGTGCCCCTCCGTCCGCGGCAGCCCGCGCTCCTTGGCCCAGCGGCCGTTGCCGTCCATGACGATGGCCACGTGCTCGGGGACCAGCTCACCCGGGATCTTGGGCGGTCGCGCACCGCTGGGGTGCGGGGGCGGGGCGAGGTACTCCCGCTGCCGACCGCTGAAGAGTCCGCGTCGTGCAGTTGCCATGGGCTTTCAGTTCTCCCGGATGTCGACGGTCGTCAGCGGTCTACGTGGCGGAGCGAGCGCAGGCCGCGCTCCAAGTGCCACTGGAGGTAGGCGGCGACCAGGCCGCTGCCCTCGCGGGCGTGGCGCGGTTCGGCGGCGTCCGCCGTGCCCCAGTCGCCGGACAGCAGCGCGCCCAGCAGTTCCAGTGTCTCAGGGGAGGGTACGACACTGCCCGGGACCCGGCAGTCCGGGCAGAGCGAGCCGCCGGTCTGCACCGAGAAGAAGCGGTTGGGGCCCGGCAGCCCGCACTTGGCGCAGTCGTCGAACGAGGGTGAGTAACCGTTCACCGACAACGACCGCAGCAGGAAGGCGTCCAGCACCAGCGGGGCGGCGTGCTCGCTCGCGGCGAGCGTCCGCAGCGCCCCGATCAGCAGCAGGTACTGCTGGACGGCCGGCTCGCCCTCGTTCTCGGTGAAGCGCTCGGCGGTCTCCAGCATCGCGGTGGCGGCGGTGTAGCGGCCGTAGTCGTCCACTATCCGGCTGCCGTACGGGTTGATCGTCTCGACCTGGGTGCACAGCGCCAGGTGCCGTCCGACCAGCTCCTCGCCCCGGGAGAAGAACTGCACGTCGACATGGGAGAACGGCTCCAGCCGGGCGCCGAACTTGGACTTGGTCCGGCGCACGCCGCGGGCGACCGCGCGCACCCGGCCGTGCTGCCGGGTGAGCAGGGTGATGATCCGGTCCGCCTCGCCCAGCTTCTGGGTGCGGAGCACCACCCCGTCGTCGCGGAACAGACTCATGCCCGCCATTGTCGCCTACCCGGGCGGCCGTACGGCCCGGTTCAGCGCACGGCCCGGCTCCGGAGTGTCACCGGAAGCAGGGTCAGGAGTGCGGCAGCCGGGTCGCGGCCAGCAGCGCCGCCTCGATCCGCTCGGAACTGAGCTCCAGGCAGCGCCCGGCGGCCCGGAGTGCCTCCCGCTCGTCCGGCCGGTACGGGCCGTCGGCGAGCGCGATCCACGCGCCCAGGGTGAGCAGCCGCTCCCGGCCCGGCTCGGCCAGGTGCGGGACCAGCGGTTCCAGCGCGGTGTGCAGCTCCACCGCGAGGCCGCTGCCGCAGCCGTACAGCTCGCCCAACTCCTCGTCGCCGTCGGTCAGTGCGGCCAGTGCGGCCAGCAGCTGTGGCTCGTCCAGGTCGCTGTGGCCGGCCTCGTGGACGGCGGTGACGGCGGCCTCGCGGGCGGCCCGGCAGGCCCCGCCCGCGGCCAGCACCGCGAGCACGACGGTGAACTGCGCGGTGCGCAGCATCCCGAGCAGGGTGCCGGAGGTGGGGATCCCCAGCGCGTCCAGGCCGTAGCGGGCCCGGCAGGCGGTGCACTGCAGCGTGGTCCCGGCGTCGCCGAGCGGCAGCAGCGGCAGTCCGAGCAGGCGCAGCCATCTCCGCCCGCCCTGGCGGCGGTAGTTGCGGTCGCCGCCGCAGGCGGGACAGAAGAACTCTCCGAGCGCCTCGGTACGCCACCGGGCTCGGACACCTGCCAACTGTGCCACGGCGCACTCCCACCTGACTGCGGACCGACACCGGTGTCGGTCGCACTCGATGCTGCCATGGCGGTGATGCGCTGTCAGTACCTCCGGCGGCCAGTGGATCAGAAATTTGTGGCCGAGAACACACTGGCTCCCCGCCGGAACAGCGGGGAGCCAGGGGCGGAACAGGCCCGGAACGGATCCGGAACCGCGGGTGTCAGCCGCGCTGCGCCCGGTTGACGGCACTGACCACGGCCTTGATCGAGGCGAGCACGATGCTGGTGTCGATGCCGACGCCCCAGAGCACCTTCCCGTCGACGGCGCACTCCCAGTAGGAGGCCGCCTGGGCGCCGGAGCCCTGGCTCATGGTGTGCTCGACGTAGTCCAGCAGCCGGGCGTCCACGCCGATCGAGGCCAGCGCGGTGAAGAAGGCGTCGATCGGGCCGTCGCCGACCCCGGACAGCTCGACCGGGGCGCCGTCCACCGCGGCCTGGACGGTGATCGCGTCCTTGCCGGACGGGGTGCTGCTCAGGCTGTACGCGCCGAGCTGGATCCGGCCCCAGGGGGCGTCCGGGGTGGGCAGGTACTCGTCCTCGAAGGCGGCCCAGATCGCGGCCGGGGTGACCTCGCCGCCGTCGGTCTCGGTCTTCGCCTGGATGATCTTCGAGAACTCGATCTGCATCCGGCGCGGCAGGTCCAGCTTGTGGTCGTTCTTCAGGACGTAGGCGATGCCGCCCTTGCCGGACTGGCTGTTGACCCGGATCACGGCCTCGTAGGAGCGGCCGACGTCCTTGGGGTCGATCGGCAGGTACGGGACGCCCCAGGTGTGCTCGCCGACCGGGTGCCCGGCCGCCGCGGCGTCGGCCTCCAGCGCGTCGAAGCCCTTCTTGATGGCGTCCTGGTGCGAGCCGGAGAAGGACGTGTAGACCAGGTCGCCGGCGTAGGGGTGGCGCTCGGGGACGCTCATCTGGTTGCAGTACTCGTACGTGCGACGGATCTCGTCGATGTTCGAGAAGTCGATCATCGGGTCCACGCCCTGGGAGAACAGGTTCATCCCGACGTTGACCAGGTCCAGGTTGCCGGTCCGCTCGCCCTGCCCGAACAGGCAGCCCTCGACCCGGTCGGCGCCGGCCATCACGGCCAGCTCGGCGGAGGCGACGCCGGTGCCGCGGTCGTTGTGCGGGTGCGTGGACAGCGCGACGAAGGCGCGGCGGGACAGGTTCCGCGACATCCACTCGATCATGTCGGCGTAGACGTTGGGGGTGCAGCGCTCCACCGTGGTCGGCAGGTTGAGGATGATCTCGCGGCCCTCGGCGGGCTGCCAGACGTCCATCACCGCCTCGCAGACCTCCAGCGCGAAGTCCAGTTCGGTGTCGATGAAGATCTCCGGCGAGTACTGATAGCCGAAGACCGTGCTGGTGTCGAGCAGCTTCTCGGCGTAGTCCATCACCAGCCGGGTGCCGTCCACCGCGATGTTCTTGATGTCGTCCTTGGAGCCCTTGAAGACCACCCGGCGGAACAGCGGCGAGGTGGCGTTGTAGAGGTGGACCGTCGCCCGCGGCGCGCCGACCAGGGACTCCACCGTGCGGGCGATCAGGTCCTCGCGGGCCTGGGTCAGCACGCTGATGGTGACGTCCTCGGGGATCGCGCCCTCCTCGATGATCGAGCGCACGAAGTCGAAGTCGGTGGCCCCCGAGGAGGGGAAGCCGACCTCGATCTCCTTGTAGCCCATCTTCACCAGCAGGTCGAACATCGCCCGCTTGCGGGCCGGCGACATCGGGTCGATCAGTGCCTGGTTGCCGTCCCGCAGGTCGGTGGACAGCCAGCGCGGGGCCTTGCTGATGACCTTGGACGGCCAGGTCCGGTCCGGCAGGTCGACCGCGCCGAAGGGTACGTAGCGCTGGAACGGCATCCCGGACGGCTGCTGGCGGACGGTGCCGGCGGTGACAGGCGTGGGCCGCTCGTTGAAAGGCGTGACAGACATGGGTCTCATGCTCCCTGATCGGATACGTACAGGACGGAGCCGACCGACAGACGGACTGCGCAAACAGAGAAGAGCGCGCACAGCACGAGTCCCCGCGACGAGGGAGTCGGCCTCAGAAGAACTACAGGCCCTCGCCGCGGCAGCTAAGAAGGAGCAGCCCGGTACGCATGATGCGAACCACCCTAGCCCAGCCCGGCGGACCGTCACAACGCCGTGCCCACATCGTGGGAGTGACACAGAGTGAGATCTATGTCACTTTTGGTCAGTGAGCACTCACTCCCCCTTCTGCGGCATCGTCCCGCCGCACATCCTGGAACACCTGCGCAGCCACGCCGAGGACCCGGCGGTCCGCACCGCCGCCGCCCGCTCGCTGGCCCTGGACGAACGGCACCGCGAACGGCGGACGCTGCTCCCGCCGCCGCGCGGGCTGCGCTCCAGCAGCTCCGACCGGGCCGCCGCCCTGCTCGACACCCCGGTCCGGACCATCAGCGACGACCGGCACACCCAGACCCTGCCCGGCCGCACCGTGCGCACCGAGGGCGCGCCGCCGGTGGCCGACGGCACCGTCGACCGCGCCTACGACGGGCTCGGCGCGACCTTCGGGTTCTACCTCGCCGCCTACGGACGGCACTCCATCGACGGCCGCGGGCTGCCGCTGGACGCCACCGTCCACTACGGGCGGACGTACGACAACGCCTTCTGGAACGGCTCGCGCATGATCTTCGGCGACGGGGACGGGGTCCTCTTCAACGACTTCACCGTCTCGGTGGACGTGATCGGCCACGAACTGACCCACGGCGTCACCCAGTACAGCGCGAACCTGGACTACCAGGGCCAGTCCGGGGCGCTGAACGAGTCGCTCTCGGACGTCTTCGGCTCGCTGGTCAAGCAGTACGCGCTGGGCCAGACCGCCGCGCAGGCGGACTGGCTGATCGGCGCCGGGCTGCTGGCGCCCGGCGTGCACGGGGTCGCGCTGCGCTCGATGAAGGCCCCGGGAACCGCCTACGACGACCCCGACCTGGGCGCCGACCCGCAGCCCGCGACCATGGCCGGCTATGTGGCGGGCGACAGCGACAACGGCGGGGTGCACCTCAACTCCGGCATCCCCAACCACGCCTTCTACCTGGCCGCGACCGCGATCGGCGGCCACGCCTGGGAGCGGGCCGGGCAGATCTGGTACGACGTGCTGACCGGCGGGCGACTGGCCGCCTCGGCCGACTTCGCGGCCTTCGCCGCGGCGACGGAGGCCGCCGCCGAGGCCCGCTACGGCCCGGGGCCGGAGTCGGCGGCGGTCCGCGACGCCTGGAGCCGGGTGGGGGTCCGGGCAGCGGCCCGGCCGAGGGTCCAGCCGGTGGCGGAGTGAGGGAAGAGGTGGATGTGACGTGTGGGCTTGGTGATTGCTGAACAGAGTTGAGCGATTGTGATCTCTTCGCACTGGTCCCCTGGCTACTCAACGGTGCACACTGACGACTATGCGTATCCAGGTGACCCGCTCCGGCGGGATCCTCGGCGCCGAGCGCCGCTCCGTCCTCGACACCGAAGGCCGTCCGGATGCCCCGCACATCCACGCCCTGGCCAGGGAGGCCCTGGGCTCCTGCGCCCGCACGCCCGACTTCGGGGTGCCGGACGGCTTCCACTACGCGATCAGCGTGGACGACCGGAGCCCGGGGCACTGCTCGGACCCCAAGCTGACCGACAGTCAGAAGAGTCTGATCGCCCTGGTGATGGCCCAGGGACAGTGACCGCCGCCGGGGAAGGCACTCCCCGGGGCGGCGGCCCCTCGGATCGGCCCCCGACAGGCACGTCGAGGACAGGTGCCAGGACGCAGTGTCCCCCCTGCGTCGTCCCAGGTCCGGAAGGCGCGCGGCGGCAGTTCCAGCCGGGCGTCGGCGACACCCGAAACGGTGTCAGAAGCCGAGCTTGCGGAGCTGCTTGGGGTCGCGCTGCCAGTCCTTGGCGACCTTGACGTGCAGGTCCAGGTAGACCGGCGTGCCGAGCAGCGCCTCGATCTGCTGCCGGGCCACCGTCCCCACGTGCTTCAGCCGGGAGCCCTTGGCGCCGATCACGATGGCCTTCTGGCTCTGCCGCTCGATGTAGACGTTGGCGTGGATGTCCAGCAGCGGCTTGCCCTCGGGGCGGCCCTCGCGCGGCAGCATCTCCTCCACCACCACGGCCAGCGAGTGCGGCAGTTCGTCCCGCACGCCCTCCAGCGCGGCCTCGCGGATCAGCTCGGCGACCATGACCTGCTCGGGCTCGTCGGTGAGGTCGCCCTCCGGGTAGAGCAGCGGGCCCTCCGGCAGCAGCGGCACCAGCAGGTCCGCCAGCAGTTCCACCTGGCCGGCCCCCCGCCCACCACCACCCTTGTCCGAGTCGCTTCGCTCCGCCCCCAGCTTCGCCGACACCGGGACGATCTCGGCCCACTCGATGCCCAGCTCCGCGCCCAGCTGGGAGATCGCGATCAGCTGCTCGGCCAGCTGCTTGGAGGTCACCAGGTCGGTCTTGGTGACCACGGCGACCTTGGGGGTGCGCTTGATCCCGGCCAGCTCCTTGGCGATGAACTTGTCGCCGGGGCCCAGCTTCTGGTCCGCGGGGAGGCAGAAGCCGATCACGTCCACCTCGTTCCAGGTGGCCCGGACCACGTCGTTGAGCCGCTCGCCGAGCAGGGTGCGCGGCTTGTGCAGGCCGGGGGTGTCCACCAGGATCAGCTGCGCGTCCGGCCGGTGCACGATGCCGCGGACGGTGTGCCGGGTGGTCTGCGGGCGGTCGGAGGTGATCGCGACCTTGATCCCGACCAGGGCGTTGGTGAGGGTCGACTTGCCCGCGTTGGGGCGCCCGACGAAGCAGGCGAAGCCCGACCGGTGCGGGCGGGCCCCCTGCGGGGCGTCGTCGGCGGCGTCGGTGGCGGGCCCGGCGGACTGCTGGGTGGGGCGAGAGCTCATGCGCACCATTCTCCCCCATGCGGCGGAGCCGCAGTGTCCACGGCAGGCAGCCGGGTTACTTCCCCCGTTTGAAGAGTGCCCCCAGACCGCCGACGACGGTGAACATGGCCACGATGATCGAGGCCGCGAGCCAGCCCGGGTTCCCGTCCTCCTGCCAGTGGCCCATGCCCATCAGCACGAACAGCACCCCGGCGACAAACCCTATGCCCCCCACGGCATCCTCCCCTTCCGAACGCCGTCACCACGGCGTCAGCCCCGACCCTAGCGGGAGCGGGGCTGACGGCAAGACGTGCGTTCGAAAGACGGGCGGCTGCCGCTCAGCCCGCCTCGACCGTCACCCGGAGCGAGCCGTCCAGCCCGGCCAGCAGCACCGGCGTACCGGGACCGCCCAGGTCGCGGACGGCGGCGAGGTCGGCCGCGGCGACCTCCTCGGCCTTGCTGACCACGGCCGCGGCCTCCAGGCCCTTGGCGCCGCTGGCCACCGCCATGGCCACGGCGGTCTGCAGCGCGCTCAGCCGCAGCGACTCCAGCTCGACCGTCCCGGCGACGTAGGTACGGCCGGTCTCGTCCCGGACCGCCGCCCCCTCGGCCACGCCGTTGCGGGCGCGCACCGAGCGGGCCAGAGTGATGATCTTCTTGTCCTCCGGGTGAATCCCGGTCGCCGCGTCGCTCATGCGTCCGAGGATACGTCCCGGCCCTGGCGGGTCAGCACGACCACCGGGATCGGCCCCGGCGCGGTGGCCTGGAAGTCCGCCAGCGCGGGCAGCACCGCCAGTTGGGCTGCCCAGAGCCGCTCCCGCTCCTCCCCCGCCGCGTCGGCGGCCACGGCCCGGAACCGCTCGGTCCCCAGCTCCACCGTCACCTCCGGCTCGGCCACCAGGTTGTAGTACCAGCCGGGACGGTGCGGCCGGCCGCCGTTGGCGGCGAACACCGCCCAGCGCCCCTCCCCCGCCGGAAGCGCGGCCAGCGGCATGGTCCGCCGCAGCCCGGTGTGCGCGCCCCTGGTGGTGAGCAGCAGCAGCGTCGCCCCCTCGAACGGGCCGCCGACCACCCCCTTGTTCGCCCTGAACTCCTCGATGACCTGCTCGTTCCACTGCAACCGCTGGGCCTGGTCCTGCTCCGCCACCCAAACTCCTCAGTAGGTCGACCAACCGGGGAAATCCTTACAGGTTCCGGTGCCGTGGCGCGCGGTATGACGGAGGATCGGCCCGGAGTTATGGAGTTAGGCGGTTCCGGACGCGCCGTCCCGGTCCAGCCGTCCCAGGGCCAGCGCGGCCAGCAGCGCGGCGCCGTCGGCCAGCACCGCGTCCGCGAAGGCGGCCTCCGGCGAGTGGTTGTACGGCGCGGTGGCCGGATCGAGCCCGTCCACGCAGGCGCCGAGGAAGAAGAAGGCGGCCGGGACCCGCTCGGCGACGAAGGAGAAGTCCTCGGCCCCGGCCAGCGGCTGGGCCAGCGTGGTCCAGCGGTCGCGGCCGAGCAGCTCGCGCGCGGTCTCGGCGGCGAACGCGGCCTCGACCGGGTCGTTCACGGTGACCGGGTAGACCTCGACGAACTCCACGTCGGCGTCGAGGCCGTGGGCGGCGGCGACGCCGCGGACCACCCGGACCGACTCCTCGCGCACCCGGGCCCGCGCCTCCGGCGAGAACGAGCGGACGGTGGCCTCGAAGTAGGCGTCGTCCGGGATCACGTTGTTGATCGTCCCGGCTCGGAGCAGCCCGGTGGTGACCACGACCGGGTCGAAGGCGTCGAAGCGCCGGGTCACCATCGTCTGCAGCGCGAGCACCGCCTCGCAGGCGGCCGGGACCGGGTCCAGCGCGGCGTGCGGGGCCGAGCCGTGGCCGCCGCGTCCGCGCAGGGTGACCACCAGGGTGTCGGCCGCGGCCATGATCGAACCGGGACGGCCGAGCACCTGCCCCTGCGGCATCGACGAGGCGACGTGCAGGGCGTAGGCGGCGACCGGACGCGATCCGGACGCGTCCAGCACGCCCTCGTCGATCATCACCCGGGCCCCGCCGCGTCCCTCCTCGCCCGGCTGGAACATGAACACCACGTCCCCGGCCAGCTGCGCCCGCCGCTCGCAGAGCAGCCGGGCCGCGCCGACCAGCGCGGTGACGTGCAGGTCGTGGCCGCAGGCGTGCATCGCGCCGGTGATCTCCGAGGCGAACGGGAGACCGCTGGTCTCCTGCACCGGCAGCGCGTCCATGTCGCCACGGAGCAGCACGGTCGGGCCGGGCAGGCCGCCGCGCAGCACCACCGTCACCGAGCTGAGCTTCTCGCCGAGGGCGATCTCCAGCGGGAGGCCCTCCAGCGCGGCCAGCACCTTCGCCTGGGTCAGCGGCAGGTCGAGGCCCAACTCGGGCTCCCGGTGCAGGGCGTGGCGCAGCGCGGTCAGCTCCGGCTGGAGTGCGGCGGCGGACTCACGGAGGGCGGTGACGGTCGGCGCGACGGCCATGGGCGGGTCTCCTGGACTGGACGGGACGGGACGGGACGGAGGGGCGGGCGGACGCCGGGTGGGCGAGCGGCTGGGGACCACGGCGGGCGGTGCGTGGCGGTGCGTGGCGTGCGGGTCAGGGACAGCCCTATCACCGCGCGGCGGCTCCGGTCATCACCGCCTCCGTCGCGCCGACCGCATCCGCCCCCGGCCGCGCCGCTCCGCGCAGCGCCAGCGCGACCGGCACACCCAGGCCGCAGAGCAGGGCGCAGCCCACCCACACCGCCAGGTACGCGCCCTCGGTCGGCACCCCGTGCCGCAGCAGCCAGCTGTCCAGCACCGCCGCCGCGGCGGCCCCGGCGACCGCTCCCGCCAGCGACTTCAGGGTGTTGTAGACGCCGGTGCCGATCCCGGTCCGGTCGGCCGGGAGCCGTCGCATCAGCAGGCTGGGCAGCAGGCTGAGACCGATCCCGGCACCGTAGCCGGACACCGCCGCGGCGGTGGCGACCTGCCAGGCCGCGGTGTGCGCCAGTGTGATCGCGGTGTACCCCAGGGCGCAGCACCCGTACGCCGCGGCCAGCACCGCGCGGGGGCCGAAGCGGCGGCCGAGGCGGTCCGCGGTGACCGCTCCGAGCAGCGCGCCCAGGGTCGGCGGGAGCGCCAGCAGGCCCAGGCCGAGGGTGGAGACGCCGAGGCCGTAGCCGTCCGCACGCGGGTCGGCCGCCTCGAAGGTCAGCATCGGGCCCTGCGCGCCGTAGAGGGCGCAGCCGAGCAGGAAGCTGAGCGCGAAGACCGGCGCGGTGGCCCTGCGGGCCAGCAGCCGGACGTCCACCATCGGCTCGGCACTGCGGAGTTCCTGCCGGACGAACAGCGCGAGCAAGACCACGCCGACCACCAGCAGCGCCAACCGGACCGCGGCTGCCGAGCCGCCGGCCAGGGCGGCCAGGACCAGGGTCAGCCCGAGCGAGAGCAGCACCGCGCCGGGCCAGTCGATCCGTCCCGGCGCCCGGACGGCGGACTCGGGCACCAGGAACCAGACCACCGGCAGCGGCAGCGCGGCCAACGCGGCCAGGCCCCAGAGCAGGGGCGCGGGGGCGGTCCCGGCTCCGCTGAGGCCGCCGACCACCAGCGCGCCCAGGGTGCTGCCCACCGTGAGCGAGCCGACCAGCAGGCCGACCGCGCGCCCGCCGCGGTGCTCGCCCAGGCTGTCCCGGACGATGGCGAACTCCAGCGGCAGCCAGCAGGAGAGGAATCCGGCCAGCGCGCGGCCGAGCAGCAGCAGCGGGAGCGAACCGGCCACGGCGGTGACCAGGTAGCCGAGCAGGGTGAGCAGCAGGGTCGCCCGGAGCAGCTGTCGGTGCCCGTAGAGGTCGCCCAGGCGGGAGCTGAGCGGCAGGGCGACCCCGGCGACCAGGAACTCCACCCCCAGCGTGAGGCTGACGGCACCGGCGCCGAGGTGCAGGGTGTCGCCGAGGTGCGGCAGCAGGATCGGGAAGCCGCCCTGCAGCACGCCGCTGCAGAACTCGACCAGGACCAGCAGGGTCACCACGGAGGGCGCGGTGCGCCGGAGCGGTCGCGAGCCGCGGGGCGGGCGGGGGCCGCGGGGGCCGCGGTCGGGGGCGGGCGGTCGGTTCACGGGCACGTCCTAGGATCCGCAGGGTGGGGGTGGGGGTGGGGGCTGTGGGGGGCCGCCGTCGGGGGTCGGGGCAGGTGGGGCAGGGCGGGGGCAGGTAGGGCGGGGCGGGCAGGTGGGGCGGGTGGCCGAAAGGATCGCTAACCTGGGCCACGATGACCCCGCACCGCATGAATCCGCTGCCGCAGCCGTCCCCGCGCACGGATCAGCCATGATCGACGAGCTGGACCTCGCTCTGGTCGACGCCCTGCGCGTGGACCCGCGTGCGCCCTGGTCCCGGCTAGCCGCCCCGCTGGGGGTGGATCCGGCCACTTTCTCCCGCCGCTGGGCCCGGCTGACCGCGGTCGGGGACGCCTGGGTGACCTGCTACCCCTCGACCGACCGGCTCGGCTACGGGCTGACCGCGCTGGTCGAGGTGGAGTGCGCGGCGGACCGGGTCGCCGCCGTGGCCGCCCGGCTGGCGCGGGACCCGCAGACGGCGTCGATCGAGCTGGTCACCGGTAGCGCGGACCTGCTGCTCACGGTGGGGGCGACCGAGCCCGCGCTGCTCACCCGCTACGTCCTGGACCGGGTCGGCGCCGTCCCCGGCGTGCTGCGGACCCGTACCGCGCTGGTCGAGCGCACGGTACGGGAGGGCAGCCGCTGGCACGACGGCGCGCTGGACCCGGAGCAACGCGAGGCCATCGCGGCGGTCCCGGCGGCGGGGGGCCCTGCGGGCGGCATAGGCCCAGCGGGCGCGGGGGCTCGGGCGGCCCGGGTGGGCAGGGCAGGAGTGGAGGGCCCTGCGGGCGCGGGGGCTCAGGTGGGCGCGGCCCGGGGCCCGGGGCGGCAGATCATCGAGGACCGCTCGCTGCTGCTGGCGCTCGGCGAGGACGGCCGGATGCCCTACGCCGAGCTGGCGCAGCGCACCGGCCTGCCCGCGACCACGGTCCGGCGCAGGCTGGCGGAGCTGCGCGACTCCGGACGGCTGGTGCTGCGCTGCGACGCGTCGCCCCGGCTGACCGGGCATCCGGTCGGCCTGTTCCTGTGGCTGGACCTGCCGGCCGACCGGCTGGAGTCGGCCGCCGCCTGGTTCGCCACCCTGCCGCAGGCCCGGATGTGCGCGGTGACGGTGGGCCCGGCGAACCTGGTCACCTATCTGATGGCACGTCAGCTTTCGGAGCTGCGGCGGCTGGAGGAGGAGTTGGCCCGCCGCTTCCCGGGCGCCGGGGTCCGGGACCGGCAGCTGACGCTCCGCGCGGTCAAACTGGTCGGCCGCCTGCTGGACGACGAGGGCCGCGCCACCGGCTACGTCCCCATCGACCCCTGGTCCCCCTGGCCGGAGTGACCTGACGGCCCGGCCGGGCCGTCAGGCGGTGGCCCGCCGACCCGGCTCGTCCGTCAGGAGGCAGCCGTCAGGCGGCCCAGGGCCAGGGCCGCCAGCAGGGCCGCGCCGTCGGCGAGGACGGCGTCGTCGAAGCGGGCCTCGGGCGAGTGGTTGTAGGCGGCGGTGAAGGGGTCGAGGTCGGGCGGGCAGGCGCCGAGCATCAGGTAGGCCGAGGGCACCTGCTCGCCGATCACGGCGAAGTCCTCCGACCCGGCGACCGGTCGCGGCATCTCGATGTACCGGTCCGCGCCCAGCAGTTGACGGGCCGTCTCGGCGGCGTAGCCGGCCTCGGCCGGGTCGTTGACGGTCACCGGGTAGCCCTCCTCGACCACCGCCTCGACGGTCAGCCCGTGCGCCTCGCCGATGCCGCGCACCAGTTGCGGGGCCAGCTCCAGCACCCGGGTCCGCGCCTCCGGCGAGAACGAGCGGACGGTCGCCTGGAACACCGCGTCGTCCGGGATCACGTTGTCGGCCGTGCCCGCGTGGAAGTTGCCGACCGTGATCACCACCGGGTCGAACGCGTCGAAGCGGCGGGTCACCATCGTCTGCAGCGCGGTGACCGCCTCGCACGCGGCCGGGACCGGGTCCAGGGCCAGGTGCGGGCTGGAGCCGTGGCCGCCGCGGCCGTGCATGGTGACGGCGAGGACGTCGGCCGCCGCCATGACCGGCCCCGGCCGGGTGGCCACCCAGCCGTGCGGCAGCACCGACGCGCCGACGTGCAGCGCGTACGCGGCGACCGGACGCTCGCCGGAGGCGTCGAGCACGCCCTCCTCGATCATCAGCCGGGCGCCGCCGTCGCCCTCCTCGCCGGGCTGGAACATGAACACCACGCTCCCGGCCAGCTCGGCCTGCCGCTCGCAGAGCAGCCGGGCCGCGCCGACCAGACCGGCCGTGTGCAGGTCGTGCCCGCAGGCGTGCATCGTGCCGGGGACGGCGGAGGCGTACTCCAGGCCGTCGGCCTCCTGCACCGGCAGCGCGTCCAGGTCGGCCCGCAGCAGGACGGTCGGGCCGGGCCGGGCGCCGCGCAGCACCGCCGTGACCGAGCTGAGCTGCTTGCCCAGGGTGATCTCCAGCGGGAGGCCCTCCAGTGCGGCCAGCACCTTCGCCTGGGTCTGCGGCAGTTCCAGGCCGATCTCCGGCTCCCGGTGCAGCGCCCGGCGCAGGGCGACCAGGTCGGGTTGCAGCAGGGCGGCGGAGTCGCGGAGGCGGGACAGGGCTGCGGCGTCGGTCATCGGGTCTCCTCAAGCATCCGGACGTCCGGAATCCGGAAGGGAGTTCCATCCTCGCTCGCACCCGCCCGGTCCGCCGGTCGCTGCAAGGATCGGACCACCCGGAGCCCGCCGCCGCAGGGATCCGCCACCTCCGGCGTCCCGCCGCCCGCGGCCCGTCGTCCACCGCCCGCGCCGCGCCGCCCACCGCGCCCGCCACGACGTCGCGCGGCGGGCTGCCCTCAGTCCGACTCCGGGCGTTCCGGCTCGTCCTCGTCCTCGCCGCGGCGGCGGCGCAGCACCGGCTCGGCCAGCAGGGTGCCGATCCGGTTGCGGCGCCCCGCCGTGCTCTCCGCGGTGAGCCGGATCGCCCGCAGCGGCAGCTCCTCCTCCTCGGCGACCGGGACCTCGATGTCCGAGCCGGGGATCGGCACCCGGCCCAGGGCCTTCGCCAGCAGCCCGCCGGCGGTCTCGACGTCCTCGTCCTCCAGCTCGATGCCGAACAGCTCGCCCAGCTCCCCCACCGGCAGCCGCGCGGTGATCCGGAACGAGCCGTCGCCCAGCGGCTCCACCGGCGGGGACTCCCGGTCGTACTCGTCGGTGATCTCGCCGACGATCTCCTCCAGGATGTCCTCGATGGTGACCAGTCCGGCCGTGCCGCCGTACTCGTCGATGACCACGGCGACGTGGATCCGGTCCCGCTGCATCTCCCGCAGCAGGTCGGCCACCGGCTTGCTGTCCGGGACGTAGGTCGCCTGCCGCATCACCCCGCCGACCGGGTCGGCCTCCGCCTCGCGGTTCACATGGGTGCGCCGGACCAGGTCCTTCAGGTAGACGATGCCGACCACGTCGTCCTCGTTGTCGCCGACCACCGGCATCCGGGAGAAGCCGCTGCGCAGCGCCAGCGTCAGCGCCTGACGGACCGTCTTCTCCCGCTCGACCATCACCAGGTCGGTGCGCGGCACCATCACCTCGCGGACGATGGTGTCGCCCAGCTCGAACACCGAGTGCACCATCCGGCGCTCGTCGTCCTCGATCAGCGAGTCCTTCTCGGCCAGGTCGACCAGCGCGCGCAGCTCCGCCTCGGACGCGAACGGGCCCTCGCGGAAGCCCTTGCCCGGGGTCAGCGCGTTGCCCAGCAGGATCAGCAGCCGCGGGATCGGGCCGAGGATCCGGTTCAGCGGCAGCAGCACCACCGACGCGGCGGTGGACACGTTCATCGGATGCTGGCGGCCGATGGTCCGCGGCGAGACGCCCACGGCCACGTACGAGACCAGCACCATCGCGCCGATGGCGACCAGCAGCGCGGCCCAGGTCTCCTGGAACGAGCGCATGCTGACCACGGTCACCAGGACGGCCGAGGCCATCTCGCAGGTCACCCGGATCAGCGTGGCCAGGTTGAGGTAGCGGATCGGGTCCTCGGCCAGGGTCAGCATCCGCTGCGCCCCGCGCCGGCCGTGCCGGACGGCCTCCTCGGCGCGGAAGCGGGACACCCGGGAGATGCCCGCCTCCGCACACGCCGCCAGCCACGCGATGATCACGAGCAGGACGGCGAGGACGAGGAAGCCGGTACTACTGCCGCTCATCGGGTGGTGGGGGCCGGTGAGGGCCCGGTATCGCCGCGCGCGGCCCGCCAGTCGTCCAGGATCCGCTTCTGCAGCCCGAACATCGCACGCTCCTCGTCCGGGTCCTCGTGGTCGTACCCGAGCACGTGCAGCACCCCGTGCACGGTGAGCAGCTGCAGCTCGGCGTCCATGGAGTGGCCGTTGGCCCTGCCCTGGCGCTCGGCGACCTCGGGGCAGAGCACGATGTCGCCGAGCAGGCCCTGCGGCAGCTCCTCGTCCTCCTTGCCGGGACGCAGCTCGTCCATCGGGAAGGACATCACGTCGGTCGGTCCGGGCTCGTCCATCCACTGGAGGTGCAGCGCCTCCATCGCCTCCGCGTCCACGACGATCACGGACAGCTCGGAGAGCGGGTGGATGCGCATCCGGTCCAGGGCGAAGCGGGCGATGTCCAGGATCGCCTGCTCGTCCACCTCCGTGCCGGACTCGTTGTTGATGTCGATCGACATGAGGGGTGTGGTTCTCAGCTTTCGGTACGTCGGGGCTTGCCGGGCTTGGCTGCCTCGTGCGCGGCATCGTACTGCCCGTAGGCGTCCACAATGCGGCCGACCAGCTTGTGGCGGACCACGTCCTGGCTGGTCAGACGGCTGAAATTGATGTCCTCGACGTCGGCCAGAATCTCCTGGACGATCTTCAGCCCGCTGACCGTGCCGCCCGGCAGGTCGATCTGGGTGACGTCACCGGTGACCACGATCTTCGAGTTGAACCCGAGCCGGGTCAGGAACATCTTCATCTGCTCGGCACTGGTGTTCTGCGCCTCGTCCAGAATGATGAACGCGTCATTGAGCGTGTTGTGCGTCAGCAGGTAGTTCTCGGTGACGTAGAGCGAGTCCGCGGCGGCGACCTGGATGCACACCGCCTCCTCCCGCCCGGCCGGTTCGATGCTGTCGATGAAGCGCATCGGCCGGCCACCGCCGCCGGCGGCGCGGTAGGTGTCGAGCTTCCGCCGGAGCCGGAACGGCTCGACGCCCTCCGGGAGCCGGATGTCGATGGTGTGCGCGTCCCGGCGGTGGTAGACCGGGCGGCCCTTGGCCAGCCCCGGCTTCCGTCCCAGCGCCGCCCGGCGGCGGGTGTAGGCGACCCCGCCCAGCGACTGGACCAGCGCGACGACGTCGTCCCGGAGCAGGATCGACGTGGTCGTGTACTGGATCCGACAGCTGCGGTCGGCCTGGGTGACCGGGCCGCCGTCCGAGTCCAGCAGTCCCTGGAGGACGGCCAGCCGGACGTCGGCGGAGTTGTTCAGGTACTCCTCGGGCACGAACTTGGTGTGCGAGCGCGCGCCGTGGAGGTCGAGCGAACGCATCACCGCGGTGACCGGGTTGACCGTCGTCACCGGGCTGCCGGCCGTCCTGGTCCGGCCCAGGGTGTAGTCGGGGCCGCTCTTCCAGCGCACCTCGATCCCCGGCAGGGCCGCCTCCAGCGCCATCGCCAACTCCGGGTCGGCGGTGGCGAAGGCGGGCGTGGTGCGGCCGGTCAGGCAACCGTCGCCGAGCAGCAGGCCCAGGGCGTAGGGGTCCATCGGGACCTCGCGCTCCGGGTGGCAGACCGGGCCGGTCAGCATCGGCAGCTCGTAGCGCCGGGCATGGGCGGCGCGGAGGTTCCCGATCATCTCCTTGGTCTCCAGGACCCGCCACGGCTTGTTCCGGCGGCGGTCGGAGGCGGTGCGCACCGTCCACAGGTGCTCGCCGCAGCACAGCGTCCAGGAGCCGTCCTGGGCGGTGACCCGGTAGATGTCCTTCTCGCCCTGCGGGTAGACACCCAGCACCGGGGTCGGCTCACCGTTGGAGCCGATGACCAGGTCGCCGACCTGGAGGTCGCCGATCGGGCGGAAGCCCTCGGGTGTCAGCACCTTGGTGAAGACCGGTTGGGCGCGGCCCCGCATATAAGCCAGCGGGGCGACCTCGATGGTGCCCGCGGCCATCAGGCGGGGGATGGAGTCGGGGTCGATCATGTCGTGCAGGGCGTCGTAGAGCGGGCGCAGGTAGGGGTCGATCTTCTCGTAGAGGGTGCCGGGGAGGAAGCCCAGGCGTTCGCCCGCCTCGACCGCGGGGCGGGTCAGGATGATCCGGGAGACCTGCTTGGACTGCAGCGCCTGGACCGCCTTGGCCATCGCCAGGTAGGTCTTGCCGGTGCCGGCCGGGCCGATGCCGAAGACGATGGTGTGCCGGTCGATGGCGTCGACGTAGGTCTGCTGGTTCAGCGTCTTGGGGCGGATCGAGCGGCCCCGGCTGGACAGGATGTTGGCGGTGAACACCGACGAGGGGCTCTGCGAGCCCTCGGGGCTGGTCGGGTCCTCGGCGGCCTTGCGCAGCATGGCGATGGAACGCTCCACGGAGTCCTCGGTCAGGGGCTGGCCGGTGCGCAGCACCAGCATCATCTCGTCGAACAGGCGCTGCACCAGGGCGATGGCGACGCGGTCGCCGGTGGCGGTGATCTCGTTGCCCCTGGCGTGGATGTCCAGGTTGGGGAACGCCTTCTCGATCACCTTCAGCAGTGAGTCCCCGGTGCCCAGGACGGTCACCATGGGGTGCTTCTCCGGAATGACGATCTTCGCCTGGGGCTGTGCGGGCACCTGCTCGGCGCGCGGTTTCGTGGATGTCATGGGTCGGCTCTGTGGCCTGCCTCTTCCCAATCACTGTCGGGTCCGTGGTGAGACAAGGGTACGACGGACGGTGGTGCTGGAATGCATGATGCTCCGCCAGTGCGGGCCGTGCCGCCAGTCAATTTCCGGCGGGGGCGGCCCTGGCCGGTACCGGGATCCGGGCCAGGTCCGCGGCGGCGACGGTCTCGCCGTCGAAGTGCCGCCGGGCCTCGGCCAGGTGCGCCGCGGTGTCCGGGTAGCGCTGCGAGAAGTGGGTGAGCACCAGCTTCCGCACCCCGGCCTCGGCGGCGGTACGGGCGGCCTCGGCGGCGGTGAGGTGGCCGTGGTCGCGGGCCAGGTGCGCGTCCGCCTCCAGGAAGGTCGCCTCGATGACCAGCAGGTCCACCCCTTCGGCGAGCCGCGCCACGCCCTCGCAGAGCCGGGTGTCCATCACGAAGGCCGCGCTCTGGCCCGGACGCGGATCGCTGACCTGCTCCAGGGTCACCGTGGAGCCGTCGTCCAGGGTCAGCGCCCCCTCGCGCTGGAGCAGGCCGACGGCCGGTCCGGCGATGCCGCGGGCGGCCAGCAGGTCGGGGCGGAGCCGGCGGCCGTCCGGCTCGGTGAGCCGGTAGCCGAAGGACTCGACCGGGTGCGAGAGCCGGGCCGCGGTCAGCGTGAACGGCGCGCCCGCGGTCTTGAGCTCACCGGTCCCGGTGACCGGCTCGGGGCGCAGCTCCACCGTCTCGTGGAAGACGCTGGCGTGGTGCAGCCGGTCGAAGAACTCCTGGCCGGAGGCCGGGTAGTAGGCGCTCACCGGGTGCGGCGGCCGGTCCAGGTTGATCCGCTGGATGACGCCGGGCAGGCCCAGGCAGTGGTCGCCGTGGAAGTGGGTGACGCAGATCCGGGTGATCGCGGACGCGCTGACGCCCGCGTGCAGCAGCTGCCGCTGGGTGCCCTCGCCCGGGTCGAACAGCAGCCCCTCGCCGTCCCAGAGCAGCAGGTAGCCGTTGTGGTTGCGGTGCCGGGTCGGCACCTGGCTGGCCGTCCCGAGCACCACCAGTTCGCGTTGCACGGCCGGAGCTCAGACCAGCTTCTCGCGCAGCCCGTGCCCGCCGCCGAGGACGTGCACATGGGCGTGGAACACGGTCTGCCCGGCCCCCGCGCCGGTGTTGAAGATCAACCGGTAGCCGGCGCCCCCGGCCGACTCGGCCACCTTCTCGTCCTCGGCGACCCGTCCGGCCTCGGCCAGCAGCGCGCCGGCCAGCGCCGGGTCGGCGCCGGCCAGGGCGGCGGCGTCCGGGTAGTGCGCCTTGGGCACCACCAGGACGTGGGTCGGGGCCTGCGGGGCGATGTCGCGGAAGGCCAGGGTGGTCCCGGTCTCCCGGACCACCGTCGCCGGGATCTCCCCCGCCACGATCCTGCAGAACAGGCAGTCAGCCTGCGGTTCACCCGACACGTCGTCATCTCCTCGCTGCTGGACGGCCTACCAGCACCATCCTAGGTCTCCCTGGAGGCACGCCGGGAGGCGGACTGGGCCGCCTGGAACGCGCCGATCTGCAGCACGAAGGCGGTGACCACCACCAGGTTGAGGTGCCGGTCCAGCGGCGGGACCAGCAGCAGCGCCAACGCGGCCAGGGTGAACGCGGCCACGCCGAGGAAGGAGAAGCGCACCGCCAGGCTGCCCCGTACGGTCCGCAGCAGCGGCATCCGCAGCCGGGCCGGGAGCTGCCGGGCGGCCCAGAGCAGCCAGGCGCCCCAGCCCAGCACCAGCAGCACCAGCAGGCCGATCCGGGCGTACGGGCCGATCCCGGCGTCGGTGGAGACGATGCCGAGGTCGGTCAGCAGCAGCACCGCGACCGAGACCCAGCGGGCCTTGGAGATCAGCTGGGTCGCCACCACGGTCAGGTTGTGGGTGCCGACGCCGGTGCCGCGGTCGGCCGCGGCGACGGCGGCGAAGCCCTCGGCGGCGGAGCGGTGGTTGCCCCGGTCCATGTCGAGCCGGGCCAGGTTGTTGCGGGCGCCGAGGTGCTCCGGGTCGATCCGCAGCGCCTCCCGGTAGCCCGCCTCGGCCTCGGCGGCCTGGTCCAGCCGCTCGGCCACGCAGCCGGCGATGTAGTGCGAGGCGGCCCGCTCCGGGGCCAGCTGCAGGGTCCGCCGGGCCGCCTCGCGGGCGGTCGGGCCGTTGAACGCGGGGCCGGTGTCGGCCACCTCGACCTGGGCCACCAGCAGGTGGCCGTACCAGAACCAGGGTTCCAGCCGGACCGACTCCATCGCGCTGACCCGGGCCTCGGCGTGCCGCTTCAGCCCGAGCAGCGCGAGCGAGCGCATCCTCCAGCCCAGGGCCCGCTCCGGGGCCGCGGTGAGGGCGTGCTCGGCGGCGTCCAGGGCGCCGGAGTAGTCGTCCAGGCCGTGGCAGCAGCGGGACAGCGCGCACCAGGCGTCGGCGTCGGACGGGTCCTCGGCGATGGCCTCCGCCAGCAGCGCCTTGGCCTGGGCGTGCCGGTCCAGGTCCATCAGCGCGCGGGCGCGGCGGACCCGGACGGTGGGGTCGTGGTCGGTCGTCACAGGCGCCGGGTCCGCTTCAGGTAGGCGACCAGGTCGTCGTAGCTGCCGCCGTCGTTGGCGAACAGCGCGACGTTGCGGGCCGCGGTGAACCAGGTCTCGATGGAGGGCTTGACCTCCTTGGCGGCGGTCAGCAGATCGGCCATGCCGATCATCCGGACCTGCCCGCTGGCGGCCGAGTCCAGCAGCGCGGCCTCGGCCGCGGTCTCGCAGAGGTGGGCCAGGTCCGCGCCGGAGTAGCCGTCGGTCTTCTTGGCCAGCTTGGCGAGGTCCACCCCCTCGATCGGACGGTCCCTCAGGTGGTACTTCAGCACCGCCGCGCGGGCCTCCAGGTCCGGCGGCAGCACCAGCAGGGTCCGGTCGAGGCGGCCGGGGCGGCGCAGCGCGGCGTCCACGTCCCAGGGGGCGTTGGTGGCGGCGAGGACGAACACGCCCTCGTTCTCCGACTGCGCCCCGTCCAGCTCGGTCAGCAGCTGGTTCACGGTGCCGCGCATGGCGTTGTGGCGCATGCTCTGCCGCTTGCCGCCGAGGGCGTCGATCTCGTCCAGGAAGACCACGCACGGGGAGTTGCGGCGGGCGGCGGCGAAGACCTCGTGCAGATTGCGCTCGGACTGGCCGATGTACATGTCCAGCACGTCGCTGAGGCTGACCGAGAGGAACTTGGCGCCCAGTTCCCCGGCGACGGCACGGGCGATGAAGGTCTTGCCGCAGCCGGGCGGCCCGTACAGGAGCAGGCCGCCGCGGAGCGACTTGCCGTAGAGGCGCCGCAGTTCGGGGTTGCGCATCGGGGCCAGGAAGGCGGCCTCCAGCCGCTGCTTGACCTCGGTCATGCCGCCGACGTCGGCCAGGCCGACGTGGCTGCTCTCCACGTCCCAGACGAAGGCGTCGCCCGGGTCGTCCTCGCTGTCGGCGGTGGCGGGCTCGACGAAGCGGGGCAGCGCGATGTCGCTGAGCTGCTCCTCGGCGCTGCGCCAGTCGAACGGCGGAGCGGAGGCGGGGACCTCCTCGGCGGCGTCCGCGGGCTCGCCGAAGCCGGTGGGCTCGCCGAAGGCCCCGGGCCCGCCGAAGCCGGTGGGCTCGCCGAAGGGGCCCGGCTCGGCGGTCGGGCCGGTGGGCAGGCCCATCGAACGGAGCATCAGTTCGCGGGCGGCGGTGCTCCCCGGCTCGTACTGCAGCGCCACCGCGACCTGCGCCACCGCCTGCTGCGGCTCGCCCGCCTCCAGCAGCTGTCCGGCCAGGTGCAGTCTCAGGGTGACATCGGTCGGGCTCGCCTCGACGGCGGCGCGGAGGCTGCGGATCAGCGGGGATTCATCTGCCATGGGCAGACCCTAACCGCCCGGACGCGGTCCGTGCGGGGCGGGTTGCGAAGGTGTGATCCCGGCGACAACCCGCCCCGTCGATTCGCTCAGTTACAGCGGCGGGACCGGCGGCGGACTGGCCGCCGGGGTCTCCGCCAGGGCGGCCAGGGCGATCCTGATCGCCTCGTCCAGCTGCGGGTCGCGGCCCGCGGCCCAGTCCTGCGGGGTGCAGACCACCACCACGTCGGGGTCGACGCCGTGGTTCTCCAGGCCCCAGCCGTAGCCCTCCATCCAGGTCGAGAAGCGGGGCTGGGTCACCCCGGTCCCGTCCACCAGGGAGTAGTGGCCGTCGATGCCGACCACCCCGCCCCAGGTCCTGACGCCGACCACCGGGCCGAGCTTCAGTGCCTGGAACGCGGCGTTGACGATGTCGCCGTCCGAGCCGGAGTACTCGTCGGCGACCGAGACCAGCGGGCCGCGCGGGGCGATCTCCGGGTAGCTGTGCGGGGTGAAGTCGCGGACCACGCCCCAGCCGATGACCCGGCGGTTCAGCTTCTCGATGATCAGCTGCGAGGTGTGCCCGCCGCGGTTCTCCCGGACGTCCACCACCAGGCCCTCCCGGGCCATCTCGGTGCGCAGGTCGCGGTGCACCTGGGCCCAGCCGTTGGCCACCATGTCCGGCACGTGCAGGTAGCCGAGCGCCCCGGCGGACCGCTCGTGCACATAGGCCCGGCGGTCGGCGACCCAGGCGTGGTAGCGCAGCGACTCCTCGTCGGCCAGCGGCACCACCACCACCGTGCGGCGCGCGGACGGGTCGTCGGCCGCGCCGACGGTCAGCTCGACCGGCTTGCCGGCCGTGCCGACCAGCAGCGGCGCGGGTCCTGACACGGTGTCGACCGGGTGGCCGTCCACCTCGACGATCGACTCGCCGGCCCTGACCCCGACCCCGGGGGCGCCCAGCGGCGAGCGGGCGGCCGGGTCGGAGGACTCGCCGGGCAGCACCCGGGCCACCCGCCAGACCCCGGCCTCGTCCCGGACCAGGTCCGCGCCGAGCATGCCCTGCCTGCGGGCGGCGGGCGCGCCGTAGCCGGACGGCTGGACGTAGGCGTGCGAGGTGCCGGGCTCGCCCTGGAGCTCCCAGAGCAGGTCCACCAGGTCGCTGTAGCTGCCGAGCCGCTCCACCAGCGGGCGGTAGCGGCGCTGCACGGCGGGCCAGTCCAGGCCGCCCAGGTCGGTGCGCCAGAAGTTGTCCCGCATCAGCCGGGCGGTCTCGTCGAACATCTGCCGCCACTCGGCGGCGGGGTCCACGGTGACCCGGACCCGGGAGAGGTCCACGGTGACCGCGTCGTCCCGCTCGTCCTTGCCGACCCGGTGGTCGGCCGGGACGATCCGCAGCTCGCCGTGGTCCACCACGGCCAGCCGGGAGCCGTCGCCGGAGACCTCGAACCGGTCCAGCTCGTCCACCAGGGTCTCGGCCCTGCGGGTGGCGAAGTCGAACCGCTCCAGGCTGCTGCGCTCGGCGTCGTCCTCCGGGGTGGCCCTGCTGGTGCCCAGCTCGCCGCCGGTCGGGTGCTCCAGCCAGACCACCCCGCCCTTGACCGCGCGCAGGCTGCTGTAGTTGCCGCTGGGCACCGGGAACGGGACGATCCGGTCGGCCAGGCCGTCCAGGTCGAGCCGGGTGCGCGGGGCCTCCTCGGCGCCGTCGGCGCCCTCTTCGGCCTTCTCGGCGTCGTCGTCGGCCTTCTTGGGGTCGTCCTTGGCGTCGTCGTCGCCCTTGCCCAGGGCCCGGCCCTGCGGCTGCGGGCCGAACGGCGAGAGGGTGTCCGCCGCCAGGGTCAGCAGGTAGGGGCGGCAGGCGACCGGGAACGACAGGTCGAACACATGCGCGTCGTAGACCGGGTCGAAGTCGCGCATGGACAGGAAGGCGAGGTGCTTGCCGTCGGCGGTGAAGGTCGGCGCGTAGTCGGTGAACCGCGGCGGGGTCAGCTCGGTGACCGTGCCGTCGGCGATCCTGGCCAGCCGGAGCTGCCGCGGCACCTCCTCGACGCTCAGCGCGTGCGACCAGGCCAGCCACTGCGAGTCCGGGGAGAAGGCCAGGTCGGTGGCGTGCGAGCTGGTTCCGCGGTCGAGCTCGCGGACGGCGCCGTCCGCAGCCGCGACCAGCAGCACCAGGCCGTCCCGGTTGGCCACGGCGAGGTGCGCGCCGTCCGGGGAGGCGACCAGTTCCTCGACCCGGCCCAGCCGCCCCAAGGCGACCCGGCGGCCGTCGGCGAACTCCAGGCCGTCCTCGCCCTCGGCGTCGGTGACCCACACCGACGCACCGTCAGGAAGCGCCAGCGGCAGCCGGTTGCGCACCCCGGGCACGGCCGCGAGGGCGCGCACGGGGCCGTCCCGGTGGGTGACCCGGTGGATGGTGCCGCGGACCTCGACCACGCTGGAGCGGGCGTCCTCGTCCGGGGAGACCGCGCCCAGGTGGCGTCCGGCCGGGACCGGGCGCGGCTGCCGGTTCACCCGGGGGCCGCCGAGCCGGACGTCCAGCCGGCGCGGCTCGGCCCCGGCCAGGTCCTCGACCAGGAACAGGTCGCCGCCGCTGTGGTAGACCACCCGGGCGCCGTCGGTGCTCGCGTTGCGGGCGTAGAACTCCTGCCCACTGTGCCGGCGCAGGTCGGAGCCGTCCGGCAGGCTGGACCAGAGCCGTCCGACGCCGTCGTGGTCGCTCAGGAAGGCGATCCTGCCGCCCGACCCGCCCCCGACCCACATCGGCGAGTCGATGTTGCCGTCCACGTCGGCGTGCACCCGGGCGAAGTCGCCCTCGACGCCGATCCAGAGCTTGCCCGCGGTGCCGCCGCGGTAGCGCTTCCAGTAGGCCGGCTCGCGGCTCATCCCCGCGCTGGAGAGCAGCACCCGGGCGCCGCCCGGCTCCGCCGCCACCCCGCCGACCCTGCCGTACGGCAGCCGCCGGGCCGGGCCGCCGTCCAGCGGGACCGCGAAGGCCCAGGGGTGCGCCCGCGACATCCGGCCGACCGAGCTGAGCGCCAGCACCTCGCCGTCGGCGGTCCAGCCGAGCACCGCCGTCTGCGCGCTGCCCCAGTACGTCAGCCGGCGCGACTGGCCGCCGTCCACCGGGGCGACATGGACCTCGGGGGCGCCGTCACGGGTGGAGGTCCAGGCGATCAGGGCGCCGTCCGGGGAGATCCGCGGGCGGGTCGCCGGCACCTGGTCCGCACTCACCCGCCAGGCCCGGCCGCCCTCCACGGGGGCCAGCCAGACATCGTTCTCGGCCACGAAGGTGACCAGGTCAGCATGGATGTGCGGGTACCGGAGGTAGCTGTCGGCTTCAGTCACCCGGCAACCCTAGCCGCCACCCCGGACGGCGCGACACACCATTCCGCTCGCAGCAGATCCGGAGCGGACGGCTGGTAGGCGGCTAGCCCCAGCGCCCGGTCCGGCCCAGCAGCAGCGCCCCGGCGGCGACCCCCGCGGTGGAGGTCCGCAGCACCGTGGAGCCGAGCCGGTACGGGGCCGCGCCGGCCTCGGCGAAGCGGGCCAGCTCGTCCGGGGAGACCCCGCCCTCGGGGCCGACCACCAGCACCAGCTCGCCCTGCTCCGGCAGCCCGGCGGAGGCCAGCGGCAGCGCGCCCTCCTCGTGCAGCACCGCGCCCAGCGCCGCGCCGGAGAGCAGCTCGGCGACCTGCCGGGTGCTCATCGGCTCGCGGACCACCGGGAAGCGCAGCCGCCTGGACTGCTTGCCGGCCTCCCGGGCGGTGGCCCGCCACTTGCCCAGCGCCTTCTGGCCCCGGTCGCCCTTCCACTGGGTGATGCAGCGCGAGGCCGCCCAGGGGACCACCTGGTCCACGCCGACCTCGGTCATCAGCTCGACCGCCAGCTCGCCGCGGTCGCCCTTGGGCAGCGCCTGCACCACCACCACCCGCAGCGTGGGCTCCGGTTCGGCCAGCGCCTCGGCGACCCGGACCTCCAGCGCCTCCTTGCCGACCACCTCGGCGACGGTCCCGGAGACCCCGAGCCCCTCGCCGTCGGTCAGCACCAGCTGCTCGCCCACGGCCAGCCGCCGCACCGCGACCGCGTGCCGCCCCTCGGCGCCGTCCAGCCGGACCAGCGCGCCGGGTACGGCGGCGGCCAGCGCCGCCGTACCGGCCACGAAGACCGGCGCGGTCATGTGCGGCCGTTGAAGGCGTCCTTGAGCCGGGAGAACAGCCCCTGCTGCCCCGGCTCGAAGGTGCCCTTGGGACGCTCCTCGCCGCGCAGCGCGGCGAGCCGCCGCAGCAGCTCCTCCTGCTCCGGGTCGAGCTTCCCGGGCGTCTGCACCTCGACGTGCACTATCAGGTCGCCGCGACCGCCGCCGCGCAGGTGGGTGATGCCGCGCCCGTGCAGCGGGATGGACTGCCCGGACTGGGTGCCGGGGCGGACGTCGATCTCGACCTGCCCGTCCAGGGTCTCCAGCGGGACCTTGGTGCCCAGCGCCGCCGCCGTCATCGGCAGGGTCACCGTGCAGTGCAGGTCGTCGCCGCGGCGCTGGAACACCTTGTGCGGGTTCTCGCTGATCTCGACGTAGAGGTCGCCGGCCGGGCCACCGCCGGGGCCGACCTCGCCCTCGCCCGCGAGCTGGATCCGGGTGCCGTTGTCCACGCCGGCCGGGATCTTCACGGTCAGCGTGCGCCGGGCGCGGACCCGGCCGTCGCCGGCGCACTCCGGGCAGGGGGTGGGCACGACCGTGCCGAAGCCCTGGCACTGCGGGCACGGGCGCGAGGTCATCACCTGGCCCAGGAAGGACCGGGTGACCTGGGACACCTCGCCGCGTCCGCGGCACATGTCGCAGGTCTGCGCGGAGGTGCCGGGGGCCGCGCCCTCGCCGTTGCAGGTGGTGCAGACGACGGCGGTGTCGACCTGGATGTCCTTGGTGGTGCCGAACGCGGCCTCTTCGAGGTCGATGTCGATCCGGATCATCGCGTCCTGGCCGCGCCGGGTCCGCGAGCGCGGACCGCGCTGCCCGCCGCCGGCCGCGCCGAAGAAGGCGTCCATGATGTCGCTGAAGCCGAAGCCCGCGCCGGTGCCGAAGCCGCCGGGGCCCGCCCCGCCGCCGTTCGCCGACAGCGGATCGCCGCCGAGGTCGTAGACCTGCCGCTTGTTGGGGTCGGAGAGGACCTCGTAGGCGGCGTTGATCTCCTTGAACCGCTCCTGGGTCTTCGGGTCGGGGTTCACATCAGGGTGGAGTTCTCTCGCCAGCCGGCGGAACGCCTTCTTGATCTCGTCCTGACCCGCGTCACGCCGGACGCCGAGTACCGCGTAGTAGTCCGTGGCCACCAAAATGCTCCGCTTGTTTCTATTCGCGCCGACGTTCCCGACACCGCTGTAAGGCTAAGACGCGGCCAGGATCTGGCCGACGTACCGTGCAACCGCCCGGACCGCGCCCATCGTTCCCGGGTAGTCCATCCGCGTCGGCCCGAGCACCCCCAGTTTGGCGACGGTCTCGTCGCCCGAACCGTAGCCCACCGACACGACCGACGTGGAATTGAGCCCCTCGTAGGCGTTCTCGTGGCCGATGCGGACCATCATGCCCGCGTCGGCGGTCTCCCCGAGCAGCTTCAGCAGGACCACCTGCTCCTCCAGGGCCTCCAGCACGGGGGCGATGGTGAGCGGGAAGTCGTGCGGGAAGCGGGTCAGGTTGGCCGAGCCGCCGATCACGATCCGCTCCTCGGTCTGCTCCGCGAGCGCCTCGAACAGCGTGGTCAGCACCGCCGTGACGGAGCCCCGGTCCTCGCGTTCGAACGCCTCGGGCAGGTCCTGCACCAGCGTCGGCACCTCGGCGAACCGCTGGTTCGCGGCCCGGGAGTTGAGCCTGCTGCGGAGGTCGGCGAGCACCGTCTCGCCGACCGGGGCCGGGCAGTCGATCAGCCGCTGCTCGACCCGGCCGGTGTCGGTGATCAGCACCAGCATCACCCGGGTCGGCGTCAACGCGACGAGCTCCACGTGCCGCACGGTCGAACGGGAGAGCGAGGGGTACTGCACTACCGCGACCTGCCGGGTCAGCTGCGCCAGCAGCCGCACCGTGCGGGCCACCACGTCGTCCAGGTCCACCGCGTGGTCCAGGAAGCTGCCGATGGCCCGGCGCTCGGGCGCGGACAACGGCTTGACCTCGGTCAGCCGGTCCACGAACAGCCGGTAGCCCTTGTCGGTGGGCACCCGCCCGGCGCTGGTGTGCGGCTGGTGGATGTAGCCCTCGTCCTCCAGCGTCGCCATGTCGTTACGCACCGTGGCCGGCGACACGCCGAGGTTGTGCCGTTCCACCAGGGCCTTGGAACCGACCGGCTCCTCCGTCCCGACGTAGTCCTGGACGATGGCGCGCAGCACCGCCAGCTTGCGGTCGTCGAGCTTGCGCTCCTCATGCACGGGCCACGCACCTCCTGCCTCGGGGACTGGCACTGGGACTGGCATCCGGACTGGCACTCCGGCCGAACGAGTGCCAACGCCTGTTCGGCCAGTGTAAGCCGCGAGGCTACGCCACCGGAACGCCGGAGCCGTCCCGTACGTACCTGTTGGTAGGCCTTACAAGGCAGAATTGCAGGACAGGTCCTTTCTTGAGGAGTGGCACCATGCCCCGAACACGCTTCGCACCCGACCGCGGTCTCACCAGCCGGATGCTGCTGACGATGTTCTTCATCGGCCTCCTCTACGTCGTCTTCGTGGGCGCGCTGCTGGTGTTCCTGAAGGGGGCCTGGCTGATCATCGTGATCATCGCGGGCGGCCTGTTCGTCGCGCAGTTCTGGTTCAGCGACCGGATCGCCGCCTTCAGCATGGGCGCCAGGGAGGTCTCCGCCCAGGACTATCCGGAGCTGCACGGCACGGTCGACCGGCTGTGCGCCCTCGCCGACATGCAGAAGCCCAAGGTGGCGGTCGCCCAGAGTGACATTCCCAACGCCTTCGCCACCGGCCGCAACGAGAAGAACGCCGTGGTCTGCGTCACCACCGGGCTGCTGCGGCGGCTGGAGCCGGAGGAGCTGGAGGGCGTCCTGGCGCACGAGCTGTCGCACGTGGCGCACCGGGACGTGATGGTGATGACCATCGCCGGCTTCCTCGGCGTGCTGACCGGTGTGCTGACCCGGGTCGGGCTGCAGGCCGGCCTGTTCGGCGGCTTCAGCAGCCGGGACAACCGGGACGGCGACAACACCGGGATGATGCTGCTGGTCGTGATCGCGGTCAGCGCCGTCGCCTACACCATCAGCTTCCTGCTGACCCGGCTGCTGTCCCGCTACCGCGAGCTGTCCGCCGACCGCTCGGCCGCGCTGCTGACCGGGCGCCCCTCGGCGCTGGCCTCGGCGCTGACCAAGGTGAGCGGGCAGATGGCCTCGATCCCGACCGAGGACCTGCGCCGGGCGCAGCCGTTCAACGCCTTCTACTTCGCCCCTGCGGTCTCCGCGCGGGCCGCGGCCAGCCAGATGCTGTCCACCCACCCGTCGCTGCAGCAGCGGCTGGACCAGCTGGGCCGGATCTCCGCCGAGCTGGGCCGCCCGTAGGCTCCGGCCCGTAGTCTTCCGTCCTCTCTTCTTCCGTTCGACTCTTCCTCCGTTCGACGCCTACCGAGGAGTGACCCCATGGGGTTCCTGGACGCCCTGCTCGGCCACACCAAGCCGGTCAAACCCGACCTCGACCAGCTGTTCGGGCTGCCCTCGGCGGCGGTCACGCTGGAGGCCGCCGCCGACTTCAGGCCGACCGGCACCGGCTCGGTCTGCTTCTCCGCCGTCGAGGGCGGCGCCTTCGCCCAGGTCCAGCAGGACGTCCAGGCACTGCTGGACGCGGACGCCGGACGCGCGGGCGTGCCGATCGAGTCGAGCCGCGACTCCTACGGCTACACCTGGCTGACCGCCCGTCAGCCGGCCGAGGACATCGTCTCCCTGGTCAACGACGTGCACGCGGTGAACTCGGCCCTGGAGAGCACCGGCTTCGGCCCGCAACTGCTGTGCTCCCTGGTCAACTTCAGCGACCACCAGGGGCGGGCGCTGGCCCTGGTCTACCTCTACAAGCGGGGCACCTTCTACCCGTTCGCCCCGGTACCGGGCGCGGGCGAGAAGCGTGACAACGCGCTGGAGCTGCAGATCAAGGCGATGCTCGGGAACGACCTGCGGGTCGAGCAGGACCTGACCCGCTGGTTCCCGGTCTGGGGAGCGCCCGGCCTGTGACCCGTTCCTACGGCCCCGACCTCACCCCGCCCTGGAAGCGCTCGGTTCCCGCGCCCGAGGTGCCCGCCGAGCGGGATCTGGTGGTGGAGGAGGTCGGCACCGGATTCTGCGGCGCGGTGGTGCGCTGCGAGAAGACCGCCGAGGGCTTCACCGTCACGTTGGAGGACCGGCACCGTCGGCACCGGGTCTTTCCGATGACCCCGAGCGGCTTCCTGCTGGACGGCAAGCCGGTCACCCTGGTCCGCCCCGGCTCGGTCGCCCCGCCGGTCCCGGTCGCCCGCACCCGCACCGCCTCGGGCTCGGTCGCGGTGCAGGGCGTGCGGGCCCGGGTCGCGCTGCCCAGCCGGATCTACGTCGAGGGCCGGCACGACGCCGAGCTGGTGGAGCGGGTCTGGGGGGACGACCTGCGGATCGAGGGCGTGGTGGTGGAGTACCTGGAGGGGATCGACGACCTCCCGGCGATCGTGAAGGACTTCGCGCCGGAGCCGGGACGGCGGCTCGGGGTGCTGGTGGACCACCTGGTCCCCGGCTCCAAGGAGTCGCGGATCGCGGCGCAGGTCGGCGGCGCGGACGTGCTGGTGGTCGGGCACCCCTACATCGACGTCTGGGCGGCGGTGAAGCCGTCCTCGGTCGGCATCCCCGGCTGGCCGGAGGTGCCGCGCGGCGAGGAGTGGAAGGAGGGGGTCTGCCGCAGGCTGGGCTGGCCGGTGGACACTCCCGCCGCCTGGAAGCGCATCCTGGCCTCGGTGGACTCCTTCAAGGACCTCGACCCGGCGCTGCTCGGCCGGGTCGAGGAACTGATCGACTTCGTCACCGCACCGGGCTAGCGGGTCCGGGCCGGCGAAGCCGACGGGGCCCGGCTAGTCGACCAGGTCGCGGACCACCGCGTCGGCCAGCAGCCGGCCGCGCAGCGTCAGCACCGCCCGGCCCGCGGCGTAGGGCCCGGGGTCGAGCAGGCCGTCGGCCAGGGCCCGGTCCGCGGCCTTGCGGCCGGTCTCGTGCAGCAGTTCCAGCGGGCAGCCGTCGGCCAGCCGCAGTTCCAGCAGGATGCGCTCGACCCTGCGGTCCTCCGCCGACAGCCGCTCGCGCCCCTGGGCGGGGGTACGGCCCTCGGCCAGCGCCTGCGCGTACGCGGCCGGGTGCTTGGCGTTCCACCAGCGGACGCCGCCGACGTGGCTGTGCGCGCCGGGGCCGGCGCCCCACCAGTCCGCGCCGGTCCAGTACAGCTCGTTGTGGCGGCAGCGGGCGGCCGGGCCGGTGGCCCAGTTGGAGACCTCGTACCAGTGCAGCCCGGCCGCGCCGAGCAGCTCCTCGGCGATCAGGTAGCGGTCGGCGTGGACGTCGTCGTCGGTCATCGGGAGCTCGCCGCGGCGGATCCGCGCGGCCAGCTTCGTCCCCTCCTCCACGATCAGGGCGTAGGCCGAGACGTGGTCGGGACCGGCCGCCAGCGCCGCCTCCAGCGAGGCGCGCCAGTCGTCGTCGCTCTCCCCCGGGGTGCCGTAGATCAGGTCCAGGTTGACGTGCTCGAAGCCGGCCGCGCGGGCCTCGGCGACGCAGGCCTGCGGCCGGCCCGGGGTGTGCCGCCGGTCCAGCAGTTCCAGGACGTGCGGGCGGACGCTCTGCATGCCGAAGCTGAGTCGGTTGAAACCGCCCTCGCGCAGCTCGGCCAGGTAGGCCGGGTCGACCGACTCCGGGTTGGCCTCGGTGGTCACCTCGGCGTCGTCGGCGAGGCCGAACTCGTCCCGGATCGCGGCCAGCATCCGGACCAGGTCGCGGGCCGGGAGCAGGGTCGGTGTGCCGCCGCCGAGGAAGACCGTGCGGACCGGCAGCTCGGCGTCGCCGAGCACCCGCCGGGCCTGCCGGATCTCGGCGACCAGGTTGTCGGCGTAGGTCTCCTGCGAGGCGACGGCCCCGGAGGAGCGCAGCTCGGTCGCGGTGTAGGTGTTGAAGTCGCAGTAGCCGCAGCGGGTCGCGCAGTACGGCACGTGGACGTAGAAGCCGAAGGGCCGCCGGCCGAGCCCGCTGAGCGCGGTCTCGGGCAGGGCCCCGTCGGCGGGGACGGCTTCGCCGTCGGGGAGTGCGGAGGGCATGGGCCCATTGTCCGGCATTGTCGGGGCGGGGAACTCCCACTCGTTGGGTTGGTGGGCTTGATCTGTGTGGGAGGGGACGTAGGGATGGAACAGCACGTCGCGGACGGGGCACCGGTCGGCGCGGAGGAGGACACCGGGGCCAAGCAGCGGCCGCCCCGGCCGCTGTGGAAGGAGCTGCCGCTGCTGGTCCTGGTCGCGCTGGTGCTGGCGGTGCTGATCAAGACCTTCTTCCTGCAGGCGTTCTCGATCCCCTCGGACTCGATGAACAACACGCTGATGAAGAACGACCGGGTGCTGGTCGACAAGTTCAGCCCCTGGCTGGGGGCCGTCCCGCACCGCGGCGAGGTCGTGGTCTTCCACGACCCGGGCAACTGGCTGGACGCCTCGGAGCTGCCGCCGCAGAGCGGCAGCGCGACCGTCCGGCACATCCAGTCGGCGCTGAGCACGGTCGGACTGATGCCGTCGGCGACCGAGAAGGACCTGATCAAGCGGGTGATCGCGGTCGGCGGCGACACCGTGACCTGCAACGCGGGGGCCCCGGTCGAGGTGAACGGGGTGACTCTGAGCGAGCCCTACATCTATCCGGGGGCGACCCCCTGCGACGACTTCGCGGTCGGCACGGTGAAGGTGCCCAAGGGCTACCTCTGGGTGATGGGCGACCACCGCAACGACTCCGAGGACTCCCGCTACCAGCGGGTGCACGACAACGGCGGCGGCTTCGTGCCGGTCAGCGACGTGGTCGGCCGGGCGGTCGTGGTGGCCTGGCCGCTGACCCACTGGTCCACCCTGCCGATCCCGGCCACCTTCGGGCAGTCCGGCCTGTCCCAGCCGCCGGTCAGCGCCACCCCGTACGCGCTCGGCGGCCTGGCCGCGGTGGTCGCGGCGGTGCCGGCGACGATCTGGTGGCGCCGGCGGCGGCGCCGTTCCGCGACGCAGTGAGCAGGACCGGGCCGCCGCTACGGCGGCGGCCCGGTCACAGCCCTGCGGCTCAGGCCTCGTTCGCCCCCGCGTACATCGCCTCGATCGCGGCGGCGTTCTCCCGCTCCACCACCGGGCGCTTGACCTTGAGGCTGGGGGTCAGCTCGCCGTGCTCGATGTCCAGGTCGCGCGGCAGCACGGTGAACTTCTTGACGGTCTGCCAGCGCTGCAGGTCGGCGTTGAGGCGCTGGACGAAGCCGCCGATCAGCTCGTGCACCTCGGCCGAGGAGCAGACCTCGGCGTAGGACTTCCCGGCCATGCCGTGCGCCCCGGCCCACTGCATGATGGTCGGTTCGTCCAGGGTGATCAACGCCGAGCAGTAGTTGCGGCCGTTACCGATCACCAGGATGTTGCTGACGAACGGGCAGACCGCCTTGAACCGGCCCTCGACCTCGCTGGGGGCGACGTACTTGCCGCCGGAGGTCTTGAACATGTCCTTCTTGCGGTCGGTGATCCTGACGAAGCCGTCCTTGTCGACCTCGCCGATGTCGCCGGTGTGGAACCAGCCGTCGCTCTCCAGCACCTCGGCGGTCTTCTCCGGCTGGTTGTGGTAGCCGCGCATCACCGCCGGGCCGCGCAGCAGGATCTCGCCGTCCTCGGCGATCCGCACCTCGGTGCCGGGCAGCGGGGTGCCGACGGTGCCGATCCGGTAGTCCTCGCCGGGGTTGACGGTGGATCCGGCGCTGGTCTCGGTCAGGCCATAGCCCTCCAGGATGTGCACCCCGGCGCCGGAGAAGAAGTAGCCGATCTCCGGGGCCAGCGCGGCGCTGCCGGAGACGCAGGCGCGCATCCGGCCGCCGAAGGCCGCCCGGATCTTGGCGTAGACCAGCTTGTCGGCGACCGCGTGCTGCGCCCTCAGCCCGAACGGGACGCTGCGGGTGCCGGTGGCGACCAGGCTCTCCTGCCCGGCGCGGGCGTAGTCGCGGGCGACCTTGGCGGCCCAGAGGAAGATCCGGTACTTGGCCCCGCCCTCGGCCCGCGCCTTCCCGGCGATGCCGTTGTAGACCTTCTCGAACACCCGCGGCGCGGAGGCCATGTAGGTCGGCTTGACCACCGGCAGGTTGTGGATGATCCGGTCCACCCGGCCGTCCACCGCGGTGACCGAGCCGAGCTGGATGTGACCCGAGGTCAGCGTCTTGCCGAAGACGTGCGACAGCGGCAGCCAGAGGTACTGCACGTCGTCGGCGCTGAGCAGCCCGGTGCTGGACTGCGCGGCGGCCTGGTAGGACCAGCAGTCGTGGACCAGCCGGACGCCCTTGGGGCGGCCGGTGGTGCCGGAGGTGTAGATCAGGGTGGCCAGCTGCTCCCGGTCGATGGCGGCGACGGTGGTCGCCACCGCGTCCGGGTGCTCCTTGAGGTAGGCCGCGCCGCGCTCCTCCAGCTCGGCCAGCGACAGCACCTCGACCCCCTCGACCGGGGCGTCCGGGAGGCTGCCGTCGACGGTGACGATGTGCTTGAGCTCGGGCAGCTCGCCGATCACGCCGAGGATCTTGGCGAGCTGCGCGCCGTCCTCGGCGATCACCGCGCGGCTGCCGGAGTCGCCCATGATGTAGGCGGTCTCGTCGGCGTTGGTGCTGGGGTAGACGGCGGTGACGGCCGCGCCCGCGCACATCACGCCGAGGTCGGCGAGGATCCACTCGATCCGGGTGGAACAGGAGATGGCGACCCGCTCCTCGGGCGCGATGCCCAGCGCGGCGAGGCCGCCGGCGATGGCGTAGACCCGCTCGGCGGCCTGGCCCCAGGTGAGCGAGCGCCACTGCTCGGCGCCGGGCGCGCCGTCCGCGGCGTGCTCGTCCACCGGTACCGGGTAGCGGTAGGCCTCGCGGTCGGGCGTCTCGGCGACCCGGGAGAGGAACAGCTGCGCCACCGAGGCGGGACGGCTGTCGATCAGCGGTGCTGCGGAATTCACGGCTACCTCCGGGGCCCAGTTCAGGGGCCGAGACGTTTGTTAACTCACGAGTAACTAGCTGGCAACGCTCAGGGTAGGACGTTCGGACCGGGAACGTAAGAGGGGTCGTGCCGGGCGCCGCCAAATCAGCTTGCCGGTCGACAAGCAAGCTACCTACGATGGCCGTCCTGATGCGATGCCCTCCCCGGTCCCGGCAAAACCGAGTACGGTGTACGCAGATCACCTCCCCGACCCCCTGCGACCTCCTGCGAGAACCGTGTGCTGATCCGACTCCTGCGGGCCCACCTCCGCCCCTACACCAAGCCCATCGGGCTGCTGGTGCTGCTGCAGCTGATCCAGACCATCGCGACCCTCTACCTGCCCACCCTCAACGCCGACATCATCGACGACGGGGTGATCAAGGGCGACACCGGCTACATCCTGCAGACCGGCGGGATCATGCTCGGGGTGACCCTGGCCCAGGTGGTCTGCGCCATCGGCGCGGTGTACTACGGCGCCCGCACCGCGATGGCGCTCGGCCGCGACATCCGCGCCTCGGTCTTCAACCGGGTGCAGACCTTCTCCAGCCGCGAGGTCGGCCACTTCGGCGCCCCCTCGCTGATCACCCGCAGCACCAACGACGTCCAGCAGGTCCAGATGCTGGTGCTGATGACCTTCACGCTGATGGTCGCCGCGCCGATCATGTGCGTCGGCGGCATCATCATGGCGCTGAACCAGGACGTCCAGCTGTCGCTGCTGCTGGTGGCGATCGTGCCGCTGCTCGGCGTGGTGATCGGACTGATCGTCACCCGGCTGCGCCCGCTGTTCCGCTCCATGCAGGTCCGCATCGACGGCATCAACCGGATCCTGCGCGAGCAGATCACCGGCCTCCGGGTGATCCGGGCCTTCGTCAAGGACACCCACGAGCGCGACCGCTTCGCCGTCGCCAACGACGAGCTGACCGACAACGCGATCCGCGTCGGCAAGCTGCTGGCGCTGATGTTCCCGCTGGTCATGATGGTGGTCAACGTCTCCAGCGTGGCCGTGCTGTGGTTCGGCGCGCACCGGATCGACAGCGGCGGGATGCAGATCGGGGCGCTCACCGCGTTCCTCAGCTACCTGATGCAGATCCTGATGTCGGTGATGATGGCGACCTTCATGTTCATGATGGTGCCGCGCGCCGAGGTCTGCGCCGAGCGGATCCAGGAGGTGCTGGACACCGAGAGCACCGTGGTCCCGCCGCTGGCCCCGGTCCGCGAGCTGAAGCGGGCCGGCTACCTGGAGCTGCGCGGGGCCGAGTTCCGCTACCCCGGCGCCGAGTCCGCGGTGCTGCGCGACGTCACCCTGGACGCCCGTCCCGGCGAGACCACCGCGATCATCGGCAGCACCGGCTCCGGCAAGACCACCCTGCTGACCCTGATCCCCCGGCTCTCCGACGCCACCGACGGCAGCGTCCTGGTCGACGGCGTGGACGTGCGCGACCTCGACCCGGCGCTGCTGGCCAAGACCGTCGGCCTGGTCCCGCAGAAGCCCTACCTCTTCTCCGGCACCGTCGCCAGCAACCTCCGCTACGGCAACCCGGACGCCACCGACCAGGAGCTGTGGGCCGCGCTGGAGACCGCGCAGGCCAAGGACTTCGTCGAGAAGCTGGCAGAGGGCCTGGACGCCCCGATCGCCCAGGGCGGCACCAACGTCTCCGGCGGCCAGCGCCAGCGCCTGGCCATCGCCCGGGTGCTGGTCCGCCGTCCGGAGATCTACCTCTTCGACGACTCCTTCTCCGCCCTGGACTACGCCACCGACGCCCGGCTGCGCGCGGCCCTCTCCCGGGAGACCGCCGACGCCACCGTCGTCATCGTCGCCCAGCGTGTCAGCACCATTCGCGACGCCGACCGGATCATCGTCCTGGACGAGGGCACCGTCGTCGGCACCGGAACCCACCACGAGTTGATGGACAGCAACGAGACCTACCGAGAGATCGTCCTCTCCCAGCTGACCGAGGAGGAGGCGGCATGAGCTCCGAAGAGGAAGCGGCGGCCAAGCGCCGCGGCCCCCGCCCGATGCCAGGACCCGGCCGGATGATGGGCGGCGGCCCGGTCGAGAAGTCGATGAACTTCAAGGCCTCCGGCAAGCGGGTGCTCGGGCTGCTGCGCCCCGAGCGCGGGCTGCTGACCATCGCCCTGCTGCTGGCCCTGGCCAGCGTCACGCTCTCGGTGGTCGGCCCGAAGATCCTCGGCCACGCCACCGACCTGATCCTGGCCGGCGTCTTCGGCCGGACCCTGACCCACGGCGCCACCCAGGCCGACGCGGTCGCGCACCTGCGCCAGTCGGGACACGGCAGCCAGGCCGACCTGCTGGCCAACATGCAGCACGTCCGCCCCGGCCAGGGCATCGACTTCAACGCCGTCGGCGGCGTGCTGCTGTGGGTGCTCGGCATCTACCTGCTGGCCGGGCTGTGCGGCATCGTCCAGGCCCGGCTGATGAACCGTTCACTCCAGCGCGCCGTCAAGCGGCTGCGCGGCGACGTCGAGCACAAGATCGCCCGGCTGCCGCTGAGCTACTTCGACCAGCAGCCGCGCGGCGAGGTGCTGAGCCGGGTCACCAACGACATCGACAACATCGGCCAGACGCTGCAGCAGACGCTCAGTCAGATCCTGACCTCGCTGCTGACCATCGTCGGCGTGCTGACCATGATGTTCTACATCTCCTGGCTGCTCGCGCTGATCGCCCTGATCAGCGTCCCGGCCTCGATCGTGGTCGCCACCAAGGTCGGCAAGCGGGCCCAGCCGCAGTTCATCGCCCAGTGGAAGACCACCGGCAAGCTCAACGCCCACATCGAGGAGATGTACAGCGGGCACGCCCTGGTCAAGGTGTTCGGCCGGCAGGAGGAGTCCGCGGAGCTGTTCCGCGAGCAGAACGAGAAGCTCTACGCCACCAGCTTCAAGGCGCAGTTCATCTCCGGCCTGATCCAGCCCTGCATGATGTTCATCGGCAACATCAACTACGTGCTGGTCGCGGTGGTCGGCGGGCTGCGGGTCGCCTCCGGCGCGCTGTCCATCGGCGACGTGCAGGCGTTCATCCAGTACTCGCGGCAGTTCAGCCAGCCGCTGACCCAGGTGGCCAGTATGGCCAACCTGGTGCAGTCCGGCGTCGCCTCCGCCGAGCGGGTGTTCGAGCTGCTGGACGCCGAGGAGCAGGCCCCGGACCCGGTCGAGCCGCTGCGCCCCAGCGAGCTGCGCGGACGGGTCGCCTTCGAGCACGTGGCCTTCCGCTACGACCCGGCCAAGCCGCTGATCGAGGACCTCTCGCTGACCGCGGAGCCCGGCCACACCGTCGCCATCGTCGGCCCCACCGGAGCGGGCAAGACCACCCTGGTCAACCTGCTGATGCGGTTCTACGAGGTGACCGGCGGCCGGATCACCCTGGACGGGGTGGACGTGGCCCGGATGTCCCGCGAGGAACTGCGCTCCGGCATCGGCATGGTGCTGCAGGACACCTGGCTGTTCGGCGGCTCCATCGCCGAGAACATCGCCTACGGGCGGGCGGGGGCCAGCCGGGAGGAGGTGGTCGAGGCGGCGCGCGCCGCGCACGTCGACCGCTTCGTCCGCACCCTGCCGGAGGGCTACGACACCGTCATCGACGACGAGGGCACCGGGGTCAGCGCGGGCGAGAAGCAGCTGATCACCATCGCCCGCGCGTTCCTGGCGAACCCGTCCATCCTGGTCCTGGACGAGGCCACCAGCTCGGTCGACACCCGTACCGAGGTGCTCATCCAGCGGGCCATGGCCACGCTGCGCAGCGGGCGCACCGCGTTCGTGATCGCGCACCGGCTGTCGACCATCCGCGACGCCGACACCATCCTGGTGATGGAGGACGGCGCGATCGTCGAGCAGGGCAGCCACAGCGAGCTGCTCGCCGCGGAGGGGGCTTACGCCCGGCTGTACACGGCGCAGTTCTCCCAGGCCGTGGCCGAGGTGGACTGACGGTCCGCCAAGCGGCTTGCAGGGCAGGGCACGGGAGGCCGGGTGCGGTTCGCACCCGGCCTCCCGGTGTCGGCATACTCTGCGGATGGCGGACATCGCGATGGTGGGGGCGGGCATCGCCGGAACGGCCTGCGGGCTGTTCCTGGCACGGCGCGGGCACCGGGTGACCCTGTTCGAGCGGGAGCGCGAGCTGCCGAGCGGCGACCCCGGGTGGGACTTCCTGGAGCAGCGCCGGCCACGGGTCCCGCAGGCGGCGCAACCGCACTCGTTCCTCGCCCCGGTCCGCGACGTGCTGCTGGCCGAGGCGCCCGAGGTGTACGCCCGGATGCTGGAGCTCGGCGCGCGCGAGCGGCATGAGTTCGACTGGTTCGACCAGCACCCGCCGTACCGGCCGGGGGACGAACGGCTGGTCACCGTCGAGGCCCGGCGGATCGTGCTGGAGACCGCGCTGAGCGAGGCCGCCGAGCGGCAGCCGGGGCTGGAACGGCGGGTCGGCGACGGGGTGCGGGGGCTGACGGTCGATCAGGACGGGTCCGTACCGGGGGTTCGCGGGGTGGTCGCCGACTCCGGGGAGCACCGGGCCGACCTGGTGCTGGACGCCGCCGGACGGCGCTCACCGGTGCCCGGGTGGCTGGTCGCGGCCGGGTGCCGGCCTCCGGCGGTGGAGTCGCAGCGGGTCGGCGTGGACTACTACTGCCGCTGGTACCGGCACCGCCAGGACGGCCCGCCGCCGCCCGGACGGGTGCTCCGCGGCTCGGTCTCGCCGTTCGCGGTGGGCCTGGTGTTCCCGGCCGACGGCGATGTCTTCGCCCTGGCCGTCACCGCGAGCAGCAGCGACCCGGGCCGCAGGGCGCTGCGCGACCCGGCCGTCTTCGAGGCCGCGGCGAGGACCTTCCCGGCCACCGCCCGGTGGCTGGCGCTCGACCCGGAGCCGATCAGCGGGGTCCGGGCGATGGCCGGTCTCGACAACCGCTGGACCGGCCTGGTGGACCGGCTCGGCCCGGTCGCCACCGGGCTGGCCCTGGTCGGCGACAGCGCCAGCCACACCAACCCCACCCAGGGCCAGGGCGTCCCGCACGCCCTGTGGACGGCGCGGAGGCTCGCCCGGACCGCGGCCACGGCGGTGACCGACCCGGTCGGCTTCGCCCTGGCCCACCACGCGTGGGCGGTACGGACCGTCAAGCCGTGGTTCGACCAGCAGCTGACGCTGGACGCGGCCAACGACGCCCGCCTGCGCGCAGCGTTCGCGGGCAGCCCCGGCGGCTCCGTCAGCCCTGGCGACCCCGTAGACCCGGTTGGCCCCGCAGACCCCGCCGCCGCGAGCCCCGGACCGGCGCAGGCCGTGCCGCCGCCGATGCGTTGTGCGCTGGAGGACCCGGTGGTGATGCGCGCCCGTTCGCTGGTGCGTCATCTGATTGCCCTGCCGGAGGCCGCCTATGGCACCGACGAGGTCCGCGCGGCGGTCGCCCGCTGGCTGCGGGGCAACCCGGTCTCGGTCCCGGCCCAGGACGGCCCGGACCACGCCACTTGGACCCTGCTCACTGCCGCCGGACGCTGAGCGCGTCGCCCGCCGCACCGTTGCCGAGCAGCAGCCGGGACAGCGGGCGGTCCGCCTGCCCCGCGGCGGCGCTGAAGCGGTAGGTCAGGCTGACGGTACGTCCGCTCGGCACCGCGACCGCGGCGGCGGCACCGCCGACCGGCGTCAACGCAGTGCCGTCCCCGGCCCGGAGCTGCGGCGGCAGGTAGCCGAGCGGCCCTGACCCGGTCCGCGCATCCACCCGCACGGTGCAGGTCACCGGTGGCGCGGCGGCCCCGCCCGGAGTGGCCCCGCCCTCGGCGCAGCGAACGCTGTCCACCCGGACGGTGAAGGCTCCGTCCACCGTCCAGCCGGTGGCCGCCGCGGCGGTGACCCGGTAGTCGCCCGCCAGTCCGTTCCCGCCACCCGGGTGCGCTCCCGCGCTGGGCTGCGCCTGCAGGTGCGCCACCACTGCGGCCACCGCCGCCCCCGCGATCAGCAGGCCGCCGGCTCCGGCCAGCTCAGGGCTCAGCAGCATGCCGCGCCCCCACGGTTGCCGAGGCTCGCTCATATGTGGGCGTACCGGTCGGGCGGCAGACCGACCACCGCGGTGAAGTCACGGGTCAGGTGCGACTGGTCGGCGTAGCCGAGGTCCCCGGCCAGGGCGGACCAGTCGACCGTGGTCTCCTCGGCCCGCTGCGCCGCCTCGTGCAGCCGGGCCCGGCGCAGTACCCACTTGGGCCCGACTCCGACGTACTCGGCGAACAGCCGCTGCAAGGTGCGGACCGACACCCCGTGCCGCTCGGCGAGCTGTTCGACCCGGAGCAGCCCGCGGTCGGCGATCGCGGTCTCCACCATCGCGGCGGCCAACTCCGCCTGCGGGTCCTCGGTCCGCTCCGCCGGGAGCCGGTCGAGCAGGAAGGCGTCCGCGGCAGCGGCCATCGCGGCGGGGTCGTCCAGGGCCAGGATCCGGCGGCCGGTCTCCTCCACCTCCGCGCCGAAGACCTCGGCCGCCGGGAGCACCAGGTCGACCAGTTCCTGGACCGGCCGCCGCCAGAACGCCCGGAACCCGCCCGGACGGAACTTCACCCCGAGCACCTGCCCCGCCCCCTCCAACCGCCGTACGAACAGGCCGCGGTCGACCCCGTACACGGCGGCGCACGGCGCCTCGAACACCAGATGGACGTTGGGGTGCGCCAGCACCTTCTGCTCGTGCGGGGCCTGCCCGCGCAGATCCCAGCGGACCCGCCAGTGGAACTCCACCAGCGACGCGAGCGCGGCGGCGGGCGGGATCCGGTCGAGGGTCAGCCGTCCGACCGCCCCCTGCGGATGCAGCACGCCGCGCACGCCGGCCACGCCGGTTTCGTCGGGATCGGTACTGCCCCCGGTGGTCATCTCCCCAGCGTAGGGTGTCGCGTTTCTTCAAGACAGGTGGGCGGGCTCGGCCTAGCGTGAAGCCATGACGAATCTTCTGCCGCAGCTCACCGCCGCGTCCGCCGAGGCCTCCCGGATCGTCCGGGGCGTCACCGCCGACCAGCTCTCCGACCGCACTCCGGACACTGAATGGGATGTCCGGACTCTTGCCAACCATCTGGTGCTCTGGACCTCCTACAACTTCGAACTCCGCGCCCGCGGCGAGTCCGTCCCCGACGACTGGCAGCAGCGCGACTTCACCGCCGAACTGGGCTGGGCCGACGCCTACGCGGAGCAGTTGGACCGCGCGCTGGCCGCCTGGTCGGACCCGGCCGTGTGGGAGGGCGAGGTGAAGATGGGCGACGCGTCCATGCCCGCCGCGGCCGTGGCCGGGATGATCCTGCTGGAACTGGTGCTGCACAGCTGGGAGTTGGCGGTCGCCACCGGCCAGGACTTCCAGCTCCCGAACAGCGCAGAGGCGGCGACCGTCGGCCTGGTCGAGGAGTACGCCGAGATGTACCGGCAGTACCAGGGCTTCGCCGAGGCGCTCCCGGTTCCGGCCGACGCCACCCCGTTCGACCGCGCGCTGGCGCTGTCCGGGCGCGACCGGGGGTGGTCCCCGGCCGGTTCGTAGCGTCGGCGGTCGGTGCTCGGCGCTTTGGTGCTCGGCGCTGCTAGCTCTTGCTGCGTAGGGCGGGCCAGGTCTGCGGGCCGACCCCGCCGTCGGCGGACAGGCCCTTGGCCTTCTGGAACGCGATCACCGCTGCCTTGGTGTCCGCGCCGAAGTCACCGTCCACGCCGGAGGGGCCGACGCTGTAGCCGCGGTTGACCAGGATGCACTGGATCTCCTTGACCGCGTTGCCCTTGGCTCCGGGGTCGGTCTCGGCGCTGCCGGAGTAGTAGGTGCAGTTCTTGATCCACGGCGGGACGGGTGGTGCGGCGGGGGTCGTGCTGCGTGGAGGCGGGGGCGGCGCGGGCGCGGTGGTCTTCGGCTGGGCGGGGGCGGTGCCTGACGGCGGCGAGGCGGGGGCTCCCGCCCCGGCGGCCGTACCGGCGCCGTGCGTCGGAGCAGCGGCAGCAGTGATGCTGCCGGGCTTGGCCGAGGCGCGGCCTCCAGCCGCCGGGGCGGTGCTGCCCTGCGCGGAGGCGGATCCTCCGGGCCCTCCGGACGGGCCGGGGAGGCCCAACGTGCCGGTGCTGCCTGTGCTGCCCGCAGTGCCTGTGGTGCCCTTGGTGCCGGTCGCGGTGACCGCGTGCGAACCGGAGGGGGAGGTCACCAGCAGGGCCGTGACCGCGATCGCGGCGACCGCCACCACCGCCGCGCCCACCAGCAGCGCGGCCCGACGGCGGGACGCGCGCTGCTCCGGCTCCTGCCGAAGCGGCAGCGACGGGTATCCCGGGCCGCCGGTCGGGGCGCTCGGCTCCGGCCCGGATCCGGCGGTCGCAGCGTGCAGCACGTACGGCGCGGACGGCGCGGACGGCGCCAACGGCGCGGAGAGCGCCGCGACGGTCGGTGGCGTCGCGCCCTGCGGCGGCCAGGTGTCGGCGTGGGTGGGGGTGCCGGGTGGGTGGGGGTGCGGCGGGGATTGAGGGTGCGGGACGGCGCCTGGCTTGTCGCGCAGTTCCCCGCGCCCCTGAGGGGGGTGGGGGGTTCCGGTCGGCGGTGGGTGCGGGGCGTCGAAGCCCGGCGGGGCCGGGAACGGGGCGGCAGCGCCGGCTGGGTGCGCGGGAGTCTGCTCCGCCGAGGCGGCAAGGCCGGGCGGTGCGGGCAACGGGGCGTCAGCCCCCGCCGGGTGCACGGGAGTTTGCTCCGCCGAGGTAGCGGAGCCGAGCAGCGCAGCGAACGGGGCGTCAGCCCCGGTCTGGTGCGCAGGAGTCCGCTCCGCCGAGGCTGCCCCGAGCGGGCCGCCCGCCCCGAGCGGGGCCCCCGCTCCCCGCGGGACCGCCGCTCCCGGCTCGGGGGGCTGCGGCAGCGGCACCTGGCGGACGCTGTCGGCGACCTGGAGGCGCAGCATCACGGCCTCGTTCAGGGCCTGCGGCCAGGGGGCCGGGACCTGGCGGGTCAGCGCGGCGGCGATCACCGCCCCCGGCGTGGGCCGCCGGGTCTGGTCCTTGTCCAGGCAGGACGCCACCAGCCCGGCCAGTCCGGGGTCGAGCGCGCCGACCCGGGCCAGGATCTCGTCCTTCGGCGGGTCGAAGGCGACCCGGTGCAGCACGTCCACGCTGGTGCCGTCCCCGAAGGGGGCGTTCCCGGCGACCGCGTACGCCAGCACCGAGCCGATCGCGAAGACGTCCGACGCCGGGCCCACCGCCAGCCCCCGCACCTGCTCCGGGGACATGTACGCGGGGGTGCCGACCTGCTGCCCGGTCATGGTGATCGAACTGGTGTCTCCCGCCTGGGATATCCCGAAGTCGATCACCCGGCAGCCGTCCGGGCCGAGGATGACGTTGGACGGCTTGATGTCCCGGTGCACCACGTCCGCCTCGGCCATCGCCTCGACCGCGCGGCCCAGGTCCGCAGCCAGCCGCCAGGCCGCCGCGAGGTCGAGCACGCCGTGGTCGGCGATGACCGCGGAGAGGCTGAGGCCGGGGATGTACTCGGTGGCCATCCACAGCAGGTCGTCGTCGAAGCCGCTGCCCAGCAGCACCGCGGTCTGCCCGCCCTGGACCCGGGCCAACGACTCCGCCTCGCGCGCGAACCGCCGGCGGAACTGGGGGTCCTCGGCGTACTCGGGCCGGATCACCTTGACCGCGGCCAGGCCGCGGTGCGGGTCCGCGGCGTCACGGCCGAGGTAGATCCTCCCCATGCCGCCGCTGCCGAGCAGCGCGGCCAGGAGGAACGGGCCGACCCGGACCGGGTCGACGCCGCGCAGGGGCGTCATCCCGAGGCGGTCCAGGCCCAGTCCGGCGAAGACCCGCGGGTCGGAGAGGGGCTGACTGTGGTCCGGCATCGAACGTCCCGGCTTCCTCGCGCGACAGCAGCTGGCAGCGGGAGGGTACCGCAGCGGGGTGAGGGCCGCTGACACAGCGCCGGCGGGCCCCGGGGCGGGCGCAGCCGGCGGGCGGACCGCGGGAGACGGCGGCCAACGGCGGGGAGGGCGCCCCCGGAGTTCCGGAGGCGCCCTCCCACCTGCCCGTTCGACCCGGCCGACGGCCCGGCCCCGGGCTACTTCTTCTTGTCCGACGGGGCGTCGGCGTCCGTCGACAGCGCGGCGATGAAGGCCTCCTGCGGGACCTCCACCCGGCCCACCATCTTCATCCGCTTCTTGCCCTCCTTCTGCTTCTCCAGCAGCTTCCGCTTACGGGAGATGTCACCGCCGTAGCACTTGGCGAGCACGTCCTTGCGAATCGCGCGGACGGTCTCGCGGGCGATGACGCGCGAGCCGATGGCGGCCTGGATCGGCACCTCGAACTGCTGACGCGGGATCAGCTTCTGCAGCTTCCCTGCCATCATCACGCCGTAGTTGTAGGCCTTGTCCTTGTGCACCACGGCGGAGAAGGCGTCCACCGCGTCGCCGTGCAGCAGGATGTCGACCTTCACCAGGTCCGCGCTCTGCTCGCCGATCGGCTCGTAGTCGAAGGAGCCGTAGCCGCGGGTCTTGGACTTCAGGTGGTCGAAGAAGTCGAACACGATCTCGGCGAGGGGCAGGGTGTAGCGGAGCTCCACCCGGTCCTCGGAGAGGTAGTCCATGCCCTGGAGCGCGCCGCGGCGGGCCTGGCACAGCTCCATGATCGCGCCGACGAACTCGTTCGGGGCGAGGATGGTGCCGCGCACCACCGGCTCGTTCACCTCGGTGATCTTGCCGCCGGGGAACTCGCTGGGGTTGGTGACGGTGATCTCGCTGCCGTCCTCCATCACCACCCGGTAGACCACGTTGGGCGCGGTGGAGATCAGGTCGAGGTTGAACTCGCGCTCCAGCCGCTCCCGGATGATCTCCAGGTGCAGCAGCCCGAGGAAGCCGCAGCGGTAGCCGAAGCCCAGTGCCACCGACGTCTCCGGCTCGTAGACCAGCGCGGCGTCGTTCAGCCGCAGCTTGTCCAGCGCGTCGCGGAGCAGCGGGTAGTCGGAGCCGTCCAGCGGGTAGAGGCCGGAGAACACCATCGGCCGCGGGTCCTTGTAGCCGCCCAGCGGCTCGGTCGCGCCCTTGTGCATCGAGGTGATGGTGTCACCCACCTTGGACTGCCGGACGTCCTTCACCCCGGTGATGATGTAGCCGACCTCGCCGACGCCCAGGCCGTCCGCGACCTTGGGCTCGGGCGAGATGACACCGATCTCCAGCAGCTCGTGGGTGGCGCCGGTGGACATCATCGCGATGCGCTCGCGCTTGGTCAGCTCGCCGTCGACCACCCGGACGTAGGTGACCACGCCGCGGTAGGTGTCGTAGACCGAGTCGAAGATCATCGCGCGGGCCGGGGCGTCCTTGACGCCGACCGGGGCCGGGATCCGCTTCACCACCTCGTCCAGGATCGCCTCGACGCCGAGGCCGCTCTTGGCGCTGGCCAGCAGCACGTCCTCGGGCTCGCAGCCGATGATCCGGGCCAGCTCCTCGGAGTACTTCTCCGGCTGGGCGGCCGGCAGGTCGATCTTGTTGAGCACCGGGATGATGGTGAGGTCGTTCTCCAGCGCCAGGTAGAGGTTGGCGAGGGTCTGCGCCTCGATCCCCTGGGCCGCGTCCACCACCAGCAGGGTGCCCTCGCAGGCGGCCAGCGAGCGGGAGACCTCGTAGGTGAAGTCGACGTGGCCGGGGGTGTCGATCATGTTCAGGATGTGCGTGGTGCCCTGCTGGTCGCCGCTGAGCGGAGCCCAGGGCAGCCGGACCGCCTGCGACTTGATGGTGATGCCGCGCTCGCGCTCGATGTCCATGCGGTCGAGGTACTGGGCGCGCATCTGCCTCGGGTCGACCACGCCGGTGATCTGCAGCATCCGGTCGGCGAGCGTGGACTTGCCGTGGTCGATGTGGGCGATGATGCAGAAGTTGCGGATCAGCGCCGGGTCGGTGCGGCTGGGCTGCGGAACGTTGACGGGGATGGCGGGCACTCAGGGTCCAATGGTGTCGAGTGGCTGGAGCAGGCTCCTTCCACGCGGCGTCCGTGCGGGGGTCCGTGCGACGTCCTGCGGGGGCGCGACCGGGAAGGTACGCCTATCGTCCCACGAGCAGGGGCCTCGCCGCTCAGGCGCTTCCGACGGAGCCGCGGGCGGGCTTCCGGCCCCGGCCGCCGCGGACCACCAGGGCCCAGCCGATCAGCGGCGCCTGCAGCGGCAGCCGCCCGTACGCGACGGCCCGCTTCAGCGGCGAGGCGTTGCGGTAGTCGTAGGCCATCTGCACATTGGCCGGGTAGACCGCGGCGAACAGCCCGGCGGCGGCCAGCCCGCCCGCCCGGCGGGTCGGCGGCAGCGCCACCGCCGCGGCAACGGCCAGCTCGGCGGCCCCGCTGGCCTTGGTCCAGGTCCGCGGGCTGCCCGGAAGCAGCTTGGGCACGATCGCGTCGAAAGGACCGGGGACAGCGAAGTGCAGCACCCCGGCCCCGGCCAGCAGCCCGGACAGCAGCAGGGCGGAGCGGTCGCCGGAGACCTTGGCGTGCAGGCGGGTCAGTGCGGGGATCATCCGCCCACCCTGGCACAGCGGAGTGGTGCCGGGGGAGAGGAGCGGGGAGGATCACAGGCCATGATCCTGGAATCCGCGGTCCTCGACGTCCGCCCCGACCGGCGGGCGGAGTTCCTCGCCGCCTTCGGCCTCGCCCGCCCGCTGATCGCCGCCCAGCCCGGCTTCCTCGGACTGCGGCTGCTGCCCTGCCTGGACCCGGGGCACGAGTCACGGTTCCTGCTGCAGGTGGAGTGGCGGCGGCTGGAGGACCACACCGAGGGCTTCCGCCGCTCCGCCGAGTACCCGCGCTGGGGTGAGCTGCTGCACCCCTACTACGACCCGTTCCCGCTGGTCGAGCACTACGGGGAGCCGGTCCTTGAGCAGCCTGCGCCCGGTTTGGGGTAGGCCGTGCGGCGCTGGTAGCCTGGGCCACCGTGTCTGCGATGCCTCATGCCCTCGGGCGGGTGGCGGAGCAGGCGCACTCTCTGTTCCAAGTTCCAACCAATCAGACTGAGGCTCTTTCGTGGCGAACATCAAGTCCCAGATCAAGCGCATCAAGACCAACGAGAAGGCTCGTCAGCGCAACAAGGCTGTCAAGTCCTCGCTGAAGACCGCCATCCGCAAGGCCCGTGAGGCCGTGGAGGCGGGCGACTTCGAGAAGGCCGTCGTGCTGACCCGCGAGGCCAACAAGAAGCTCGACAAGGCCGCCAGCAAGGGTGTCATCCACAAGAACCAGGCCGCCAACAAGAAGTCGGCGCTCAGCGCCAAGGTTGCCGGCCACCAGGCCTGACCCCTCGCCTCAGGCCTCTTTCAGCGGCTTCCCCGGAAGTCCTCTGAAGCGCTTGAAGTGACAGTCCGCGCGGACCAACGCCCGGCCCTCTACCCGGACGCCGCACGGAAACCCCGCGCCGTACGCGATCTGCGTTCGCCACGCCTGCCGTCCCCGGACGGCAGACCCAAGGTCGCGACGGTGCTCTCAAGGCAGAGCCTCAGAAGCCCCCGGTTCACCCCGGGGGCTTTGGCGTTTCCGGGGCTTTGGCGTTTGCGCAGGGCAGCAGGTGGGTCAGCGTTGGGAGCGGGCGGCGCGGGAGACCGTGACGACGCACTGCTCCAGCGCGTAGGCGGGGTCGCCGGAGCCGCCCTTGACCGCGGCGTCGGCCTCGGCGACGGCGCGCAGCGCGAGGGCCACCCCGTCGCCGGTCCAGCCGCGCAGCTGCTGCCGGACCCGGTCGATCTTCCAGGGCGGCATGCCCAGCTCACGGGCCAGGTCGCCGGGGCGCATCCCGCGGTCGGCGGTGGCGACCCTGCCGATCGAGCGGACGCCGGAGGCCAGCGCGAAGACGATGCCGGTGGGCTTCTCCCCCACCGCCAGGGCCCAGCGCAGCTGGCCCAGCGCCTCGGCGGTCCGGCCGGTCACCGCGAGGTCGGCGACCTGGAAGCCGGAGGACTCGGCCCGACCGGTGTAGTAGCGGGCGACCACGGTCTCGTCGATGGTGCCCTCGGTGTCGGCGGCCAGCTGGCTGCAGGCCGAGGCCAGCTCGCGCAGGTCGCTGCCGACGGAGTCGAGCAGCGCCCGGCAGGCGTCCTCGGTCGCGGAGCGGCCGGTGACCCGGAACTCGGCGCGGACGAAGGCCAGCTTCTCGGCCGGCTTGGTCAGCTTGGGGCAGACGACCTCGCGCGCCCCGGCCTTCTTCGCCGCGTCCAGCAGGCCCTTGCCCTTGGCCCCGCCCGCGTGCACCAGGACCAGCATGGTGTCGGGGGCCGGGTCGTCCAGGTAGGCCTTGACCTCCTTGACGGTGTCGGCGGCCAGGTCCTGGGCGGCGCGGACCACGATGACCTTGCGCTCGGAGAACAGCGACGGGCTGGTCAGCTCGCTGAGCATGCCCGGCTGCAGGACGCCGGGCTGCAGGTCGCGGACGTCGGTGTCCGGGTCGGCGTGCTTGGCCGCGGTGGTGGCCTCCGCCACGGCGCGGTCGAGCAGCAGCTCCTCCTGGCCGACCACGACGGTCAGCGGGGAGAGCAGGTCTTCGGTCGGTTTCTTAGCCATCGGGGCCAGGGTATCGGCCGGGAGTGACAGGCCGGGACGGTGCTCGGCTCAGGCGTCCGAGGGGGTGAAGCCTTCGAGCCAGCCGTCGTGGTCGGCGGCGAGCGCGTCCAGCGCGGCCGGGGTGAGGCCGGGCGGCAGCGGGGGGTGCAGCACCAGCAGCCACTGCGCGTCCTCGGCGTCGTCCTCGCCGGCCAGCGCCTCCCGGTGCAGCTCCGGCTCGGGGAGGGCGCGGTGCTCCCGCGCGAGCTGCTCGGCGGACGCCTCGGCGGCGTCGCGGTCGGGGAGGACGAGGACGTAGGGGTCGTCAGCATGATCGTGCACCTCAGCATTATCGGGGACGGTGGGTCAGCGGGGACGAGTGGCGAAGGAGATGCGGCCGGCGTTGTCGAGGACGGCGAGGTCGCCCTGCTGGTCGGTGCGCAGCACGGTGCTGCCGACCGAGCGGAGCAGACGGAGCGTCACCGCGGCCGGGTGGCCGTAGCTGTTGCCCAGGCCGCAGGAGATCAGCGCCAGGCGCGGGGCCAGCGCTCGGACCAGGTCGGCGTCCTGGTTGGCCGAGCCGTGGTGGGCGACCTTGAGCACGTCCACCCGGCGCAGCCCGGGATAGTCGTCGAGGTGTGCCAGCAGCCGGGCCTGGGCCGGTGGTTCCAGGTCGCCGAGGAAGGCCATCCGCAGCTGCGGGGTGGTGATCAGCAGAGCAACGCTGGCGTTGTTGGGGCCGGGGGTGGTGTCGTCCAGCGGCGCCTCCGGCCAGAGCACCTGCCAGTGCAGGTCGCCCAGGCTGCGGCGCTCGCCGGGGACGGCCTGCAGCAGCGGCACGTGCGCCTCGCCCGCCCAGCGCCGGATCCTGGCCCACTCCCCCGGCGGGTCCTGGTCCGGGGTGGTCTCGACGGCTCCGACCTCCCGGTCGTGCAGCACGCCGGGCAGGCCCTCGGCGTGGTCGGCGTGATCGTGCGTCAGCAGGAGCAGCGGGATCCTGGTCACCCCCAGGCGGCGCAGGCACTGGTCGACGGTGTGCGGGTCGGGCCCGGCGTCGATCACCAGGGCGGTGCCGGGGTCCGTGCCCGAGGAGACGACCAGGGCGTCGCCCTGGCCCACGTCGCAGGCGACCACCCGCCAGTGCGGCGGCGGCCAGCCGGTGACCAGACGGGTCAGCGGGGCCGGTCGCAGCAGCAGCGCGAGCAGTGCCAGGACCAGGCCGACCGCGACGAAGCGGTGCCGCAGCACCGGCAGGCAGGCCACCGCGGCGCAGGTCACCGCGATCAGCAGCAGCGCGCCGCCCAGCCCGCCGGGCCAGGCCAGCTCCGCCCCCGGCAGGTCCGCGGCCCGGCGGGCGAGCAGGATCAGCCAGCCGGTCGGCACCGCCGCCAGCCGGGCCAGCAGCACCGCGACCGGCATCGACAGCTGCGCCGCCGCCAGCGCGGCGAAGCCGAGCAGGGTGGCCGGGGCCACCGCGGCCTCGGCCAGCAGATTGCAGGGGATCGCGACCAGGCTGACCCTGGCCGCCTTGAACACCAGCAGCGGACCGCACATGGCCTGGGCGGACGCCGCGCAGCCGACCGCCTCGGCGATCCGTTCCGGCCAGCCCCGGGCCGCCAGGGCCTCGGCCCAGCGCGGGCCGAGCAGCAGGATGCCCGCGGTGGCGAGCGCGGACAGCGCGAAGCCGTAGGAACGGGCCAGCCAGGGATCGACCAGCATCAGCAGCAGGGTGGCCCCGCTGAGCGCGGACAGGGCCGCGGCCCGCCGCCCGGTGGCCAGCGCCAGCAGTATCACCAGCCCGGTGCCCGCCGCCCGCAGCACGCTGGGATCGGGTCGGCAGAGCACCACGAAGCCGACGGTCAGCAGCGCCCCGGCGACCGCGGTGAGCCGCAGCGGCAGCCCGAGGCCGGCGGCGAGACCGCCGCGCTCCGGGGTGCGGGAGCGCGAGGCCGCGCCGATCAGCAGGACCAGGACCACGCTCAGGTTCGCCCCGGAGACTGCCGTCACATGCGCCAGGTCGGTGGCGAGGAAGGCCTCCTCCAAGTCGCTGGGCATCCGGCTGGTGTCGCCCACCACCAGCCCCGGCAGCAGCGCCCTGGAGTCCGCGGGCAGGGGGTCGGTGGCCTGCCGCAGCCCCTCCCGCAGCGCTCCTGCGGCCCGCTGGGCCAGGCCGGGCGGGGCCAGCAGCTCCGGCGGACCACGGGTCAGCAGCAGCGCCGCGATGTCGCCGCCGGGATCGGCGGCGCGCAGCCGGCCCTGCACGCTGAGCCTGGTCGAGGGCAGCAGGGTGAGCCAGCGCGCGGCAGCCGGGCCCTGTGCGATCACCGTCACCGGGGTCCGCACCGCGGTCGCGTCCACCCGGTCGACGACGGCCCGGAGGACCGCGTAGGCCACCGTGCCCGGGTGGCCGGGACGGGGGTCGCCGCTGACGGTCAGTTCGACGGTGACCGTGGCCTGACGACGCGCCAGACCGGGCAGCGGACCGCGGTGCAGGTCGGCCCCGGCCAGGGTGGTCGCGGCCGCCGCGGCACCGGCGCTCAGCAGGAGCCCGGCCAGCGAGCGGTGCAGCGGGCGGCGACCTCGGGCGAACAGCGGCAGGGCGACGGCCAGGGCGAGGGCCGCACCGAACCACACCCAGGGCGTACGGGCCGGGCCGAGGCCCAGCAGCGCGGCGGAGACGGCCCAGACGGTGACGGCGGGGGCGACCAGGCGCAGGTCCTTCGGCGGGTGGGCCGCGGGAGCGGCAGGGGCGGGGACGGGGACGGGGGTGGAGGTGGAGGTGGCAGGGGCAGGCGTGTGGACGGAGCTGGCAGAGATGGTGGAGACAGGGGCAGGGGTGGTGGGCGCGGCGGAGGCAGGGGCAGGAACCGGCGCGGCGGAGGTGGGGACGGGGGCAGGGGCGTTGCTGTGCCGGTCGGCCGGGCTCGGGCCTGCGGCTGAGGGGCGGGGCGTCATGGGCGGAGGAGGGGGTGCAGGTCCTTGAGTCGGCGTGCGCCGAACCCGCTGATCTGGCCGAGTTGGTCGACCGACTGGAATCCGCCGTGCTGCTCCCGGTACTGGATGATGCGCTGGACCAGGACCGGTCCCAACCCCGGCAGCGCGTCGAGCTGCTCGGCGGTGGCGGAGTTCAGGCTCAGCGGGCTGCCCCCGGCCGAGCCGCCGGAGGAACCGGGCGCGGCGCCGGGAACGGCAGCGACGGCCGGGGCGCCGACGACGATCTCCTCGCCGTCGTTGACGATCCTGGCCAGGTTGAGCCCGGTCAGGTCAGTGCCCTTCAGCGCTCCCCCGGCGGCCCGCAGCGCGTCCTGGACCCGCGAACCGGGGCGCAGCGTCCGCACGCCGGGAGCGTGCACCCGGCCCGCGACATCGACCACCACGGCGGGCCCGGTCGGCCCGGCCGTCCCACCAACGGCCGCGGCGGTTCCGACCGCGCGTACGGTCGGGCCTGCGGTGACGGCCGACGACACCGCCATCCCGGCGGTACCGGCGGTACCGATGCTCCCGGCCGCCTCGGCCGCGGGTACGGCGACCGGGACCGGGCGTCCGGCCCAGAAGTGCTGGACGCCGTAGCCGAGCGCGAGCACCAGCAGTACCGACAGGCCCGTGACCGCCCGCCGGTCCAGGTCGAACCGCTCCTGCACGGCCAGCGGCAGCAGCGCGCGGAGGCGGTCGACCAGCGAGCGGCGGGAGCGGGGGTGGGGCCGGGGCCGGGGATGGAGATGGGCACGATCGAGCGCCCCGGGACCCGGCTCGACCGGGTCCGGCGGTGCCGGGTCGGCCCGGGGCGGGGACGGCGGGGCAGGCGGGGCCACCCGCACCTGCCGGGGCAGCGCGGGGACGGGGGTATCCGGCTCGGGGCGGGCGAAAGCGTCGGCGCGGTCCCGCCCGTAGGGCCGTTCCGGGTACGGGGGCGCGTAAGCGGTCTCCGGGTACCCGGGCGGGTGGGCGCGTTCCAGGTACACGGGCGCGTGGGCGGCCTCCGGGTAGGCCGGAGGAGACGGGTGCTCCGGCTGCGCCGGAGGGAACGGCGACGGGTGCGGGGGTTCCGGGCCGAACAGCGTGTCCATTCGGCGGCGGACCAGGTCGTCCATGGAATCCCGGGGCGGGCCGGGCTGCACTGTTCTCATGCCGCCGACGCTAGACCCGGGAAACCCCTGCTCCGAGCGGCATCTGACGCCCTGTGGAGAACTCAGAGGGTGTGCACAACTCCGTCACCCGAAAGAGTCGGTACCACGTGGTATCACGTGGCACCACGTGGCACCACGTCAGCGCGGTGACACCACGACCGCCAGCAGCCCGGGTCCGACGTGTGCGCCGATCACCGCGCCCACCTCCCCCACGTACAGCTCCCCCAGCCCCGGGACCCGCTCGCGGAGCCGCTCGGCGAGCAGCAGCGCGCCCTCCTCCGCCGCCAGGTGGTGCACCGCGAGGTCCACCTCGCCCGTTCCGGCCTGCGCGATGGCGAGCTCCTCCAGCCGGGCGATGGCCCGGCTGGAGGTCCGCACCTTCTCCAGCGGCTGGATCCGGCCCTCGGCCAGGTGCAGCAGCGGCTTCACCGCGAGCGCGGAGCCCAGCATCGCCCGTGCCGCGCCGATCCGGCCGCCCCGGCGCAGGTACTCCAGGGTGTCGACGTAGAAGAAGCCGGCGGTGGCGGCGGCCCGCTTCTCGGCGGCGGCCACCACCTCGTCCAGGCTGCCGCCCGCCTGGGCGGTCCGAGCCGCCGTCAGCACCGGGTAGCCCAGCGCCATGGCGACCATCCTGGTGTCCACCACCCGCACCGGCACCGGCGCGTCCTCGGCCGCGAGCAGCGCCGCCTCGTACGTCCCGGACAGTTCGGACGAGAGGTGCAGCGAGACGATCCCGGTGGCCCCCCGGCCGGCCGCCGCGCGGTAGGCGGCGGCGAAGGCCTCGGGGCTCGGGCGCGAGGTGGTGAGGTGCACCTTGCGCTGCAGGGCGGCGGCGACGTCCTGCGGCGTCACCGCGACGCCCTCCTCCAGGTCCTGGTCGCCCATCACCACGCTCAGCGGCACCACGTCCACCCCGTGGCGGGCGACCGCCTCGTCGGAGAGATAGGCGGTGGAGTCGGTGACCAGCATGACGGGCATGTCCGGGAGATTACCTGTCGGGGAAGGTGAGGGACAGGGGGACAAAGCCCAGGTGACACCGCGAACAACGCTGGGTGTCAGCCCTTGCGCAGCGGGTCGGACTCCACCGCGGCGGGCGTCCAGTGCCGCAGCGCGCCCGCCTCCGCCTCGCACTCCTCGCCGAGCCTGGCCAGGTCGTCGTCGCTGAAACGGTGCTGCCGGTCCTGCGCGGCCCAGCGCAGCGACGAGGCCAGGTGCACGATCCGCTCGCCGCGCTCCTTGGCGTGCGCGAAGCGGGACTCCACCCTGGACGTGTCCGGCTCGCGCTCCAGCAGCCGCAGTTCCGCGTCCAGCTCGTTGGCGTGCGCGTCGAGCCGGTTGAGCAGGTTCAGCGCCTCGACCAGCTGCGGGTCGCCGGGGGCTCCGGCCTCCAGTACCCGCCGGGACGCCGCCAGCGCCCCGCGCACCTCGTTGCGCAGCGCGGCGACCCTGCCGTGCACACCGCCCCTGGTCAGCGAGCGGGCCTTGATGCCGACGTCCTCCACGGCCCGCCTGGCCTGCGGCGCGGCCCGGTTCAGCGCCCGCTTGGTCTTCACCACGACCAGCGCGGTGACCGCCGCCACGCCGCCGAAGAAGATCACCAGGATGCCCAGGATGATGGCCAGTGCCTCCACGTCGGCTCTCCTCTCCACACACGACTCACCACACGACGAACGGTCGGACCGTCGTCCCACGGTATCGCCATGGAACGGCAGTCCGACCGCCACAACCGGTCATCCGGCACAGATCAGGGAAAGCTCAGGGCTCAGACGACGATGTTGACCAGCTTCGGCGCCCGGACGATCACCTTGCGCACCTCGGCCCCGGCGATCGCCGCGACCACCGCTGCCTCGCCCAGCGCCAGCGTCTCCAGCTCCGCGTCGGCGATCGACGGCGGCACCTCCAGCCGCGCCTTGACCTTGCCCTTGACCTGGACCACGCAGGTCACCGTGTCGTCCACCAGGTACGCCGGGTCGGCCTCGGGCAGCAGCTCGTGGGTCAGCGAACCGGTGTGGCCCAGCCGCTGCCACAGCTCCTCGGCGATGTGCGGGGCCAGCGGCGCGACCAGCAGCACCGCCTGCTCGGCCACCACCCGGGGCGTGCTGCCGCGCTTGACCAGGAAGTTGTTCAGCTCGGTGGCCTTGGCCACGGCGGTGTTGAACTTCAGCCCGGCCATGTCGGTCCTGATGCCGTCGATCGCCTTGTTCAGCGCCCGCAGCGTGGCCTCGTCCGGCTCCTCGTCGGTGACCACGACGGCCCCGGTCTCCTCGTCCACGATGGTGCGCCACAGCCGCTGCAGGAAGCGGAACGAGCCGACCACCGCGCGGGTGTCCCAGGGGCGGGAGACGTCCAGCGGGCCCATCGCCATCTCGTACAGCCGCAGTGTGTCGGCGCTGTACTCGCTGGTGACGTCCTCGGGGGCGACCGCGTTCTTCAGCGACTTGCCGATCTTGCCCAGCTCGCGGCTGACCGGCTGGTCCTGGTAGTACCAGACGCCGTCCCGCTCCTCGGTCTCGGCGGCCGGGACCGCGATGCCGCGGGCGTCGCGGTAGACGTGGCCCTGGATCATGCCCTGGTTGAACAGCCGGTGGAACGGCTCCTTGGAGCTGACGTGGCCCAGGTCGAACAGCACCTTCTGCCAGAACCGCGCGTACAGCAGGTGCAGCACCGCGTGCTCGGCGCCGCCGACGTACAGGTCCACGCCGCCGGCCGGCTTGGCGGCGTCGGGGCCCATCCAGTAACGCTCGTTGACCGGGTCGACCACCTGCTCGGTGTTGTCCGGGTCGACGTAGCGCAGCTCGTACCAGCAGGAGCCGGCCCAGTTGGGCATGGTGTTGGTCTCGCGCCGGTAAGTCCGGACGCCGTCGCCGCGGCCCAGGTCCAGCTCGACGGTGACCCAGTCCTCGTTGCGGGACAGCGGGGTCTCCGGCGAGGTGTTCGCGTCCTCCGGGTCGAAGGTGCGCGGCGAGTAGTCGTCGATCTCGGGCAGCTCGACCGGCAGCATCGACTCGGGCAGCGGGTGCGCCACGCCGTCCTCGTCGTAGACGATCGGGAACGGCTCGCCCCAGTAGCGCTGGCGGCTGAACAGCCAGTCGCGCAGCTTGAAGTTGACGGTGCCCTCGCCGATGCCCTGCTCGGCCAACCAGTCGGTGATCGCCTTCTTGGCGTCGACCACGCCCAGGCCGTCCAGCGAGACGCTGTCGTTGGCGGAGTTGACGATCGCCGCGTCGTAGGAGACGAAGGCGTCGTCCCAGGCCGAGGTGTCGGTGCCGCGGTCGTCGGCGGGCTGGACCACGCAGCGGATCGGCAGCCGGAAGGCCCGCGCGAAGGCGAAGTCGCGGACGTCGTGCGCCGGGACGGCCATGATCGCGCCGGTGCCGTAGCCCATCAGCACGTAGTCGGCGATGAACACCGGGACCTGCTCGCCGCTGACCGGGTTGGTCGCGTAGGCGCCGGTGAAGACGCCGGTCTTGGTCTTGGCGTCGGCCTGCCGCTCGATGTCGGACTTGCTCGCGGCCAGCTTGCGGTAGGCGGCGACGGCCTCGGCCGGGGTGGCCTGCCCGCCGGTCCACTCCTCCGGCAGCCCGGCCGACGGCCAGGCGGCCGGGACCACGGTGTCGACCAGCTCGTGCTCCGGCGCCAGCACCATGTAGGTGGCGCCGAACAGGGTGTCAGGACGGGTGGTGAACACCGTGATCGCGGCGCCCGGGTGCCCGGTGACCGCGAAGTCGACCTTGGCGCCCTCGCTGCGGCCGATCCAGTTGCGCTGCTGCAGCTTGATCGCCTCGGGCCAGTCCAGCAGGTCCAGGTCCTCGATCAGCCGGTCGCCGTAGGCGGTGATCCGCATCATCCACTGCCGCAGGTTGGCCTTGAACACCGGGAAGTTGCCGCGCTCGGAGCGGCCGTCCGCGGTGACCTCCTCGTTGGCCAGCACGGTACCCAGGCCGGGGCACCAGTTGACCGGGGCCATCTTGATGTAGGCCAGCCGGTGGTCGCTCAGCACCTCGTCCCGCTCGGAGGCGCTCAGCGCGGACCAGGGGCGGCCGTCCGGGGTGGCCTGCTCGCCGCGCTCGAACCGGGCGACCAGCTCGCCGATCGGACGGGCCGCGCCCTGCTCCCCGGCCTCGGGGTCGTACCAGGAGTTGAAGATCTGCAGGAAGATCCACTGGGTCCACTTGTAGTACGACGGGTCGATGGTGGCGATCGAGCGCCGCGAGTCGTGGCCCAGGCCCAGGTGCCGCAGCTGCTTGCGGTACTGCGTCATCGCGGCCTCGGTGGACACCCGGGGGTGCGTCCCGGTCTGCACCGCGTACTGCTCGGCCGGCAGGCCGAAGGCGTCGAAGCCCATGGTGTGCAGCACGTTGTGGCCGGTCATCCGCATGTGCCGGGCGTAGACGTCGGTGGCGATGAAGCCCAGCGGGTGCCCGACGTGCAGGCCGGTGCCGGAGGGGTACGGGAACATGTCCATGATGAACGCGTGCGGACGACCGGCCAGGTCGGTGCCCGCCTCGGCCAGCGAACCGACCGGGTTGGGGGCGTCGAAGACGCGCTCACGCTCCCAGCGGTCCTGCCACTCGGCCTCGATCCGCGCGGCCAGCGCGGGGGTGTAGCGGAACGCCTCGGGCGCCTCGGGTGTGGTCTCGCTCATCGGTCCTCAGACTCCATCATGGGTTGCTCTCGCTGCCGACGACTGCTCCGAAAAACAGAAAGACCCCTCACATGAGGGGTCGCCACGCTGACTCCGGCTCGATTGCCGGTACTGGTCAGCGCGGCCGGCTAAGAAGCAGGCGCACGGATCGCATGGGCACAGGGTACCGCAGTGCCAGGACCGTACGCCTGCCGCTTCCGGCGCGACGCCGCGCCGGGCAGCCCGCTAGCGCACCGGCTCGCCGTTGAGTCGGCCGGGGCCGGTGGGCGCGGCCGGGGCGGGGCGGTAGGAGGCCAGGTAGCCGGGCGCGGGCGAGCCGAGGCCGGTCACGTCGTCGAAGCCGGGAACGGCGTGCAGCGAGCTGTCATGACCCATCGTCCGCAGGGTGGTCTGCAGCCCGTTGTGCGCGTCGGAGCCGTTGCGGAAGTCGGTGCGGACCATCGCCAGGGTGGTCCCGGCGCCCAGCGGGCTGTCGGTGACGTCGTGGAACGCGGCGGTGCCGTGCCGCTGGTAGAGCGCGGGGTTGGCGAAGCCCAGCGGCCGGCCGCCCTGGGCCTGCTGGGCCAGCGCCTGGACCGCCGCGAACACCGGGGTGGCCAGCGAGGTGCCGCCGATCCGGTACTCGCCGTAGTGGACCGTGCCGTCCGGCCAGGTCTGGGTCTGGCCGACCAGGAAGCCGGTGCCGGGGTCGCCCACCGCGGCGACGTCCGGGAGCACCCTGTGCTGCCCGCCGTCGGCCCCGGACAGCGCGGTCGGGACCACGCCCTGCTGGTACGCCGGTTCCGGGACGCGCCGGCTGGTGCCACCGCCGCCGCCGGAGGAGAAGGTCCCGGGCAGCTTGCCCCAGGACTTCCCGTCCTTGGACAGCGGCGAGGAGTCGGTGCCCCAGCCGGTCTCGAAGCGGTAGTCGCCGTTCGCGGTGGTGGCCAGCGAGGTGCCGCCGACCGCGGTGACCCAGGGCAGCGAGGCCGGCATGCTGGTCTGCCGGCCCGCGCCCTCGGCCGCCGCGTAGTCGCCGTCGTCGCCGGTGGCCACGTAGAAGCCGATGCCCTCGACCGCGCCGCGCATGAAGATGTCGTCGTAGACCGGGTCGACCGCCGGGTCGCTCTGGCTGTCCTCGGCCTCGCCCCAGGAGTTGCTGACGATGTCGGCGAGCCGGTGGTCCACGATCCGGCTGAGCGCGTCGGCCAGGTCGTCGTCGGTGCAGGAGGCCGCGGCGGAGTAGACGATGTCGGCGTCGGGGGCGATCCCGTGCACCGCCTCCACGTCCAGCGTCTGCTCGCCGTACCAGTCGGCGGCGCCGCAGCCGTCCGGGGTCCGGTCCGCGTCGTAGGGATAGGTGTTGGTCCAGTCGCCGGGCCCGATCCGGGTCAGCTGGCCGGGGCGGTAGCGGGCCTCGTGGTGGGCCGCGGAGTAGGCGGCGGTGTCGTCGCCGAGCGTCGGCGAGTCGTAGGCGTCCACCACGGCGACGGTGACCCCGGTGCCGACCAGACCGGTGCCGTCGGCGCCGTAGGCGCGGCGCAGCTGGGCGCCGGTGTAGCCGCTGAGCGCGTACGGCTGGACCTTGCCGTACGCCTTGGGAGTGCCGGTGGCCGGGTTGGCGCCGAAGGTGGCCGAGAACGGCCCGGAGACGGCCAGCGCGGCGCCCGGCGGAGGCAGCAGGTCGCGCCGGGTCGCGGCGGGCGCGGGACGGGCGGATGCGGGCGCGGGGTTCGCGGCGGGGCCGGTGCTGCCGGGGCGGGCGAAGTGGGGGGCGTCGTCCAGGCCGGTGACCGAGAGCACCGCCGAGGCGATCGACGCCGGGACGGTGGCCGCGACGGCCGGCGCCCGGTAGGTCTTGCCGTCCTTGCGGTAGCTGTGCAGCGGGGTGCCGAAGGCCTTGCGCACGGCGGCGGCGTCCCCGCTGACGGTGAGGAAGCGCGGGTCGGCCGACAGCACCCGGAACCCGGCCGAGGCGAGCCAGCCGCGGACCGCCGAGGCCTGCGCCGGGGTCGAGCCGAACCGGGCGCTGACCTGAGCCGGGGTCAGGAAGTGGCCGTACGAGGGCGAGCGCGGGTCGGAGACCGCCGTCGCCAGCGCCGCCAGTCCGGCCCGGTCCCGGCCCGCCAGATAGACGCGCACGGTGACCGGGACGCTGCCCGCGAGTTCGCCCCGGTCCGCCGCGGGCGCGGCCCAGGCCGGGACGGTGCCCGGCAGCGCGACCCGCGCCGGTTCGGCCCCGGCGGGGGCGCCCGCGACCAGGCCGCCGAGCAGCAGCGGAATCGTCAGCAGGGCGGCGGTGCCGCCGGTACGGGCCCTCGGGCCGAGGCGGGACGGGGGGCGGGTTCCACGCATGGACGATCTCCTCATATCGGCATATGTAGTATGAAGAGTGCGCGGCGGAGGGTGCGTCCCGGAGGCCTGGTGCGGCCAATAGACGGATCGTCAGCTGAATATTCATCAGTTCGGGTTGTCCGTGTGCGCGGACCGTACGGCGTCGCACTCATTTCCGTACGGGGTTTCCACGGACCGGGCGGCGACGGCCCCGGGTCCCGCTAGCATCACGGCCACATCACGATTCGGGGGACGTAGGACGAGTCGGAGGCTGACGATGACCGCCCGTACCAGGCACATCCGGCGCACCGGGCGCGGTGCGCACCCGCGTGCCCTCCCCTTCCCGGTCTTCCTCCTCATGGTCTGCGCCGCCGTGACCATCGGGGCGACCTCGGTCAGGGCGCTCGGCGGCGGCCCCGGCGGACCCGGCGTGAGCGGCGCGCTGGTCGGCACCGCCGGGCGGCTGATGGCCTTCATGGACTACTTCGCCGGGGTCTTCACCCTGCTCTCGCTGACCGCGGCGGTGGTCTGCGGCCTCGCCGCCACCGACCGGCTGGTGCTGAGCCCGCGGCAGCGGGTCGCCATCCAGTCGGTGCACCGGGCCACCGCGGTGGCGGCGCTGGGGTTCCTCGCCGTCCACATCGCGGTCAAGGTCGCCGAGCAGCACGCCACGCCGCTGGCGGCGCTGCTGCCGTTCGGCGGGGGCGCGACCTTCGCGGTCGGGCTCGGCACCCTGGCCGCGGACCTGCTGGTGCTGACCGCGGCCACCGGCGCGGTGCGCGGCCGGTTCGCCGGCAGCCGCCGCCCGTGGCTGTGGCGGCTGCTGCACAGCGGCGCGTACGCCTGCTGGCCGATCGCGCTGGCCCACGGTCTGACGGCGGGTCGGGCGGCGGCGGTGTGGGTGCTGTGGAGCTACGGGCTGTGCGTGGCCGCGGTCGGCCTGGCCCTGCTGGTCCGCCTGCTGGGCGCGGCGGGACGCGGCTCGGCCCGCCGCCGAGCGCTCCGCGCCCTGCACGGCGGGAGGCCGCGGGCCGCGGGGGTCGCGGGAGTGGGGGCGGCTCGGGCGGGAGCGGCGCGGGCGGGAGCGGCGCGGGCGGGAGCGGCGCGGGCGGGAGCGGCGCGGGCGAGGGTGAGGGTGGGGGCGGCTCGGGCGAGGGTGGCGGGGGCAAGGGTGGCCGAGGCCGCGGAGGAGCCGGTGTCGCTGGCCGTGCACGGCCGCTACTCGGTCGCCGAGGAGCCGACGGCCCCGGCAGGCCCGGCGGAGGACAGCCCGCTACCGGGTCCGCAGCACGACCGTGCTCCGCACGGGGCGTACCCGTACCAGCCCGCCTACCAGCCGCAGTACCGCGAGCCCGTGCACAGCGGGTACAGCGCACACAGCGGATACGGCGGGTTCAGCGCGCCCGGCGGGTACGACGCGCACGGCGGGTACGACGCGCACGGCGGTGGCTACGGCTACCCCGCGCCCGGTCCGTCGCCCTGGTCGGGGGAGGGCACGGCCCGGCCGCATCCGACTCTCACCGAGACCCCGCCGCACGGCTTCTCCGTGCCCGGCGACCTGTTCGCCACCCCCTACGCCCCCGCGCCCTCCCCGGCCCCCGCCGTGCCCGACTGGCTGGACGACAGCGGCGCCTGGGCCGCCTGGAGCGCCCTCACCTGGGAGGCCCCGCCCTACGGCACCGCTCCCTACGGCGCCCCGCCGTACGGCGACGCCCCGGTGTTCGAACCGGCCCCGGTCGGCAGCGTCTACCAGGGCGCCTGGACCACCCGGCCCGAACGCGCACCGCACGAGCACGGCGGCGGCTGGTGACCGCCCCTGACGTGCTGCGGCTCGGCCCGGCCCGGCTCACCGCCGGACTCGACCAGGACGCCCGGCTCGACCTGCCCCGACACCGGGCCGCGCACGGGCCGCTCCCCCGGTTCGGCCGGGCCGCGCTGCTCGACCTGGTGGAACGGCTCGACCTGCGCGGGCGCGGCGGGGCCGGCTTCCCGTTCGCCCGGAAGGCCCGCGCCGCGCTGGCCACCGCCGGGCGCACCGGGCAGCCGCTGGTGGTGGTGGTCAACGCCACCGAGGGCGAACCGGCCAGCGCCAAGGACCGGATGCTGCTCGGCCGGACGCCGCACCTGGTCCTGGACGGCGCCTGCCTGGCCGCCGCGGCCTTCGGCGCGGAGGAGATCGTGGTCGGCGTGGCCATGGGAGGCCCCGGCGAGGCCTCGGTCCCCCGGGCGGTCGCCGAGCGCGAGCGCGGCGGCGGCGCCGACTCGGCCGCGCCGCTGCCCTGCCCGATCCGGACCGTCTGCCTGCCGGAGCGGTTCGTCTCGGGCGAGTCAGGGGCGCTGATCCGCGGCCTCTCCGGCCTGCCCGCCGTCCCGCCCGCCCGGAAGACCCGGGCCACCGACGGCGGCCCCGGGGGCGTCCGCGGCCGTCCCACGCTGCTCTCCAACGCCGAGACCTACGCCCAACTCGCGGTCGCCGCACGGCTCGGCCCGGACGCGTACGCCGTCGTCGGCACCCCGGCCGAACCCGGGACGGTGCTGCTCACGGTGACCCGTCCGGGCCGGGCCCCGCTGGTGGTCGAGGTCCCGGCGGGCGCGGTGCTCGGCCGGGTGCTGGACGCCTGCGGGGTGCGGCCGGGGCAGGGCCTGCTGGTCGGCGGCTACCACGGGGCCTGGCTCAGGCCCGAGGACGCCGCGCACGCCGCCGTCTCCCGGGCCGGGCTGGCCGCGGTCGGCGGCACCCTGGGCGCGGGCGCGGTGGCGGCGCTGCCCCAGGACACCTGCCCGATCGGCGAGGTGGCCCGGATCGCGGCCTGGCTGCCCGGCGGAGTCCGCCGGGCAGTGCGGCCCCTGCCGGTTGGGCCTGCCCGACACCGCGGGCGCGCTGGCCCAGCTCGCCACCGGCGGCGGCGGGCCGTCCGCGCTGGACCAGGCCCGGCGCACCGTCTCCGCGGTGCGCGGCCGGGGCGCCTGCGCCCACCCGGACGGGACCGCCAGGTTCGTGCTCTCCGCGCTGACCGTGTTCGCCGAGGACCTGGCCCTGCACGAGACCGGGCGCGGCTGCGGACGCCCGGTCCGCGGCATGCTGCCGCTGCCGGGGGACCAGGCCTCGGCGCTTCCGGCCCCGGCCGAGGGCGCGCCGGTGCTGGAGGTCGACTGGTCCCGCTGCGACGGGCACGGGCTGTGCGCGGCGATAGCGCCCGAGCTGATCACCCTCGGTCCGCACGGCTACCCGGTGCTGGGCGGCACCCCGATCGCCCCCTGGCTCGCCCACGGCGCGCGCCGCGCGGTCAGCCAGTGCCCGGCGCTGGCACTGCGGCTGAAGCAGGGCGGCCCATAAAAAAAAATCCCGCCCGGTCGACTCGACCGGGCGGGATCGCCCTGCGCTGTGGAGCTACGGGGAATTGAACCCCGGACCTCTTGCATGCCATGCAAGCGCTCTACCAACTGAGCTACAGCCCCTGGCGATGTGCCCACTCTACACGTCGGCGCACCCCGCTTACCAATCCCTTTCCGGGCCTCCCACCTGCGCCGCCGCGCCGATGGGAGGCGGCAGGGCAGGGGCTAGCCCACCCGGCGGACCCGGGCCGCCAGCACGGCGGCGGCGAGCAGCGCGACGCAGGTGCCGACCGCCGTGGCGAACAGCGAGCGGCCGGAGACCGCGGCGGCGGCCGGGTAGCTCACCCCGCTGAGGAACAGGGTGCCCAGCACGGCCACCCCGACCACGCTGCCCAGCTGGATCATCGTGATCACCACCCCGCTGGCGTCCGCCGCGTCGGCCGGGGCGACCCGGGCCAGGGCGCGGCCCATCAGCGGACCGTAGGCACTGCCCGCGATCAGGCCGAGCGGCAGCATCAGCGCCTCGACGCCGACGCCGATCCGCTCGCCCTCCCGCAGCATCAGGCCGACCCCGAGGTAGCCGAGCCCGGAGACCGCCAGCGCCACGGCCGGCAGGACCGGGTGGAACCGCTTCGGCAGCCGCTGCCAGTGCATCCCGGAGAGGCCGAAGCCCACCGTCATCGGCAGGAAGACCAGCCCGGCCCGCAGCGGACTCAGCCCGAGACCCGCCTGGACGTGCAGCGCCATGGCGAACATGAAGCCGCCGAAGCTGCCCATGGTCAGCAGCAGCCCGCCGCCGGCGGTGAGCAGGCCGGGGGCGCGCAGCACCCGGCCGCGGATCAGCGGGCTGCCGCCGCGGGCCGCGACCCGCCGCTCCACCAGGCCGAACAGTCCGAACATCAGCACCCCGGCGCCGAGCGCCAGCCAGCCCCAGAGCGGCCAGTGCTCCTCGTGGCCGAGCACCAGCGGCACCACCAGCAGCCCGAGCCCGGCCGCGAGCACCAACAGGCCGGGCAGGTCGAGGCCGCGCTCGCGGTTGCCCGGCAGCACCGGCAGCAGCCGCCGTCCGGCGAGCAGCAGGGCGGTCCCGATCGGCACGTTCACCAGGAACACCGGCCGCCAGCCGGAGCCGAACAGGTCGGCGCTGACCAGCGCCCCGCCGAGGACCTGGCCGACGGCCCCGCCCCCGGCCAGCACCGCGGTGTAGGCGCCGAGGGCCCGGATCCTGGCCGCGCCGCTGAAGGTCCGCTGGATCAGGCTGATCACCTGCGGCACCATCAGCGCGGCGCAGATGCCCTGGAGCACCCGGAAGCCGATCAGCGCCCCCGAGTCCGGCGCGAGCCCGCAGGCCAGCGAGGACAGCGTGAACCCGGCCACGCCGAGCTGGAACACCCGGCTGAAGCCGTGCCGCTCGCCGAGCCTGGCCCCGGTGATCAGCAGCACCGCGTAGGCGACGGTGTACCCGGCGATGACCAGTTGCAGCGCCGAGCCCGAGGTGTGCAGGTCGGTCCGGATCACCGGGGCGGCGACATTGACGATGAAGACGTCGAGCACCGCCATGAACTGGCCGGTCAGCAGCAGGCCGAGGAGCAGCCCGGGGCGGGCCGGCGGCGGGGGTGCGGCACCTGATCCGTTCTGGTGAACTGTTGTGGTGGGTACGGTGGTTGGGATGCTCTGCGGGGTCTCGGTGGCGGTCATGGAACCATCCTGGGGCGCTTCCGGTACCGGAAGTGAGAGCCTGCTGATCCTGGTACCGGCAGCACCTGTCAGCCGGTCCGGATCTGCGGCACGATGGCAGCATGAGCCTGATCGAGCCGACGCCGACCCCCTCAGCCCGGCCCGTCGACGCCGGGCCGCGGGCCGCGCCGCGGCGGACCGAGCTCGCCGCCTTCCTCAAGGCCCGCAGGGGCCGGGTCACCCCGGAGGACGTGGGCATGCCGCCCGGCCTGCGCCGCCGCACCCCGGGGCTGCGGCGGGAGGAGGTGGCGCAGCTCTCCGGGGTCGGCGTGACCTGGTACACCTGGCTGGAGCAGGGGCGGCCGATCAACGCCAGCGAGCAGGTGCTCGGGGCCATCGCCCGCACCCTGAAGCTGGACACCGTCGAACGGGCCCACCTCTACCGCCTGGCCGGCCACGAGCCGGGCCGCCCGCCCGCGATCGAGTGCCCGTTCCCCGAGGAGCTGCAGACGGTCCTGGACGCGCTCGACCCGCTGCCCACGGCGGTGAGCAACTCCCGCTACGACATCCTGCGCTGGAACTCCGCCTACGAGGCGCTGTTCCCCGGGCTGATGCTGGGTGAGAAGTCCCGACGCAACAGCATGTGGGCCACCGCGACCACCCCGGCCTGCTGCAACGCCTTCCTCAACCGCGACCAGGAGCTGCCGCGGATGGTCGCGGTGCTGCGCTCCGGCTACGGGCAGCACCTCGGCGAACCGTACTGGGAGGAGTTCATCCGCGACCTGCTGGCCGCCAGCCCCGAGTTCGCCCGGCTGTGGGCCCAGCAGGACGTGGCCGCGCACTCCGCCCGGCAGAAGGTGTTCCGGCACGCGGCGGTCGGCGAGGTACGCCTGACGGCGACCAACCTGGGCGTGACCGGGGTGCCGGAGGCACGGATGGTGGTCTACTCACCGATGGACCAGCAGAGCAGGGACCGCATCGCCTGGCTGATGGACCACCCGGGACTCCCGGTGGTCGACCACACCCACTGAGTGGGTTCGTTCTTCTGTGGAGCTACGGGGAATTGAACCCCGGACCTCTTGCATGCCATGCAAGCGCTCTACCAACTGAGCTACAGCCCCGTGCAACTTCATCTGTGCCTTTACCGCTTTTACCGCGTGGAGCTACGGGGAATTGAACCCCGGACCTCTTGCATGCCATGCAAGCGCTCTACCAACTGAGCTACAGCCCCGCTGCCCGGCACCGGATTTCGCGCGGTCCGAACGAGGAAGACTTTAGCGGCAGGGGGGCCGAACTGCGAAATCCGGCCCCTTCCCCCGGCTACCGCTCAGGTGTCGTCCCCGATCACCGGCTCCGGGAGGGTCCCCGCGTTGTGCTCCAGCAGGCGCCAGCCGCGCGCGCCCTCGCCCAGCACGGACCAGCAGCAGTTGGACAGGCCGCCCAGCGCCTCCCAGTGCGACGGGTCGAGCCCGAGCATCCGGCCGATCGCCATCCTGATCGTGCCGCCGTGGCTGACCACCACCAGCGTGCCCCGGTCGGGGAGGTTCTTCACCCCGTCCAGGACCACCGGGACGGCCCGGTCGGCGACCTCGGTGCCCAGCTCGCCGCCGCCCCTGCGGACCGGCTCGCCCAGCTTCCAGGCCCGGTACTCCTCGCCGTACGCGGCCTGGATCTCCTCGTTGGTCAGGCCCTGCCAGGAGCCGGCGTAGGTCTCCTGCAGGCCCGCGTCGTGGACCGGCTCCAGGCCGGTCACCGCGGCCAGCTCGGCTGCGGTGGCGGCGGCGCGGCGCAGGTCGGAGGAGATCAGCGCGTCCGGGCACAGCGCGGCGAGCCGCCGGGCGGCGCGGCGGGCCTGGGCGGTGCCGGTCTCGGTCAGCGGGATGTCCGTGGTGCCCTGGAACCGCCCCTCCAGGTTCCAGGCGGTCTGGCCGTGCCGCCAGAAGACCACCCGGCGGACGGCTGGGCTGCCGTTCAGCGCAGGTCCCGATCGGCCTCGGCCGCCAGCACGGCCTCCACGTGGTCGAACTCGTTGGGCTCGCGGATGTACTCGTCCGCGTCCGGGCGGTTGCGGCTGGCCTTGGCGTCCTCGGGCAGCTCGATCTCCGGGCAGTCCTTCCAGAGCCGCTCCAGGCCGTAGTAGGAGCGCTCCTCGGAGTGCTGCACGTGCACCACGACGTCCAGGAAGTCGAGCAGGATCCAGCGGCCCTCGCGCTCGCCCTCGCGGCGCACCGGCTTGGTGTCGCACTGCTCCCGCAGCGCCTCCTCGATGCCGTCCGCGATGGCCTTGACCTGCCGGTCGTTGGGCGCGGAGGCCAGCACGAAGGCGTCGGTGATCGCCAGCACGTCGCTGACGTCGAAGGCGATGATGTTGTGGGCCAGCTTGTCCGCCGCGGCCTGGGCGGCGGTGGTGACGAGTTCTACGGCGCGGTCTGTCGCGGTCACAGGATGCTCTCGGTTCGGGGGCACAGGTACCCTCCAGGATCTCATGGACGGCCGGCAACCCGCTCCGGAGTTCCCTGCGGCTCCGGAGCGGGCGGTGGCGGGCGGCGCCGGGTCAGCCCTTGAAGTCCTGGCCGAGCACCACCATCACGTCGACGGACTGGGTCGTGGTGACCTTCCTCACGGCCGAGTCCGGCAGGCCCAGGTCCTGGGCGACCTGCTTGGCGTCCGCCGCGCGGGCCGGATCGGAGTAGCTCACCGTGCTCGCCGCGCGGGTGGCCGCCTTGGCCGTGCCCGGGACCAGGGTGAAGCCGCCGTTGACCATGTCCGCGTCGGCCAGGTTGGCCAGGTTGGCGCTGCCGGTGGCGTCCTGGATCGCCACCCGGGCCACCGTGGCGGTGCTGCCGCTGTCGCTGACCTTGCCGCCGAGCAGCTGCTTCACCAGGTCTCCGGCGCCGGGGCCGAGCGTGCCGTCGCCTTTCACCGCGAGCGTCCGGGTGGAGAGCTTCCCGGCCTTGGCGTCCGTGGACAGGGCGGCCAGCACCGCGCCCAGGGTGCTGTCCGGGAGCGAGGGGTCGGGCACCGCGCCCATCTGGGTGATGTCGCTGGAGGCGGTGGCGGCGTCCTGCGGCATCGCCGCCACCAGGGCCGTCAGCACCTGTCCGAAGCGGGCCAGTTGGGCTCCCGGGCTCTCGCCCTTGGCCCGGTAGGTGGCATAGGCGGTGGCGGCGTCCCCGTGCAGGGCCGCCTTGCCGGGGCTGACCAGGGTCTTGCCGCCGACGGTGATGGTGGTGTTGGCGTCCACCACGATCCCGGCGGGCTGGACGATGTCCCACAGCTTCTGCAGGAACGGGGTGTAGAGGCCCCAGGTCGAGCTGATGTTCGCGCCGAGCAGGGTGTTCAGCCCGTCCCTGGTCGCGGCGTTGCCCTGGACGTCGACCGAGCCCTTGCCGCTGGACGACGAGCCGAGCGGCTCCGGGGCTCCCCCGCCGTCGGTGGGCACCCCGAGCGCGCCCGGGATCAGCACGGTCGCGCCCTGGCCCCCGCTCGGGTCGGAGACCAGCAGCGCGGTGAGGATGTTCTGGTTCAGGTCGTGCAGGTGCACGGCCACCACGGTGCGCTCGGTGGACGCGGCCACCGGGGCCGCCGCCTTGTCGAACAGCCGCCCCTTGGCCCAGAGGTAGCCGCCCGCGCCGCCGCCGATCAGGACCAGCACCACCAGCAGCGACACCGCACGGTGGCGCAGCCGCTTGCGCCGCTCGTCGCGGCGCTCGCCGCGGGTCTCGCTGAACTTCATCCAGTCGATGACGTCGGCCGACTCCTCGGCGTCGTCGACGAAGGTGAACTCCTCGGTGCCGTAACCCGGCTCACCGGGCTCCGGCTGGGTCGGCCTGCGGTCGCCGCCGACCCGCTCGGAGGGGCGGGCGGGGCCGGGGACGACCGGGGACGGGGCGGGCGCGGGGGGCGTGTAGACCGACCGGGGGCGCTGCTCCGGCGCGGGGGCGGACGCGGGGGGCGGGGCGAACTGCTGCGGCTCCTGGTAGCCCTGCTGCTGCCCGTAGCCGGCCGGCTGCTGGTACTGCTGCTGGCCGTAGTCGTACTGCTGCGGCTGCTGGTAGCCGTAGCCGGGATCGGCGTACTGCTGCTGTTGCCGGGGCTGCGGGAGCGGCTGCCCGTAGGCGTCGTAGCCGTACGGGGCCTGCTCGTAGGGGGCCTGCTGGTACTGCTGCGCCTGCTCGTACTGCTGGGGCTGCTGCTGGTAGCCGTACTGCTGCGGGATCTCCGGGTACGGCGGTATCGGCCGGCCCCACTCGTCGTACTGCTGCTGCGGCTGGCTGCCGTCTCCGGTCCCGGTCACGCCGCCCCTGTCCCTGTGCCCTCGCGGTGGTCGTCCTGGTCTTCGAGGTAGAGCCTGCGCTTGTCGATGTAGCGCACCACGCCGTCCGGCACCAGGTACCAGACCGGCTCGCCCCGGGCGACCCGCAGGCGGCAGTCGGTGGAGGAGATCGCCAGCGCGGGCACCTCGACCAGGGACACGCCGCCGGCCGGAAGCCCGGGGTCCGTCAAAGTGTGCCCCGGGCGGGTCACTCCGATGAAGTGGGCGAGGTCGAACAGTTCCTCGGCGTCGCGCCAGGAGAAGATCTGCTCCAGGGCGTCGGCCCCGGTGATGAAGAAGAGGTCGGCGTCCGCGTGTGCGGCCCGGAGGTCACGCAGGGTGTCGGTGGTGTACGTCGGGCCCTCGCGGTCGACGTCGATCCGGCTCACCGAGAACTGCGGGTTGGAGGCGGTGGCGATGACCGTCATCAGATAGCGGTCCTCGGCGGCGGAGACCGGCCGGCCGTCCTTCTGCCACGGCTCACCTGTGGGGACGAAGACCACTTCGTCCAGCGCGAAGAGGCTCGCGACCTCGCTGGCCGCGACGAGGTGCCCGTGGTGGATGGGATCGAACGTGCCGCCCATCACGCCCAGGCGCTTCTTCACCGGTCCGTCACCGGGCTGAGGCTGCTCCATGAGCGCTCACCCTACGTGATTCGTCGGGGGCCCGGTCCCGGCGCGGACCGGACGGCTCCGGAACGGCCGGGGTGCACGGGCGGGTCGCGGTGCCGGCGGTCTAGCGGTCCTTGTTGAAGCGCGTGGTCAGGAACAGCAGGATCAGCAGGATCAGCAGCGCGCCGCCGCCCGTGATGACCGGGTTCAGGCTGTTGTGGTTGCCGTTCCCCTCGGCGAGCTGGGCGAGAGCGGGTGCGGCGGCGTTGAGGCTCATCGGTGGCTGGACCTTCTGGCTCGGGGACGTACCGGGGGCGGTTGGATCGTGCTCATGGTACGGGCACCCCCGGGGCAACCGCTCAGCGGCTCCACGCGTCTGACTCCGTGTGCGCTCATTCGCGGTAGCCGCGCAGCAGCACGAAGGCGAGGAGGACCACCCCGACGATCGCGACGATGACGATGATCCGCAGGAACATCCCCGGGCCGGCGCCGTCGGAGATGGCGGCCAGCTGCTGCAGGGCGGTGGTGGTACGCATCGGGTGTGACTCCCTCGGGGGACGGCCGGACAACTCAGGTTAGACCGGGCGCCCGCGTGAATTGTCGGCGGGATCGCCGCTCGGTGTCACCGCCCGCGCGTAGGGTGTCGGACAGAGTCAGTCGCTGTGGGGACGAGCGCGGCAGTACGCAGGGCAGCAGAGGACGGACAACAGGACGGCGGGGGCCGGCGCCAGGCCGGGGTCCGCCGTCGATCGGGAGGACGCAGGACGATGACCCAACCCAATGACAGCGGCGCCGTGCCGAGCCGCACCCGCAAGCGCTTCCCCGGCATCTCCACCCGCGCCTGGGAGCACCCCGCGGACCGCTCCGCGCTGGTCTCGCTGCGCAAGCTCAGCGGCTTCGACGACATCCTGAAGAAGCTCGGCGGCCTGGTCTCCGAGCGCTCGGTCCGGCTGCTGTTCCTGGCCTCCGCCGTGCGCACCTCGGAGCGTCAGTTCGCGCACCTGTACGACATGGTGCGGGACGCCGCCTACACCCTGGACCTGGAGAAGGTCCCGCCGCTCTACGTCAGCCAGGACCCGGAGCCCAACGCCTACTGCATCGGCATGGACACCCCGGTGATCATGGTGACCACCGGCCTGGTCGACCTGCTCGACGAGGAGGAGATGCGGGCGGTGATCGGCCACGAGGTCGGCCACGCCATGTCCGGCCACGCCGTCTACCGGACCATGCTGCTGATCCTGACCAACCTGGCCACCAAGATCGCCTGGATCCCGCTGGGCAACCTCGCCATCCTGGCCATCATCACCGCGCTCAAGGAGTGGTTCCGCAAGGCCGAGCTGTCCTGCGACCGGGCCGGGCTGCTGGTCGGCCAGGACCTGCAGGCGTCCATGCGCGGCCTGATGAAGCTGGCCGGCGGCCACCACCTGCACGAGATGAACACCGACGCCTTCCTGGAGCAGGCCGAGGAGTACGACCGGGCCGGGGACCTGCGGGACGGCGTGATAAAGCTGCTGCAGGTGCTGCCGCAGACGCACCCGTTCGTCGCGGTCCGGGTGCAGAAGCTGAAGAAGTGGGCCGAGAGCGACGAGTACAGCTCGATCATGGCCGGCGCCTACCCGCGCCGGGACCAGGACGGCGAGGCCGGCGTCGGCGAGCAGTTCAAGGCCGCCGCGGACTCCTACGCGCAGTCCTTCAAGGAGACCAAGGACCCGCTGATGGGCCTGATCCGGGACGTCGCCGGCGGCGCCGGGGACCTCGGCGGCAAGCTCCGGGACGTCTTCGCCGGGAACCGCAACTCCGCCCCGGCCGGCGGCGCCGAGGAGCCGCCGCCCGCGCAGGCCTGACACCAGGTCACCGCGCACCGCGACCGACCCCGGGCCGACGGTCCCTCCGCCCCGCAGCGCTACTGCTGCGGGCTCAGGGCCGTCGGCCCGGTCATCACCCCGCACACGTCCCAGGCGGGCAGGCTCTGGTCGAACGGGTCGGTCCCGGTGCCCGGGGTCGGCGAGGCGGTCGCGGTGGCCGTCGGCGACGGGGAGTCTGTGGCGCTCGCGCCGTGGTGCGCGGTGGACGGGGCGAAGGCCGAGGCCGGGGTGCCCGGCTTCGGGAAGACCGGCTGCAGGAAGCGGCTCTGGTCGGCGCCGCAGCTGGTCGCGCCGAGCTGGGCCACCGAGTCGGAGAGCTCCAGGTGGCCGTCGTCTATGTCGGCCGCGGTGACCTGGTAGGTGATCGCCCGGCGGACCGTGAACAGCACGGTCGGACGCGGCGCGGGCACCCCGCCGGCCTTGGCCGTGCTCGACGCCGAGGAGGACGCCGCCTCGGACGCGGAGGCGGAGGCTATCGCCGACGGGGTCTGGATCAGCGCGTAGATGAAGGTGTAGTCACTGGTCAGCTGGAGGGTGTTGGAGCCCACCTCGGTGAAGCCCATGGTGCCCTGGACCCGGATCGGCTCGCCGGGCGCGAGCCGCACCTGCCGCGGGTCGAAGCGCACCATCCAGCCGGTGGTCTCGTGCCTGCGGTCGTCGGTCGGCTTGGAGATGCTCTGGTCGAACTGGGCGTACTGGCCCGACGCCAGCAGCGCCCGCACCGCGTCGGTGTCGCCCCCGGTCAGCACCTTGGGGTTGAGCGAGGACACGGTGAGGTAGTTCTGCACCAGCTTGAGCGCGGCGATCACCTGGCCGGTACTGAAGTTGTCGGTGTGGTGCGGGCTCGGCAGCACCAGGCCGCTGACGCCGGACGGGTAGTCCCCCGGCTGGATCTCCGCGGTGGGCGAGGCCCCGGCGGAGGGCGACGCCGACGCCGAACCGGAGGCGGCGGGCGAGGCCGAGCCGGACGCGGACGGCGACGCGCTGGGGTCGGCCGCGACCGGCACCAGGGTGGGGACCCCGGCGGGGCCCGCCGTCAGCGGGATCAGCGAGACGCTCAGCTCGGCCGCGTTGCCGCGCACCGGCGGGTAGGGGTGCTTGGTGCCCAGGTAGACCGCGGCGGCGAAGGCCATCGAGACCAGCAGCATCAGCGCCAGCGCCTGGCGGGAGAGCCCGTTCCCGCGCAGTCCGCGGCGGCGGATCGGCCGGGTGCCGGAGGACATCCGCTCTTGCGCCGAGAGTTCCTGGATGCGTGCAGCCCTCACGAACGACTCGTCGAACACGACGGATCGGAACTCGTCCTCGCCCCCGGGACCGCCCTCGGGCGTGCCCTCCGGAGGCTCTGCCCGGCCACCCATGAAGCAAGGGTATGTCGCGTCGGCGGGAGTGAAAGGCCCTCAGGGGTCACGTTCTCAATCCGTCATGGCCGCACGCGGACGTTTACCGGCAAAGCAGACATAACGCCGCAATGGCCGAACGAAATGAGACCAAGTTCACTCAGCGCGGAACTCCGGCCGCCGCGCTTCCGCTGGAACTGCTGCCGACCCCGCTACTCGGACCCGGCACCGGCTGGCTGCCGGGAGCCGCCCCGCGGTACACCGCCGCCGCCGCGACCAGCACCGCGAGCATGCCGATCACCACCAGCATCATCCGGGCCACCACCCGCTGCCAGCGCCCGGGGGCGGCCTGGTAGCGGCCCCGCCGGGTGATGATCCCGGCCGACCGGCCGACCTCCGGATCGGCGTGCCGGGCCGGACCGGCCACCGCGCGCCCGCGCCGCTTGGCCCCGGCCCGCAGCGCCCGCAGCCGCTCGTCGGCGGTGGGCTCGTGTATCAGCGCGGCGAGGACGAACGCCTCGTCAAGGACCAGTCCGGCGAAGATGTCCGGCGTACCCGCCTCGGACGTCTCCGGTTCTCCGGGCACCGCGTCCCCGGCACCCGTGTCGAAGCCATCGGGATTCACGGCACCCCCCGGTATCTGCAGGACCACAGCCTGTTCGCACCACTTCTCAGCAGCGTAGCGCCGGGATCCCCGCTTGTCTCCGGCTTGGGCAGGGCCGCACCCGCACGGGTGGCAGCCCCGCCCGCCCCGGGCGGCGCGGTCAGCCGCGGACGTGCCCGTCACCGGTGACGACGTACTTGGTCGAGGTCAGCTCGGGAAGCCCCATCGGGCCGCGGGCGTGCAGCTTCTGGGTGCTGATCCCGATCTCGGCGCCGAAGCCGAACTGGCCGCCGTCGGTGAACCGGGTGGAGGCGTTGACCGCGACCGTGGTGGCGTCCACCAACTGGGTGAAGCGGCGGGCGGCGGCCTGCGAGGTGGTCACGATCGCCTCGGTGTGGCCGCTGGACCAGAGCCGGATGTGCGCGACCGCGGCGTCCAGCGAGTCCACCACCCGGACCGCGATGTCGTAGGAGAGGTACTCGGTCTCCCAGTCGTCCACCGTCGCCTCCAGCACGGTGGCCTTGGAGCCCTCGGCGTACTCCAGCACGGTCTCGTCGCCGTGCACGGTCACCCCGGCCTCGGCCAGCGCGTCCAGGGCGAGCGGCAGGAAGGACCCGGCCACGTCCCGGTGCACCAGCAGCGTCTCGGCGGCGTTGCAGACGCTGGGGCGGGAGGCCTTGGAGTCGACCAGGATCCGCACCGCCATCGCCAGGTCGGTGTCCGCGTCCACGTAGACATGGCAGTTGCCGGTGCCGGTCTCGATCACCGGGACGGTGGAGTTCTCCACCACGGTGCGGATCAGCGCCGCGCCGCCGCGCGGGATCAGCACGTCGACCATGCCCCGGGCCCGCATCAGCTCGTTCACCGACTCCCGGGACTCCCCCGGCACCAGCTGGATGCAGTCGGCCGGCAGCCCCGCGCCGCCGACCGCGTCGCGCAGCACCTCGACCAGCTTGCGGTTGGAGGCGTAGGCCGAGGCCGAACCGCGCAGCAGCACCGCGTTGCCGGACTTCAGACAGAGCGCGGCGGCGTCCACCGTGACATTGGGACGGGCCTCGTAGATGATCCCGACCACCCCGAGCGGCACCCGCACCTGGCGCAGGTCCAGGCCGTTCGGCAGGGTCGAGCCGCGGACCAGCTCGCCCACCGGGTCGGGCAGCCCGGCCACGTGCCGGACGTCGGCGGCGATGGCGGCCACCCGCTCCCGGGTCAGCGCGAGGCGGTCCACCACCGACTCGGCCGTCCCGGCCTCGCGGGCCCTGGCCACGTCCTCGGCGTTGGCCTCCAGGATCTCCCTGGTCCTGACCACCAGGGCGTCGGCGATGGCGAGCAGCGCCTCGTCCTTCGGCGTACGCGGCAGCGGCGCGAGGTCGGTGGCCGCCGCCTTGGCCCGGTACGCGGCCTGCAGCACCGGCGACTGCGGCATCGGCGACGGCAGGTCGGGAGAGGGGAACGCGGTGAGTTCGAAGTCGTGCTCGGGGCTGCTGCTGCTCATGGCGGCAAGCGTAATCGTCCGGGCCGGGACCGGGCCCCGCCCTTCCAGGGACTGAGAAGACTCGCTCAGTACGGGTGCACGCCGCTCAGGAAGGCCCGGGACTCGCCGTACCCCTCCGCTATCCGCTTGTGGTAGGTCGGCCGGTCGACGACTTCGAGGCCGACGATCTCCCAGGGCGGCAGCTGCGCGCTGGCCTTGTGCTCGCCCCAGAGCCGCAGCGCCATCGCCGCCGCGTCCTGGAGGTCCTCGGCCTGCTCCCAGTAGCGGATCTCGCCGTGGTCGACGGCGTACCGCGCGGTCATGAACGGGGTGTGGTCATGGGCCAGTTGTTCGAGCCCGCGCTTCAGCTCGGTGAGCGGGGTCGGTCGGCCGGCGACGCTGAGCACCACGTGCCAGAGCCGGGAGCGGCCGGCGTCCTCGTCTCCCCCGGGCGACGCCGCGGCCCGGACCGCGCCCGGGGGCGCTTGAATCGTGCGGTCGGCGCGCGCCGTGTGCGACGCGCCCCCTTCGATGCTGGTGAGCACCGTATCCGCAGATCTCGTGCCCTGCGTGCCCTGACGCCTGCGTGCCACCCTGCGGCCTCCTCTCGGCGCTCTCAGTAGCGCTCAGGCCCTGCCCAGCGGCACGGGGAGAACCACCAGGTCATCACGGTGCACCACCTCGCGCTCATACGCAGGACCGAGCTCCCGCGCCAGCTCGGGCGTGGACCGTCCGAGCAGCCGGGGAAGCTCCCTCACATCAAAGTTGACCAGCCCCCGGGCCACGATGCAGCCGTTTTCATCAAGAAGGTCGACCGGATCTCCGGCGGCGAAATCACCCTCGACCCCGGTCACCCCGGCGGCCAGCAGCGACGTCCGGCGTTCGACCACGGCTCGTACGGCGCCCGGGTCCAGCCGGACCGCGCCTCGCGGCGCGCTCGCGTGCTCCAGCCAGAGCAGCCGGTCCGCGGAGCGGCGTCCGGTGCGGTGGAACAGGGTGCCGGTGTCGCGTCCGGACAGGGCGTCGGCGGCGAACCGGGCCGCGGTCAGCACCACCGGGATGCCCGCGCCGGTGGCGATCCTGGCCGCGTCGACCTTGGTCACCATGCCGCCGGTGCCGACCCCGGCCTTGCCGGCGCTGCCGATCTCCACCCCGGCCAGGTCCTGCGGGCCGCGCACCTCGGCGATCCTGCGGCTGCCCGGCTTGCTCGGATCGCCGTCGTAGAGGCCGTCCACGTCGGAGAGCAGCACCAGCAGGTCGGCCCGGACCAGGTGGGCCACGATCGCGGCCAGCCGGTCGTTGTCGCCGAACTTGATCTCGGCGGTGGCGACCGTGTCGTTCTCGTTGACCACCGGCACCGCGCCCATCACCAGCAGCTGCTCCAGGGTGCGGAAGGCGTTGCGGTAGTGCTCCCGGCGGCTGGCGTCCTCGGCGGTGAGCAGCACCTGCCCGGCCCGCAGCCCGTACCGGGCGAAGGAGGCGGTGTAGCGGGCCATCAGCAGGCCCTGGCCGACGCTCGCGGCGGCCTGCTGCCGGGCCAGGTCCCGGGGGCGCCGTTCCAGGCCCAGCGGGGCCAGCCCGGCCGCGATGGCGCCGGAGGAGACCAGCAGGATCTCGGTGTCCGCGTCCCTGGTCTTCGCCAGCACGTCGACCAGGGCGTCCACCCGGTCCGCGTCGAGGCCGCCGGCGGCGGTGGTCAGCGAGGAGGAGCCGACCTTCACGACGATCCTGCGTGCGCCGAGCACGTCTTCCCGCAGGGTGCCTGTCACGCCGTCGCTCCCGGATTCGAGTGGTTGCCGTCCGCCGCGCAGCAATCTACGCGAACCGGAAGCCGGTGCTCACCTGGATATCAGCTGCTGGAAGGGTGCGCGTCCAGCTCGGCCAGCAACTCGGCCCTGCGCTCCTCGTCGACGAACGACGCCAGGAAGGAGTTCCGTGCCAGCAGCCGCAGTTGACCGTCCGTCAGCCCCAGCGCCCGTTGCAGGCCCCGGTAGTTGTCCTCGACGTAGCCGCCGAAGTACGACGGGTCGTCCGAGTTGACGGTGACCAGCAGCCCGGCCGCCAGCATGGCCGGCAGCGGGTGCTGCTCCAGGGTGTCCACGCAGCGCAGCCGGACGTTGGAGAACGGGCAGACGGTGAGCGGGATCCGCTCCGCGACCAGCCGGGCGACCAGGGCGTCGTCCTCCATGCAGCGGATGCCGTGGTCGATCCGCTCCACCCCGAGCAGGTCCAGCGCCTCGGTGATGTACGCGGGCGGGCCCTCCTCGCCGGCGTGCGCGACCAGCCGCAGGCCGAGCCGCTTGGCCTCGGCGTAGACCTCGGTGAACTTGGCCGGCGGGTGGCCCACCTCGGCCGAGTCCAGGCCGACCGCGGTGATCCGGTCCAGGTAGGGACCGGCGTCGGCGAGGGTGCGCAGCGCGTCCTCGGCGGAGAGGTCCCGCAGGAAGCTGAGGATCAGCCCGGTGGAGACGCCGTGCCGCTCCCGGCTGCGGTCCAGCGCCCTGGACAGGCCGCGGACCACGGTGCCCAGCTCGATCCCGCGCGCGGTGTGCGCCTGCGGGTCGAAGAAGACCTCCGCGTGCCGCACCCCCTGCGCGGCGGCGCGGACCAGGTACGCCTCGGCCAGGTCGGTGAAGTCCTGCTCGGTCCGCAGCACGTCGGTGAGCCGGTAGTACAGGTCGAGGAACGACTGCAGGTCGCTGAACGCGTACGCGCTGCGCAGCTCCTCCGGCGTGGCGTACGGCAGGTCGATGCCGTTGCGCTCGGCCAGGGCGAAGGCCAGTTCGGGTTCGAGCGTGCCCTCGATGTGCAGGTGCAGTTCCGCCTTGGGCAGAGGGGGGAGCATGCTCAGATTTCCTCGTCGTCGATCTCGTACTCCTCGGGCGCGGGCTCGACCTCGCGCCTGGGCAGCGGGTCGAACCGGGCGAACTCCGAGGCGGCGTCGTCGCGGATGGCCTCCCGCTCGCGCTTGCGGGTGACCGCGTCGCGCGGGGACTCCATCCGGTGGTCCTCGCCGCGGCGGCCGAGCATCTCGGCGCCGGCGGCCATGCTGGGCTCCCAGTCGAACACCACCGCGTTGTCGGACTCGCCGATGACGACGGTGTCGCCCTCCTTGGCGCCCGCCTTGGCCAGCGCGACCTCGGCGCCGAGCCGGGCCAACCGGTCGGCGAGGTAGCCGACCGCCTCGTCGTTGGAGAAGTCGGTCTGCTTGATCCAGCGCTCCGGCTTGCTGCCGACGATGCGGTAGAGGTCCTCGGCGGCGTCGTAGGTGACGGTGAAGCCGGCGTCGTCCACGGCGACCGGGCGCAGCACCACCCGGGTGGCCTCCTGCACCGGGCGGGCGGCGCGGGCCGCGGCGACGATCCGGGCCAGGGCGAAGCTCAGCTCGCGCAGGCCCTTGCGGGAGACGGCGGAGACCTCGAACACCTCGTAGCCGCGCTCCTCCAGCGAGGCGCGGGTGAGGTCGGCCAGGTCCTGCCCGTCCGGCACGTCGATCTTGTTCAGTGCGACCAGCCGGGGCCGGTCGTCCAGGCCGCCGTACTGGGCCAGCTCGGCCTCGATCGTGTCCAGGTCGGCCAGCGGGTCGCGGTCGGTCTCCAGGGTGGCGCAGTCCAGCACGTGCACCAGCACCTCGCAGCGCTCGACGTGGCGCAGGAACTCCAGGCCGAGGCCCTTGCCCTGGCTGGCGCCGGGGATCAGCCCGGGGACGTCGGCGATGGTGTAGACGTTGTCGCCCGCGGTGACCACGCCCAGGTTGGGGACCAGGGTGGTGAACGGGTAGTCCGCGATCTTCGGCTTGGCCGCCGAGAGCACCGAGATCAGCGAGGACTTGCCGGCGCTGGGGTAGCCCACCAGCGCCACGTCGGCGACCGACTTGAGCTCCAGCACGATGTCCATGCTGTCGCCGGGCTCGCCGAGCAGCGCGAAGCCGGGGGCCTTGCGGCGGGCCGACGCCAGCGCGGCGTTGCCGAGACCGCCGCGACCGCCCGCGGCGACCACGAAGCTGGTGCCGTTGCCGACCAGGTCGGCCAGCACATTGCCGCGCTTGTCCATCACCACGGTGCCGTCCGGCACCGGCAGGACCAGGTCGTGGCCCTCGCCGCCGGTGCGGTGGTCGCCCGCGCCCGGCTTGCCGTTGGTGGCGCTGCGGTGCGGCGAGTGGTGGTAGTCGATCAGGGTGGTCACCTGCGGGTCGACCACCAGGGTGACGTCACCGCCACGGCCGCCGGAGCCGCCGTCGGGACCGCCCAGCGGCTTGAACTTCTCCCGGTGCACGGAGGCGCAGCCATGGCCCCCGTTACCCGCGCTGACGTGCAGCTCGACGCGGTCCACGAAGGTGGTCATGGTGATGGGTGCCTCTCTGAGCAGGGGAAGGAATGCAGTGGTGCAAACACCGAGGGTGGACCGGAATGTTCCGATCCACCCTCGTATGTGAGCTTTTGCCTGGATCAGGCAACCGGCACGATGTTCACGACGCGACGGCCGCGGTGCGTGCCGAACTCGACCGCACCGGCGTTGAGCGCGAACAGGGTGTCGTCGCCGCCACGGCCGACGCCGGAACCCGGGTGGAAGTGGGTGCCGCGCTGGCGGACGAGGATCTCGCCGGCGTTGACCTTCTGGCCGCCGAAGCGCTTCACGCCGAGGCGCTGAGCGTTCGAGTCACGACCGTTACGAGTAGAGCTTGCGCCCTTCTTGTGAGCCATTTCCGCCTCCCCTTACTTCGCCGAGTCGATGCTGGTCACGCGGAGCGCGGTGTGGCGCTGACGGTGGCCCATGCGCTTGCGGTAACCGGTCTTGTTCTTGTACTTCATGATGTTGATCTTCTCGCCCTTGTGGTGGTCGACCACCTCGGCGCGAACCTTCACACCGGCCAGGACCCAGGGGTCGCTGGTGACGGCCTCACCGTCGACGATCAGGATCGTCGAAAGCTCGACGGTCTCGCCGACCTTGGCGTCGACCTTGTCGGACTCGAAAACATCGCCGACGGCAACCTTGTGCTGCCGACCGCCGCTACGCACGATCGCGTACACCGCGAACCCACTCTCCACTAGGACGGAACTCCTGACGCCAGCCTTCCCGCAGCGAAAACGGCGGGCGGCCTCCCCCGGTGAGGTGAGGCTGACGCCTCGAACCGGGAGGGTGTGTGCTCAGGAGCAAGTGCGACATTGCAGAATGCAAATTTGCACCGAGGGTCAAGGCTACGGAAGCACGGCCTGCGGGTCAAACCAGCCCAGGTGGGACGGGTCGCACCGGCCCGACCGGCAGGAAAGCACGGCGGCCCGCCCCGCACGGTGCGGGACGGGCCGCCGTGGACGGCGCCTGCGGCTGCTGCGCGGCCGGTACTGCTCGGCCTGTGCTACTCGGCCGCGGCCTCGGTGGCTGCGGCCTTCTTGGCGACCCGCTTGGCCGGGGCCTTCTTCGCCGCGGCCTTCTTGGTCGCGGTCTTCTTGGCAGCGGCCTTCTTCGCCGGGGCCGGAGCCTCGGCAGCCGCCTCGCCGGTCGCTGCACCGGTCGCCTCGGCAGCGGCGGGCTCGCCCTCCGGCTGCGCGGCGGTGGCCTTCTTGGCAGCGGTCTTGCGCGGAGCCCGCTTGCGCGGAGCCTTCGCCGGGGCGGCCTCCTCGACCGGGGCCTCGGCCTCGGCGGCGACAGGCTCGGCGGTGACCGGCTCGGTCGGCGCGACCTCGGCGGCGGGGGCCTCGGCGGCGACAGCCTCGGCCACCGGGGCCTCGGCGGCGGCCGGTGCGGTGGACGGGACGACCAGCACCGCGGCCTCCTGCGCCGCGGGCGGGCCCGCGGGCGAGGTGGCCTTGCGGACCGCGCGACGGCGCGTCCGCGCCGGACGGGCCGAGGACTCGATCATGGCCTCGGCCAGTTCCTCGGCCTCGGCCTGCACCGCGGCGTCCAGCGGAGCCGGGGCGGCCGGGGCGGCGACCGGCTCCGCGACCACGACGGCCTCGGCGGTGACGGCCTCGACCGGGGTCTCCGGACCGGTGATCTCCAGGTCCTCGACCTCCTCCGCGGTCAGCCCGTGCGAGACGACCTGCTGCGCCAACTCGTCCAGGCTCTCCTCGCCGCCGTGGTCGTGCTCGTGGGTGTGCGACTCGGCCTGGGCGTCGCCGCCGCGACCGCGACGACGGCGCTTGCTCCCGCCACCGCCGCCGCCCTCGACCGCCTCCCCGGCGAAGGACTCCTCGCCCATCGGCCCGGAGAAGCCCTTGGGCACCGGCGGGGCCTGCTCCATGTGCACGATGACGCCGCGCCCGTTGCAGTGCACGCAGGTCTCCGAGAAGGACTCCAGCAGGCCCTGGCCGACCCGCTTGCGGGTCATCTGCACCAGGCCGAGCGAGGTGACCTCGGCCACCTGGTGCTTGGTCCGGTCCCGGCCCAGGCACTCCAGCAGCCGGCGCAGCACCAGGTCCCGGTTGGACTCCAGCACCATGTCGATGAAGTCGATCACGATGATGCCGCCGAGGTCGCGCAGCCGCAGCTGGCGCACGATCTCCTCGGCCGCCTCGATGTTGTTCCGGGTGACCGTCTCCTCCAGGTTGCCGCCCTGGCCGGTGAACTTCCCGGTGTTGACGTCGACCACGATCATGGCCTCGGTCTTGTCGATCACCAGCGAACCGCCGCTGGGCAGCCAGACCTTGCGGTCCAGCGCCTTCATCAGCTGCTCGTCGATCCGGTAGGTGGCGAAGACGTCCACCTCGGAGGTCCACCGGGTGAGCCGGGGCACCAGGTCGGGGGCGACCCCGGCCACGTACTCCTGGATGGTCGACCAGGCGGTGTCGCCGGAGACGACGACCTTGGTGAAGTCCTCGTTGAAGATGTCGCGGACCACCCGGACGGTCATGTCCGGCTCGCCGTAGAGCAGGGTCGGCGCGTTGCCGCTGCTGACCTTCTTCTGGATGTCCTCCCACTGCTGCTGCAGCCGCTGGACGTCGCGGGTCAGCTCCTCCTCGGACGCGCCCTCGGCGGCGGTGCGCACGATCACGCCCGCGTCGTCCGGGACGATCTTCTTGAGGATGTTCTTCAGCCGGGCCCGCTCGGTGTCCGGCAGCTTGCGGCTGATCCCGGTCATCGAGCCCTCGGGCACGTACACCAGGTAGCGGCCGGGCAGTGAGATCTGGCTGGTCAGCCGGGCGCCCTTGTGGCCGATCGGGTCCTTGGAGACCTGCACCAGCACGGACTGGCCGGACTTCAGCACCGACTCGATCCGGCGCGCGCCGCCCTTGGAGCCGAACGAGGCGAAGTTGACCTCACCGGCGTAGAGCACCGCGTTGCGGCCCTTGCCGATGTCGATGAAGGCGGCCTCCATCGACGGCAGCACGTTCTGGACCTTGCCCAGGTAGACGTTGCCGACGTACGAGGTGGCCTGCTCCTTGTTGACGTAGTGCTCGACCAGCACGTTGTCCTCAAGCACGCCGATCTGGGTGCGCTCGCCCTGCTGACGCACCACCATGACCCGCTCCACCGCCTCGCGGCGGGCCAGGAACTCGGCCTCGGTGATGATCGGGACCCGGCGGCGGCCCTGCTCGCGGCCCTCGCGGCGGCGCTGCTTCTTCGCCTCAAGACGGGTGGAGCCCTTGATCGACTGCACCTCGTCCGGATCGAACGGGGCGTCAGCCGCGGCGCCGCCGCCGGAGGCACGGCGGCGCGGCTCGCGGACCTTCACCACGGTGCGCTCGGGGTCGTCGGTCGACGCGGCGGCCTCGCCCTCGGACCCGCCGTCACCGCTGCGACGGCGACGGCGGCGACGCCGACGGCTGGACGCGGACAGCGCCTCGCCGAGGTCGTCGTCCTCCTCCTCGTCGTCCTCATCGGCCCCGGCTGCCTCGGCCGACTGGGCGGCCTGCTCGGCGGGGGCCTCGGCGTCGTCGCCCTCGCCACGGCGGCGACGGCGGCCACCGCGGCGGCGGCGGCGCGAGGGACGGCCCTCGTCGTCGGCGTAGCCGTCCTGGGCGTGCTGCGTGCCGTCGGCCTCGTCGGCGGCGTCGTCGAGCTCCTCGTCCAGTTCCTCCGGCTCGACCGGCTGCGGGGCGGTGAAGGCGGGGGCCTGGGAGACCGCGCGGCGGCGGTTGCGGCGGCGGCCGGTGGGCGCGTCGTCCTCGTCCGGGACGTCGGCGGCGGGCTCGGCCGGGGCCGGGGCGGCGGCCCGGACCGGGGCCGGCGGCTCGGTGCCGAGCGGCGCGCGGCCGGTGGAGAGCTGGAACACCGCGGGCGCGGTCGGCGCGGCGGGCGCGGAGGACCGGGTGCGGCGGGCGGGGGCCGACTCGGTCGCGGGCGGCTCGGCGACGACGGCCGGGGCGCTGTCCGCGGCCGGGGCCGCGACCGGCGCGGTGGCCCGGCGGCGGTTGCGGCGGCGGCCGTCCTCGGGCTCGCCCTGCTCGGCCGCCGGGGTGTTGCTCGGCGGGGTGAACGCGGCCGGCGGGGTGAACGCCGCGGCCGGGGCGGCGGAACGGGAGGCGACCACGATCTCGGCCGGCTCCTGGAACACCGGCGCCTGGAACACGGCGGTGGACGGCCGGACCGCGCGGCGGCGGGACCGCGGCGCGGGCTCCTCGGCGACGACCGGGGCGGGCTCGGCGGCCGGAGCGGGCTCGGCGGCGACCGGGGTCTCCTCCTCCGGCTCCTCCTCGACCTGCGGCTCCACCGGGGCGGGCGGCTCGGGCAGCTCGATCGCGGTCTGCACCGGCTCGGCCTTCTTACGGGTACGGCGAGCGCGCTTCACCGGCTCGGCGGCAACCGCCTCAGCGGCGGGCTCGGCAGCGGCCGGGGCCTCGACAGCCTGGACCTCGGCGACCGGGGCCGCAGCCGGGGCCTCCGCGGCGGGCGTCTCCACGACCGCGCTCTCGGCGACCGGCTCGGCCTTCTTGCGGGTACGGCGAGCGCGCTTCACCGGCTCGGCCGCAACCGCCTCAACGGCAGGGGCGGCCTCAGCGGCGGGCGCGACCGCGGCAGCGGCCTCAGCCGCAGGCGAGCCCGCGGCGTCCTCGCCCTGCGGGGGCCCCGCGGGACGGCTCGCGGCGCGGCGGCGGCGCGGGGCGGCCTTGGGGGCCGCACCCTCCGCGGGCGCCTCGGCGCCCTGCGCGCTGCTCTGTTCGTTCTGTTCGTTGATATCGGGCATCCGGGGGTTTCTCCCGTTCATGCCCCCGGGCGCCGCGCTTCTCAGCGGGCGCCGCACAGGGGCTTGCGTATGTCGATCGACGCTCCGCTGCGCGGTACGCCGAAAAGTCTTGGGTTTTCGAGCCAGTCTTGTCCGGGCCCCGGGTGGCTCCCAGGGGCCCTGGACGGGCGCCGACGACGGAGCCGCGATGCACCGGTGGTGCAGGGCGCGGGCCTGACCGGCCGCCGCTGCCTACACGGGCTGCGGCTCGGCCGCCTCGGATGGGAGGGCCGGTGCCGCGCCGCGGTCGGGCGCGAACGGGTCGGTCACCGCACCGGACTCCTGGTCTAGCGGCCCCTGCGCCAGCCTGGTCGCCCCAGCGGGGACCGGCAGCGCCAGGTCGGCCGTCACCAGGAGACCGGACAGGACGTCATCGGGTCGGACGGCGGGTGTGGCGTGCCGAACAACCAGCCGCAGTATCGCACAAGCGCGGCCTGCGGCGATATCGGTACTACTTTCGACGGGGCCGTCCGCACCTGCGGCGACCTGCGATTCGACCACCTCAAGAGCCACCACGGCCCCGCGCGCGTCGAATGTGCGCACGCCGTTCTTGGTCTCCCGCTGGACCTCGACCGCCTCGGCGGCGAGGAACGCGGCCACCGCGGCGGACGCCGCGGCCGGCTCCACACCGCTCAGCCGCAGCTCCCAGACCGAGGCCTCCAGCCGCTCCACGAAGTTGGGGGTGCGCACCTCGACCGCGTCGACCACGTCGAGGCCGGGCGGCAGCGACTCGTCCAGCTGCGCCCGCAGCAGCTCGGGGTCGCGCGGGGCGCTGAGGGCCAGCTCGACGTACTCGGCCTCGCTGGCGGAGCCGGTGGGGGCGGCGTTGGCGAAGCTGATCCTGGGGTGCGGCGAGAAGCCCGCCGAGTACGCCATGGGGACGGCGGAGCGGCGCAGGGCGCGCTCCAGGGCCCGCTGGAAGTCGCGGTGGCTGGTGAAGCGCAGACGGCCGCGCTTGGTGTAGCGCAGTCGGATGCGCTGGACCACCGGGGCGGGGGGAGGACCGTCGGGCGTGCGGCGTGCCAGGGCGCTCAGTCCTTAGGGAGTAGGGGTGTGTAGCGGTACTGCTCCCAGGGTACGCGGGTCCGATGGGGCCACGAACGCACACAACGGAGGCAGAGGCATGATCGGCACGCTGAAGACGTTCGCACTGGACTGTCCCGACCCGACCGCGCTGGCCGGGTTCTACGCCGAACTGGTCGGCGGCAAGGTGGAGGACGAGGACGGCAGCAACGAGTGGGTGGACCTGGTCGGCGACTCCAGCCCCGGCCTGGCCTTCCAGCGGGTGGACGACTACCGCGCGCCGACCTGGCCGAACCCAGACCAGCCGCAGCAGGCCCACCTGGACATCGGCGTCACCGACCTGGACGAAGGCCAGCGCCGGGTGCTGGCGCTGGGCGCGACCCTGCTGGAGGACTGGTCCGGCAGCAAGACCTGGCGGGTCTTCGCCGACCCGGACGGGCACCCGTTCTGCCTCTGCGCCTGCTAGGGCACCAGTGGGAACACGGCTGTGCTTGCAACACGGCTCTGCCGCCCGGTATTCCGGGCGGCAGAGCCAGGTCTGACGCGGTGTCGGCTACTTGACGACGGTCAGCGGCAGCAGCTTGACGCCGGTCGGGCCGATCTGGATCTGGGTGTCCATCTGCGGGCAGACGCCGCAGTCGAAGCAGGGGGTCCAGCGGCAGTCGTCCACCTCGACCTCCTCCAGCGAGTCCTGCCAGTCCTCCCAGAGCCAGTCCTTGTCCAGGCCGGAGTCCAGGTGGTCCCAGGGCAGGACCTCCTCGTACTGGCGTTCGCGGGTGGTGTACCAGGCGACGTCGACGCCGGTGCCGGCCAGGCCCTTCTCCGCGGCGCGCATCCAGCGGTCGTAGGAGAAGTGCTCACGCCAGCCGTCGAAGCGTCCGCCGTCCTCGTAGACCGCGCGGATGACCTTGCCGATCCGGCGGTCGCCGCGGGACAGCAGGCCCTCGACGATGCCGGGCTTGCCGTCGTGGTAGCGGTAGCCGATGTTGCGGCCGTACTTCTTGTCGTTGCGGATGGCGTCGCGCAGCTTCAGCAGCCGGGCGTCGGTCTCCTCGACGCCGAGCTGCGGGGCCCACTGGAACGGGGTGTGCGGCTTGGGCACGAAGCCGCCGATGGACACCGTGCAGCGGATGTCGTTCTGGCCGGTGACCTCGCGGCCCTTCTGGATCACGTTCTTCGCCATGGTGGCGATCTGCAGCACGTCCTCGTCGGTCTCGGTGGGGAGGCCGACCATGAAGTACAGCTTCACCTGCCGCCAGCCGTTGCCGTACGCGGCGGCGACGGTGCGGATGAGGTCCTCCTCGGACACCATCTTGTTGATCACCTTGCGGATCCGCTCGCTGCCGCCCTCGGGGGCGAAGGTCAGCCCGGAGCGGCGGCCGTTCCGGGTCAGCTCGTTGGCCAGGTCGATGTTGAAGGCGTCGACCCGGGTGGACGGCAGCGACAGGCCGACCTTGTCCTCCTGGTAACGGTCGGCGAGGCCCTTGGCGATGTCGGCGATCTCGGTGTGGTCGGCGGAGGACAGCGACAGCAGGCCGACCTCCTCGAAGCCGGTGGCCTTCAGCCCGCGGTCGACCATCTCGCCGATGCCGGTGATGCTGCGCTCGCGGACCGGACGGGTGATCATCCCGGCCTGGCAGAAGCGGCAGCCGCGGGTGCAGCCGCGGAAGATCTCCACCGACATCCGCTCGTGCACCGTCTCGGCCAGCGGGACCAGCGGCTGCTTGGGGTAGGGCCACTCGTCCAGGTCCATCACGGTGTGCTTGGACACCCGCCACGGCACGCCGGAGAGGTTGGGCACGACCCGGCCGATCCGGCCGTCCGGCAGGTACTCGACGTCGTAGAACTTGGGCACGTAGAAGCCGCCGGTCCGGGCCAGCCGGAACAGCAGCTCGTCGCGCGGGGTGCGGCCGTCCAGGCCGGGGCGGCCCTCGGCCTTCCAGGCCCGGATGATCTCGGTCATGTCCAGCACGGCCTGCTCGCCGTCGCCGACCACGGCCGCGTCCAGGAAGTCCGCGATCGGCTCCGGGTTGAACGCGGCGTGGCCGCCGGCCAGCACGATCGGGTCGTCGACGGTGCGGTCCGCGGCCATCAGCGGGATGCCGGCCAGGTCCAGCGCGGTGAGCATGTTGGTGTAGCCCAGCTCGGTGGAGAAGCTCAGCCCGAACACGTCGAAGGCCTTCACCGGGCGGTGCGCGTCCACGGTGAACTGCGGGACGCCGTGCTCCCGCATCAGCGCCTCCAGGTCCGGCCAGACGCTGTAGGTGCGCTCGGCGAGGACGCCCTCGCGCTCGTTCAGCACCTCGTAGAGGATCATGACGCCCTGGTTGGGCAGCCCGACCTCGTAGGCGTCCGGGTACATCAGGGCCCAGCGGACGTCGCAGGCGTCCCAGTCCTTGACGGTGGAGTTCAGCTCGCCGCCGACGTACTGGATCGGCTTCTGGACGTGCGGGAGGAGGGCCTCCAGGCGCGGGAAGACCGACTCGACAGACATAGAGGAGGACTTTCGGTGTGGACGCAGGTCGGACCCCTCAGGATAACGCGCCCCGGGTCGGACCTCCGACCGCTCAGGCGCCGAGGGTGCGTTGCATCTTCACCGACTGGAGCAGGCCGATGCCGATCCAGATGGCGAACATCGAGGAGCCGCCGTAGCTGACGAAGGGCAGCGGGATGCCGGCCACCGGCATGATGCCGAGGGTCATCCCGATGTTCTCGAAGGCCTGGAAGCCGAACCAGGCGACCACCCCGGCCGCGACGACGGTGCTGTAGAGGTCGGAGGCCAGCCGGGCGATCCGGCAGGCACGCCAGAGGATGACGCCGAGCAGCAGGATGATCAGGGCCGCGCCGACGAAGCCCAGCTCCTCGCCCGCGACGGTGAAGACGAAGTCGGTCTGCTGCTCGGGGACGAACTGGCCGGTGGTCTGCGTGCCGTGGAACAGGCCCTTGCCGAGCAGGCCGCCGGAGCCGATGGCGATCCGGGCCTGGGCGGTGTTGTAGCCGACCCCGGCCGGGTCCAGGCCCGGGTCGGCGAAGGCCGCGAAGCGGGCGATCTGGTACTGCTTCAGCAGGTGCAGCTGGACCACCGCGAAGGCGCCCGCGGTGCCGACCACGATCAGCCCGAACAGCCAGCGCTTCGGGGCGCCCGAGGCCATCAGCACGGCCAGGATGATCACCACCATGACCATGGTGGAGCCGAGGTCCGGCATCAGCAGGATGATCCCGATCGGCACCGCGGCCAGGGCCAGCGACCGGGCGATGGAGCGGTTGTCCGGATGGGTCAGCTCCCCCGCGTCCACCCGGGCCGACAGCATGGTCGCCATGCCGAGGATGATCGCGATCTTGCAGAACTCGGACGGCTGCACCGAGAAGCCGCCGCCGAGCACGATCCAGGAGTGCGCGCCGTTGACGGTCGAGCCCAGCGGGCTGAGCACGGCCAGCACGCCGAGCACGGCCAGGATGTACAGGAACGGCGCGGCGGTGCGCAGCCGGTGGTGCCCGGTCAGCACCACCGCGACGCACAGGCCGACCCCGATCGCCAGGTTCAGCAGGTGCCGGACCAGGAAGTACTGCGGGTCGCCGTGGTTGATCTCGGTGCGGCTGCGGGTGGCCGACCAGACCAGCAGCGAGCCCACGCCGGACAGCGCGAGCGCGGCCAGCACCAGCAGCCAGTCCATCCGGCGCAGCGGCGACTCCCGGGAGAACAGCCGCCCGAGGGTGCTGCGCTGCGGGGCGTAGCGGGGTGCGCGGTACTGGGCGCCGATCCCGGTGTAGCCGGTCATGCGATGAACCTCCGCTGCTCCGGGGCGAGGGCGAAGGCGGTCACCGGCGCGAGCGCGGCGCCCGGCGCCGCGGGGGCGGTCAGCAGCGCCGCGGGCTGCACCGGGGCGGCAAGCACCGGCCCGGCCACGGTCCCGTCGAAGCCGGCCCGCTGGACCACCGAGCCGTCCGGGTTGAAGGCCGGCAGCGACTTCTGCGGGGTCGGCAGCAGCGCCTTCTTGGGGTCGATGGTGTTGTTCGCCTGGATGCCGTAGAGCGCGTTGTAGATGTTGCGGACGGCCGGTCCCGAGCCGCCGGAGCCGGTGCCGCCCTGGGAGATGGTCATCACGATCGCGTAGTCCTTGGTGTAGGTGTCGAACCAGGACGTGCTCTGCTTGCCGACGACCTCGGCGGTACCGGTCTTGGCGTGCAGCTGGACCTGGTTCTGCGGCCAGCCCTCGAACTTCCAGGCGGCGGTGCCCTGGGTGATGACGTTGGCGGTGGCCTGGTCGATGTACTGCAGCGTCCGCTGGCTGTCCGGGAGCTTGCCCTGGACCACCGGGGCCATGTCCTTGACGACCTTTCCGGACGGGGAGACCACGGCCTTGGCGATCTGCGGCTGGTAGAGGGTGCCGCCGTTGGCCAGGGCGGAGTAGATCCGGGCCATCTGGATCGGGGTGACCAGGGTGTCGCCCTGCCCGATGGCGTAGTTGACCTCGTCACCGGCGCGCAGGGTGGCGAAGTCGACGCAGTCCTCCTTGGCGATCTCGGTGGCGTAGTCGTTCTTGCCGCTCTTGGCCTGCTTGCACCAGGTGTCCTTCATGGCGTCGTAGTACGCCTGGTGCCAGGCCCGGTCCGGGACCCGTCCGGGCACCTCGCTGGGCAGGTCGATCCCGGTCTTCTGGCCCAGGCCGAAGGCGTGCGCCGCCTTGTAGAGCCAGTCGTTGGGCTTCTTCGGCTTGGTGCCGCCGTCCTTGAGCCACTGCTGGTAGGCGATGTTGTAGAAGACCGTGTCGCAGGACACCTCCAACGCCTTGGAGATGTCGATCATGCCGTAGTTCTCGCCCTCGAAGTTCTTGAACACCCGCCCGCCGATGGTCATCGCCGAGGTGCAGGGGAAGGTGTCGCTGTAGGTGTAGCCCGCGTTGATCGCGCCGGAGGTGGTGACCACCTTGAACGTCGAACCCGGGGCGCTCTGACCCTGTATGGCCCGGTTCAGCAGCGGGTAGTCGGACTTGGTGCTGGTCAGCGCCGCGTAGTCCTTGGAGGAGATCCCGCCGGTCCAGACGTTGGGGTCGAAGGTCGGGGCGCTGGCCATGGCGATCACCCGGCCGGTGTGCACGTCCATGACCACCACCGCGCCGGAGTCGGCCTTGAAGTTCTCGTGGCTGACCGGGTCGTAGCTCTTCCGCAGGGTCAGCATCGCCTGCTGCAGCTGCTTCTCGGCGATGCCCTGGATCCTGGCGTCGATGCTGGTCACCACGTCGTCGCCGGGGACCTCCGCGGTGCCGCCGGCGGTGCCCATCACCCGGCCGAGGTTGTCCACCTCCAGGTCGGTGGTGCCCGGCTTGCCGCGCAGCGCGCTGTCGTACACCGACTCCAGGCCGGAGCGGCCGATCTGGTCGGCCGGGGCGTAGGCCGACTTGCCGTCAGGGCCGGTGGCGGCGTCGATCTCGTCCTGGGTGACCGGGGAGAGGTAGCCCAGCTCCTGGGCCGCGTTGACGCCGTCCGGGCCCGGGTACTGGCGGACCGCGGTGGGGTCGGCGGTGACCCCGGGGAAGTCCTCGCTGCGCTCCATGATCTGCATCGCCTGCTGCGTGGTGGCCTTGTCGGTCACCGGGATCGGCTGGTACGGCGAACCGTTCCAGCACGGCTGCGGGGTCTTCGCGTCGCACAGCCGGACCTTGTCGTGCACCTCGGTCGCGGGCAGCCCGAGCACCTGGGCGAGGCGGTCCAGCACCGCCGTGCCGCCGTCCTTCTGCTGCAGCAGCGAGGTGCGGCTGACCGAGACCACCAGTTTGGTGGCGTTGTCGGCGAGGGCGACCCCGTTGGCGTCCAGGATCTCCCCGCGCACGGCCGGGACCAGCACGGTTCTGATGTGGTTGGACGAGGCCTGGTTCACGTAGTGCTGGCCCTCGCGGATCTGCAGGTACCACAGCCGCCCGCCGAGGGTCGCCAGCAGCGACAGCACGAGGACCTGGAGAATGATCAGTCGTCCGGTGACCCGGCTGTTGCGCCCGGTCGGCGGGATGTTGGTCATGGAATATCGCTTCCCGCCCCTGGGGTCTGGGATGAAGGTGGGTCAGTTCTTGGCGCTGCTGCCGGCCTTGGCGCGCGGACCGAAGCCGGGGACGGTGCCGAGCCCGGCCGCTCCCCCGCTGCGGCTGCCGCCCTCACCGAAGATCGAGCCGCGGCGGTTCAGCCCGCCGCGGATACGGGCCTGCTTGCGCGGGGCGCCGCCGGTGCCGCCGCTGCTCACCGGCTCGGCCACCGAGCGGCGTGCCATCGCCATCACCGCGGGCACCACGAACGGCGCCAGCAGCACGTCGTAGAGCACGGCGGTCAGCAGCAGGCTGACGATGCCGACGTGCCGGGCCGCGGTGTCGCCGACCAGCGCGCCCACCCCGGCGTACAGCAGGGTGGCGGTGAAGGCCGCGGCGGCGACCACCAGCAGCGGGCGCAGCACCGAGCGGATCTGGCCGCCCTCGGGGCGCAGCATCCCCGCGCCGTAGCCGAGCACGCAGAGCACCAGCGCGTACCGGCCCACCGCGTGGTCGGACGGCGGGGCCAGGTCGGCCAGCAGCCCGGCGCAGAAGCCGACCAGGCAGCCGCCGACCGGCCCGTAGACCAGGGCCAGCCCTATCACCACGAGCAGCAGCAGGTCCGGCACCGCGCCGGGCAGGCCGAGCCGGGACAGCACGCTGACCTGGACCACCAGGGCGACCACGACCAGGACGGCCGAGAGCAGGACGCGGTGCAGCCTCATGTCAGTGCCCCTTCGTGGGAGTCGCCGTGGGCGTGGGCTTCTTCGGCTTGGCGGCGGGCTTCGCCGGGGCCTTGGCGGCCGGCGCGGGCGTCGGCCGCGGCGGCAGCAGCGCGAACCGGGGGTCGGTCGCCGGGGGCTGGACCACCACGCCGACCAGGTCGAGCCGGGTGAAGCTGACGAAGGGTCGGACCAGCACGGTCCGGGTCAGCTGGCCCGGCGTGTCCTCGACCTTGGTCACCGTGCCGACCGGGACGCCGGGGACGAACGGGCGGTCGTTCTCCGAGCCGAAGGTGACCATCCGGTCCCCCGCCTTGACCGCGGCCTGGCCGTTCAGCAGTTCCACCCGCATCGGCTCGGTGCCCTGGCCGGTGGCGAAGCCGATCTCGCCGTCGCCCTCCATCCGGGTCCCGACCGTGAAGCCGGGGTCGCTGGCGAGCAGCACGGTGGAGGTGCCGGGGCCGACCGTGGTGATCCGGCCGACCAGGCCGTCGCCGTTGATGACGGTCATGTCGCGCTGGATGCCGTCGTTGCTGCCGATGTCGATGGTGACGGTCCAGGAGAAGCCCTGGGCCGCGCCGATCGCGACCACCTGGGCGGCCTTGACGGTGTAGCGGCCGGCCCCGGCGGCGCCGAGCATTTTGTCCAGCTCGGCCTCCCGGCCCGTGGCCAGGTCGGAGCTGGACAACTGCTGCTTGAGCTGGGCGTTCTGCTGCTCCAGCGAGCGGATCCGGTCACCGCTGGTGCCGGACTCGCGGAGCGTGCGCATGGCGTCGGCGACCGGGTTGACCATGCCGGACACGCCGCTCTCGACCGGACCGAAGACCGAGGCGGCGACGTTTCTCGGCCCGTTCAGCGGGGAGTCGTCGCCACCGCGGATGTCCACGGTGATCAGCGCGAAAGCGATCGCGACCAGCAGGACCAGCAGCAGCCGGCTCTCTCGTGTGTCCCTCACGGTCCTCGGCAGAGCCCTTCGGTCTTGGCGCCTGACGGCGGGTCAGCGGCGGGGTTGGGAGTCCAGGACCTGCTGCAGCGCCTCGAACTCCTCGACGCACTTGCCGGAGCCGAGGGCGACCGAGTCGAGCGGGTCCTCGGCGATGTGGACCGGCATCCCGGTCTCCCGGCGGAGCCGCTCGTCCAGGCCGCGGAGCAGTGCGCCGCCCCCGGTGAGAACGATGCCGCGGTCCATGATGTCACCGGCGAGTTCCGGCGGGCACTGGTCCAGCGTGGTCTTGACGGCGTCGATGATCTGGTTCACCGGCTCCTCGATGGCCTGGCGGACCTCGGCCGCGGAGATCACGATGGTCTTCGGCAGGCCGCTGACCAGGTCCCTCCCGCGGAGTTCGCTGTGCTCCTCGGCGTCGCCCTCGACCGGGTAGGCCGAGCCGACGGTCATCTTGATGTTCTCGGCGCTGCGCTCGCCCAGCAGGAGTGAGTACTCCTTCTTGATGTGCTGGATGATCGCGTTGTCGAGCTCGTCCCCGGCCACCCGGATGGACTGCGCGGTGACGATGCCGCCGAGCGAGATCACGGCGACCTCGGTGGTGCCCCCGCCGATGTCCACCACCATGTTGCCGGTGGCCTCGTGCACCGGCAGCCCGGCGCCGATGGCGGCGGCCATCGGCTCCTCGATGATGTGCACCTGGCGTGCGCCGGCCTGCCGCGAGGCCTCGATCACGGCGCGGCGCTCGACCCCGGTGATGCCGCTGGGCACGCAGACCACGACCCGCGGACGGGCCATGTAGCGGCGGCGGTGGATCTTGAGGATGAAGTAGCGGAGCATCCGCTCGGTGATCTCGAAGTCGGCGATCACGCCGTCCTTGAGCGGGCGGATGGCGACGATGTTGCCGGGCGTGCGGCCGATCATCTTCTTGGCCTCGGAGCCGACCGCGAGGATGCCGCCGGTGTGGGTGTTCACCGCGACCACCGACGGCTCGTTGAGGACGATCCCGCGACCCCTGACGTACACGAGCGTGTTGGCGGTGCCGAGGTCGACAGCCATGTCACGACCGATGAACGACATGTTGTTCGCCATGGGTATAGGGGGCCTTCCCGAGGTCGAGGGTGGAGGCGGGACACGCAGGACAGGCCACCATCGTAGCCATGCAGGCACCGAGGGTTACCGTCGAGGCTTCCACGGGCCACTGCCATTGTCATGGCAGACGATCACATTTCCCGTTATTGGGACGCTCATGTCGGCTGCGCGGTTCTCCGGAATGGTACGTTCCAGTAAACCGGCTACCCGTTCGACACATCGTCAAACGAGCGAAAATCCCGGGAAGAAGATGGAGATCTCACGGGCCGCCGACTCCTCCGAGTCCGAGGCGTGGATCAGGTTCTCCCGGGTGATGGTGGCGTAGTCGCCGCGGATGGTGCCGGGGCCCGCCGCCAGCGGATCGGTCTTCCCGGCCAGCGCGCGGACGCCCTCGATCACGCTCTCGCCCTCGACGATCAGCGCCACCACCGGGCCCGAGGCCATGAACTCCATCAGCGGCCCGTAGAACGGCTTGCCGACGTGCTCGCCGTAGTGCTTCTCCAGGGTGGCGGTGTCCAGGGTGCGCAGCTCCATCGCCGCGACGGTCCAGTTCGCCTTGCGCTCGATCCGGCTGATGATCTCGCCGATGAGGCCGCGGCGGGTGGCGTCGGGCTTCAGGAGGACAAGGGTGCGCTGGGACATGGAGCGGCTCCGGGGTGGGTCGGACACGGCAGCTGGGAACGGGGTGGGGATTGGGATGTGAGCCTACCCGAGCGGGTGACTCGTTCGAACGTCAGGCCGTCTGCGCGCGGGCGGCCTTGATGGTGTCGATCTTGCGGCCGTAGTGCACCGAGGCCCACCAGAGCGCGGCGAAGACCACGCCCAGCCCGTACATCATCCCGACCACGACGCCGGACGCGATCAGGGCCGCCTGCAGCACCCAGCCGACCGCGACCGCGCCCGGACGGGTGATGACGCCGCAGAGCAGCACGCAGACCGCCATGGCGATGCCGCAGACCGTCCACAGGGTCGTCGAGGAGACGTCGGAGAGGTGCATGGCGACGAGGGCGGCGAAGCCGACCACCATCGCCTCGGCGATCAGCGTGGACGAGCAGAGCGTACGCACGGCGGGTGCCTTTCGGGGCGGGACTCGGGGTGGGACCGGAGGAGGGGGCGGAAGCAGGGGTTCAGCGGGGGCTGAGCAGGATGCGGGCCTCGCCCACGGTGATGATGGAGCCGGTGATCAGCACGCCCGAGCCGCCGAGGTCGCCGACCTCCTCGGCCAGGGCGACCGCGGCGTCGATGGCGTCGTCGAGCCGCGGCTCGACCAGCACCCGGTCCGGGCCGAAGATCTCCACCGCGGCCTCGGCCAGCTTGTCGATGTCGGTGGCGCGCTGGGTGGAGTTCCGCGAGATGACCACCTCGGCCAGCACCGGTTCCAGCGCCTCCAGCAGCCCGGAGGAGTCCTTGTCGCCGCTGGTGCCGATCACCCCGACCAGCCGGGTGAAGCCGAACGACTCGCCGATCGCCTCGGCGGTGGCGCGGGCCCCGGCCGGGTTGTGCGCGGCGTCCAGCACGATGGTGGGGCTGCGCCGGACCACCTCCAGCCGGCCCGGCGAGCTGACGCCGGAGAAGGCGCCGCGGACCTTGCCGATGTCCAGCGGCTCCTCCCGCGCGGTGCCCACGCCGAAGAAGCCCTCGACCGCGGCCAGCGCCAGCGCCGCGTTCTGCGCCTGGTGCGCGCCGTGCAGCGGGACGAAGACGTCGGTGTACTCGTGGCCGGAGATCCCGCGCAGGGTCAGCAGCTGGCCGCCGATGGCCATGTCCCGGTGCACCACGCCGAACTCCAGGCCCTCCCGGGCCACCACCGCGTCCTGCTCCACCGCGCGGCGCAGGATCACCTCGGCGGCGTCGGCGGGCTGGTGCGCGACGACGGCCAGGGCGCCCTTCTTGATGATCCCGGACTTCTCCACCGCGATCTCGCCCGGCGTGTCGCCGAGCTTGTCGGTGTGGTCCAGCGAGATCGGGGCGATCACCGCCACCGGGGCGTCGATGACGTTGGTGGCGTCCCAGGAACCACCCATGCCGACCTCGACCACGGCCACGTCCACCGGCGCCTCGGCAAAGGCGGCATAGGCCATGGCGGTCATGATCTCGAAGAAGGACAGCGGGATCGGCTGGCCTGCGTCGGTCATCGCCAGGTACGGCTCGATGTCGCGGTAGGTCTCGACGAACAGCTCGGGGCTGACCGGCTCGCCGTCCAGGCTGATCCGCTCGGTCACCGACTCCACGTGCGGGCTGGTGTAGCGGCCGGTGCGCAGCTCGAAGTGGCGCAGCAGCTGCTCGATCATCCGCGCGGTGCTGGTCTTGCCGTTGGTCCCGGTGATGTGGATCGACGGGTAGGCGCGCTGCGGCTGGCCGAGGATGTCCAGCAGCGCGGTGATCCGGTCCAGCGAGGGTTCCAGCTTGGTCTCCGGCCACCGCGCGCCGAGCTCCACCTCGACGGCACGGAGCTGCTCGGCGGGAGAGAGGTCGGACTGCGGGGTGCTGCTGGCTGCGTCGCTCACACCCCCAGTCTACGGACGCCCGCACACCGCCCGCGCCCAGCCCGGCAGCCCCCCAGGGGCGCGGGGAACTGCGCTGCCGACCACGCACCTCCGTGCACGCTCAGCAGACAGCTCCCCGCAGCTGCCTACCCCTCGGGCAACGCCGCAAGCTGCGCCGTCAGCCGGCTGATGTCCGCCTCCGCCTTGGCCTTGCGCCCGTGGATCTTCTCCACCGCCACCGGCGCCGCCTTCGCCAGGAACGCCTCGTTCCCGAGCTTGGTCTCGGCCTGCGCCAGCTCCTTCTCCGCCGACGCCAGGTCCTTCGCCAGCCGCTTCCGCTCCGCCGGGACGTCGATCGTGCCGGACAGGTCCAGCGCCACCGTCGCCCCGGCCACCGACAGGGTGGCCGTCGCGCTGAAGTCGGCCCCGGCGGGCTGCAGCTTGGCCATGGCGCGCAGCGCGTCCTCGTGCGCGGCCAGGCCGGTCCCGGACAGGTCCAGCCGGGCCGGGACCTTCTGGCTCGGACTGAGGCCCTGGTCCGCCCCGAACCGGCGGACCTCGGTGATCACCTGCTGCAGCTGGGCGATCTCCGCCTCCGCCGCGGCGTCGGCCCGCCCCGGGTCCACCGTCGGCCACGCGGCCACGACCACGGACTCCCGACCGGTCAGCGCCGTCCACAGGGTGTCGGTGACGAACGGGATGACCGGGTGCAGCAGCCGCAGGGTGACCTCCAGCACCTCGCCCAGCACCCGGCGGCTGGCGTCGGCCTGCGGGCCGCCCGCGAGCAGCGTGGTCTTGGACAGCTCCAGGTACCAGTCGAAGACCTCGTCCCAGGCGAAGTGGTAGAGCGCGTCGCTGAGCTTGGCGAACTGGTAATCGTCGTAGAACGCGTCGGTCTCGGCGACCACGGCGTTCAGCCGGGACAGGATCCACCGGTCCGCGGCGGTCAGCTGCTCCGCGGCCGGGAGCGGTCCGTCCAGGGTCGCGCCGTTCATCAGCGCGAACCGGGTGGCGTTCCAGACCTTGTTGCAGAACTTGCCCGAGGCCTTGACCCAGTCCTCGCCGATCGGCACGTCCGCGCCCGGGTTGGCACCGCTGGCCAGGGTGAACCGGACCGCGTCGGCGCCGAACTCGTTCATCCAGTCCAGCGGATCGACCGCGGTGCCGGAGGACTTGGACATCTTCTTGCCGAACTGGTCGCGGACCAGGCCGGTCAGCGCGATGGTGTGGAACGGCGCCCGGCCGTCCATCGCGTAGAGGCCGAACATCATCATCCGGGCGACCCAGAAGAAGATGATGTCGTGGCCGGTCAGCAGGACGTCGGTGGGGTAGAACTTCTCCAGGTCCGGGGTCTGCTCGGGCCAGCCGAGGGTGGAGAACGGCCAGAGCGCGCTGGAGAACCAGGTGTCCAGGACGTCCGGGTCCTGGTGCCAGCCCTCGCCGCTGGGCGCGGCGTCGTCCGGGCCGACGCAGACCACCTCGCCGTCCGGGCCGTACCAGACCGGGATCCGGTGGCCCCACCACAGCTGCCGCGAGATGCACCAGTCGTGCATGTTGTCGACCCAGCTGAAGTAGCGGCCCTCCAGCTCCTCCGGGTGGATCTTCACCCGGCCGTCGCGGACCGCGGTCCCGGCCTCGGCGGCCAGCGGGGCGACCTTGACCCACCACTGCAGCGACAGCCGCGGCTCGACCACGGTGCGGCAGCGCGAGCAGTGGCCGACGGCGTGCATGTACGGGCGCTTCTCGGCGACGATCCGGCCCTGCTCGCGCAGCGCGCCGACGACCGCCGAGCGGGCCTCGAACCGGTCCAGGCCGAGGAACGGGCCGTGCACGGTGATCACGCCGTGCTCGTCCATGACGGTGATGTTGGGCAGGCCGTGCCGCTGGCCGATGGCGAAGTCGTTGGGGTCGTGGGCCGGGGTGACCTTGACCGCGCCGGTGCCGAACTCCGGGTCGACGTGCTCGTCCGCGACCACCGGGATCCGACGGTCCGTCAGCGGCAGCGCGACGGTGCGGCCGACCAGGTGCGCGTAGCGGGCGTCGTCCGGGTGGACCGCGACGGCGGTGTCGCCGAGCAGGGTCTCCGCCCGGGTGGTGGCCACCACGATCGAGTCGTCGCCGTCGCCGTAGCGGATCGAGACCAGCTCGCCGGGCAGCTCCTCGTGCTCGACCTCGATGTCGGAGAGCGCGGTGAGGCAGCGCGGGCACCAGTTGATGATGCGTTCGGCGCGGTAGATCAGGCCGTCGTCGAAGAGCTTCTTGAAGATGGTCTGGACGGCCTGGGACAGGCCCTCGTCCATGGTGAAGCGCTCACGGGACCAGTCGACGCCGTCGCCGAGGCGGCGCATCTGGCCGAGGATCCGGCCGCCGTACTGCTCCTTCCACTCCCAGACCTTGGCGGTGAAGGCCTCCCGGCCCAGGTCGTGCCGGGACAGGCCGGACTCGGCGAGCTGCTGCTCCACCTTGTTCTGGGTGGCGATGCCCGCGTGGTCCATGCCCGGCAGCCACAGCGCCTCGTAGCCCTGCATCCGCTTGCGCCGGGTCAGCGCGTCCATCAGGGTGTGCTGGAACGCGTGGCCCAGGTGCAGGGCGCCGGTGACGTTCGGGGGCGGGATGACGATGGTGTACGGGGGCCTGTCGCTCTTGGCGTCGGCCTCGAAGTAACCACGCTCGACCCAGCGCTCGTACAGCGGGCCCTCTACCTCCGCCGGCGAGTACTGGGTCGGCAGGGTCTCGTGGGCGCCGTGGTCCCCGGTCTGATCGGGGCGCTGGTTCGTGTCGGTCACGGCACACAGTTTACGAGGCCGCGAGCATGGTCACGAACGGCTTTCCGGTGGGGCGGCCGCGGCGAGGGACGATGGAGGCACCAGGTGAGCAGCGGCAGCACGGGCAGCGGCGACGGCAGCGGCGACGAGCGGAACTCGGCGCGGCGGGCCAGGATCGCGGAGTTGCGGGCGGCCGAGCAGGCCAAGGCCAGGCAGCGGCGGACCTACGCGGTGATCGGCGCGGTCGTGCTGGCGGCGCTGGTGGCGGGCGGCATCGCCTGGGCGGTGAGCGACTCCGACTCCGGCTCTGGCTCCTCCACCAAGACCGCGTCCGGCTTCTGCGGCGACGTGGTGTCAGGGAGCCCCAACGGCAAGCAGTGGAAGACCGCTCCGGCGATGAGCATCGACACCGCGGCGACCTACACCGCGACGCTGAAGACCTCCTGCGGCGACGTCACCCTCAAGCTGAACGCCAAGGCCGCGCCGGTCACCGTCAACAGCTTCGTGTTCCTGGCCGGGCAGGACTACTTCGACCACACCAAGTGCCACCGGCTGACCACCAGCGGCCTCTACGTGCTGCAGTGCGGCGACCCGACCGGGACCGGCAGCGGCACCCCCGGCTACTCCTTCCCCGACGAGAACCTCACGGGGGCGACCTACCCGGCCGGAACGGTGGCCATGGCCAACTCCGGCCCGAACACCAACGGGTCGCAGTTCTTCCTGGTCTACAAGGACACCCAGCTCCCGCCCTCGTACACGCCCTTCGGCACGATCACCGGCGGGCTGGACATCCTCACCCGGATCGCCGCGGACGGCACCGCCGACGGCGGCGGGGACGGTGCACCCAAGGACACCGTGGTGATCAACAGCGTGCCGGTGGCCAAGCAGGGGTAAAGCGGACGAAAAGAAGGGTCACAGCAGAACGTGATGGACAGGCGCTGATGACACTGGTCTGATTATCGACTATGACGTACCCGCCGCCCCCCGAGCAGCCCTACGGTCAGCAGCCGCCTTACGGGCAGCCGCAGCAACCGTACCGGCCGCCGCAGTACGGTCAGCCGGAATACGGCCAGCAACCCCCGTACGGGCAGCCGGAGTACGGCCAGCAGCCGCAGCAGCAGCCGTACGGCCAGCCGCAGCAGCAGTACGGGCAGCAGCAGTACGCGCCGCCGCAGTACGGCCAGCAGCCCTACCCGCAGGCCGACTACGGGCAGCAGCAGCAGCCGCAGCAGTACGAACAGCAATACGAGCAGGCCCCGCAGGCCCCGTACGAGCAGCAGTCGTACGAACAGGCCCCGCCGTACCAGCCGGCCCCACCGCAGGCCGGCGGGTACGAGGTGCCGGACGCCGCCTGGGAGAACTTCAACAACTTCTCGGCGCCGCCGAAGCGCCGCAAGGGCCTGAAGATCGCGCTCAGCATCGTCGCCGTGGTGATCCTCGTCGTCGGCGGCGGCATCGCCTACGCGGTGAGCCGGGCCACCGCCGGGATGGGCGACTACAAGCTGGTCGCCCCGGCCACGTTCCAGGGCCTGAGCCGGCAGGACGACAACTCGATCACCAAGTCCATGCAGGGCGCCTCAGACAGCATGGCCAAGGACGGGGCCACTCCCCTGGTCACCAGCTATGTCACCTCGCCCACCGCCAAGCTGCCGAGCCTGCTGGTGATCGGCGGCTACGGCAAGCTCCCGCTGGCCAGCCTGCAGCTCAGCCAGTTCTGGAGCGGGATCACCGGGGCCGGCTCCGGCAACACGGTGACGCTCAAGGAGAACGAGGACGCCGGACCGCTCAAGGGCACCATGCAGTGCGCGCTGGTGAAGGAGGACACCGTCTACTTCCCGACCTGCGTCTGGGCCGACAACAGCACCTTCACCGGGGTGATGGACACCGCGCACATCACCAGCACCCATCCCGACCTGACCGCCCTGGCCGCCGAGGTGCGGGCGCTACGGCTGGTCATGGAGGTCAAGAAGTAGACCCTTGCAGCTGACGGAACGTCAAAGGGCCCCGGTACCTTGCGGTACCGGGGCCCTTCGCAGTCTCTCCGCTACGCCGACTTCTCCCGGCGCTCACGCTGGGTGCGCAGGTCGCGCGGCACCAGGGTCGGGTTGACGTGCTCCAGCACGACGTCCTCGGTGACCACCACGCGGGCGACGTCCTTGCGCGAGGGCACCTCGTACATCACCGACATCAGCACCTCCTCCATGATGGCGCGCAGCCCGCGCGCCCCGGTGGTGCGCTTGATCGCCTGGTCGGCGATGGCGTCCAGTGCGGTGTCGGTGAACTCCAGCTCCACGCCGTCCAGCTCGAACAGCCGCCGGTACTGCTTGACCAGGGCGTTCTTCGGCTCGGTGAGGATCTGCAGCAGGGCGTCCCGGTCCAGGTTGTGGACGCTGGTGATCACCGGGAGCCGGCCGATGAACTCCGGGATCATCCCGAACTTCACCAGGTCCTCGGGCATCACCGAGCGGAACTGGTCGCTGGACTCGATCTCGTGCTTGGAGCGGATGGTCGCGCCGAAGCCGATGCCCTTCTTGCCGGCCCGGGACTCGATGATCCGCTCCAGGCCGGAGAACGCGCCGCCCACGATGAACAGCACGTTCGTCGTGTCGATCTGGATGAACTCCTGGTGCGGGTGCTTGCGGCCGCCCTGCGGAGGCACCGAGGCGGTGGTCCCCTCCAGGATCTTCAGCAGCGCCTGCTGCACGCCCTCGCCGGAGACGTCGCGGGTGATCGACGGGTTCTCGCTCTTGCGGGCGACCTTGTCGATCTCGTCGATGTAGATGATCCCGGTCTCGGCCTTCTTGACGTCGTAGTCCGCCGCCTGGATCAGCTTCAGCAGGATGTTCTCGACGTCCTCGCCGACGTACCCGGCCTCGGTCAGCGCCGTGGCGTCGGCGATGGCGAACGGCACGTTCAGCATCCGGGCCAGGGTCTGCGCCAGCAGGGTCTTGCCGGAGCCGGTCGGGCCCAGCAGCAGGATGTTCGACTTGGCGAGCTCGATGCCCTCGTCGCGGCCGTGCTTGGCGCCGCCGTTCTCACCGGCCTGGACCCGCTTGTAGTGGTTGTAGACGGCCACCGAGAGCGACTTCTTGGCCGCCTCCTGGCCCACCACGTAGCCGTCGAGGAACTCGTAGATCTCGCGCGGCTTGGGCAGCTCCTCGAACCTCACCTCCGAGGTCTCCGCGAGCTCCTCTTCGATGATCTCGTTGCACAGGTCGATGCACTCGTCGCAGATGTACACGCCGGGCCCGGCAATGAGCTTCTTCACCTGCTTCTGGCTCTTACCGCAGAACGAGCACTTGAGCAGGTCGCCACCGTCACCGATGCGTGCCACGAGGTGCTTCCCCTTCGCCAATGGCTCCGTGGGGACAGGAGCCTGGTGCTTGGTTTCCGACGGTACTCCGTCAGGACCCCCGATCCGCCGTGTTCGGCGGTCTTGCCTCTTCCGCCCTGGGCGTAGCGCGAATCCGCGTCGGCTCTCAGGGTGGGCGGTGCACGGGTGGTACTACCCGATGGTGCCAGGCTGCGGCCCCGGCTCCAAGAGCCGGGGGCCGCCAGTCCGGGTGGTGCTCGTCTCAGTCGAGCCCCGGTCGGGTCTCAGTCGGAGAGCGAGCTCTTGCGGGTCGAGGTGATCTGGTCGATCAGCCCGTACTCCAGCGCCTCGGCCGCGGTGAGGATCTTGTCGCGCTCGATGTCCTCGCTGACCTGCTGCGGAGTCTGGTTGGAGTGCTTGGAGAGCATCTCCTCCAGTTGCTCGCGCATCCGCTGGATCTCGTTCGCCTGGATCTCCAGGTCGGACACCTGGCCGCGGCCGGTCTCGGTGTACGGCTGGTGGATCAGGATGCGGGCGTTCGGCAGCGCCAGTCGCTTGCCGGGGGCGCCGGCCGCGAGCAGCACGGCCGCGGCCGAGGCCGCCTGCCCCATGCAGACCGTGGCCACGTCGGGCTTCACGAACTGCATGGTGTCGTAGATGGCGGTCAGCGCGGTGAAGGAGCCGCCGGGCGAGTTGATGTACATGGAGATGTCCCGGTCAGGGTCCATCGACTCCAGGCAGATCAGCTGGGCCATGATGTCGTTCGCGGAGACGTCGTCCACCTGGGAGCCCAGGAAGATGATGCGCTCCTCGAACAGCTTGGCGTAGGGGTCGTACTCGCGGACGCCCTGCGAGGTGCGCTCCACGAAGCGGGGGACGATGTAGCGCCCCTCGGCGCGCATGTCCTCCAGGCGCCGCTCGGCGCTGGAAAGGCTGGGGATGTTCATGACGGTATGCCTCCGGAAGCGTACGGAACGTGGTCGTTGACGATGACTGGCGCGGTTCAGGCGCCCGTGCCGCCGCCGCCGGGGACGTCCGCGGCGCTGTGCATGATGGCGTCGATCAGGCCGTACTCCATGGCCTCCTGCGGCTGGAACCAGCGGTCCCGGTCGGAGTCCTTGGTGACCTGGTCCACGGTCTGGCCGCTGTGCTCGGCGATCAGCTCGGCCATCCGGTGCTTCAGCCGGACCAGCTGCTTGGCCTGGATCCGGATGTCGGTGGCGGAGCCGCCGAGGCCGGCCGAGGGCTGGTGCATCAGGATCTCGGCGTTGGGGAGCGCGAAGCGCTTGCCCTTGGCGCCGGCCGTGAGCAGGAACTGGCCCATCGAGGCGGCCATGCCCATGGCGATGGTCACCACGTCGTTCTTGATGTACTGCATGGTGTCGTAGATCGCCATGCCGGCGGTCACCGAGCCGCCGGGCGAGTTGATGTAGAGGAAGATGTCGCGATCGGGGTCGGCCGCGAGCAGCAGCAGCTGAGCGGTGATCTTGTTCGCGATCTCGTCGTCTACCTGCTGGCCGAGGAAGATGATGCGCTCGTTGAGCAGACGGTTGAAGACCTGGTCACCCAGACCGCCACCGCCGATGTCACCGGCGGCACGGGGCGCCATAAGGCCAGGCATCTGGAACTGGGGAGTCGTCACGTAATCCACCCGCTCATTGTGTCCGGACGGCTGAGTCGTCCGCCGTCACTGCGTCTCTTACGAGGGGTCCTGATGGACCGACAGTCACCCTGCCCCTCGTACCAAGGACCCTAACGCGCAGGCAGGGCCTGGCCATCCCCTACACAGAACTGTTCGCTGTGAGCGCAGGGTGACGAGGACGGCGAAGGGCCCGGACGCGGCATGCGTCCGGGCCCTTCCCGCGCTGGTGGGCGCGGTGTCCTGCGGGTGTCGTGCGGTGACCGCGGAGGTCAGGCCTCGACGGTCTCGTCGGCCTCGGCGGCGGCCTCGACCGCGGCCTCCTCGCCGTCCTCGTCCTCGTCCTCGTCGTCCTCGAAGTCGACGACGTTGCCCTCGGTGTCGACCACCTTGGCGGACTCCACGACGGCCGCCAGGGCCTTCCCGCGGACGACCTCACCGACGAGCAGCGGAACCTGGCCGCCCTCGACCACCTGCTGGGCGAACTGGTCCGGGGTCATCCCGGAACCGGCCGCACGGCGCAGCAGGTGCTCGGTGAGCTCCTCCTGGTTCACCGCGAGCTCCTCCTTGGACGCGATGGCGTCCAGGACGAACTGGGTCTTGATGCCCTTCTTGGCCTGGTCGACCAGCTCCGCCTCGAACTCCTCGGCGGTCTTGCCCTGGAGGGTGAGGTACCCGGCCAGGTCGATGCCCATCTGCGGCAGCTGGTGGTGCTCCAGGTTGTGCTTGCGGGTCTCCACCTCGTCCGCGAGCAGCTTCTCCGGGTAGGGCATGTCGACCAGCTCCATGAGCTTGTCGAGCACCCGCTCCTGGGCCTGGGTGGCCTGGTCGAACTCCTTCATCCGGACGAGCCGCTTGCGCGAGTCCTCCTTGAGCTCGTCCAGGGTGTCGAACTCGCTTGCGAGCTGGGCGAAGTCGTCGTCCAGGGCCGGGAGTTCCTTCTCCTGCACGGTGGTCAGGCTGACCGTGACCTCGGAGTCCTTGCCCTCGGCGGAGCCGCCCTTGAGCTCGGTGGTGAAGGTCGCGGTGCCGCCGGCCTCCAGGCCGGTCAGCGCCTCGTCGATGCCGTCGAGCAGCTTGCCCGAGCCGATCTCGTAGCTGACGCCGGTGGCGGTGCCGTCCTCCGGGACCTCACCGTCGACCTTGGCCTCCAGGTCGACGACCACGACGTCGCCCTCGGCGGCGGCGCGCTCGACGGTCTTGAGCGAGGCGAAGCGGTCGCGGAGCTCGTTGAGCTTCTCCTCGACGTCCTCGTCGGTCACCGTGATCGGGTCGACCTCGACCTCGATGCCGGTGAAGTCGGGGAGGGTGATCTCGGGGCGGACGTCCACCTCGGCGGTGAACTTCAGGTCGCCGCCGTCGGCGATCTTCTCGACGCCCTCCAGGCCGTCGATGTCGGGCTGGCCCAGCACGTCGACCTTGTTCTCGTCGACGGCCTGGGTGTAGAAGCGCGGCAGGGCGTCGTTGACAGCCTCTTCCAGCACGACCGCCCGGCCGAAACGCTGGTCGATGACGCGAGCCGGGATCTTGCCCTTGCGGAAGCCCGGAACCGTGACCTGCTGGTTGATCTTCTTGTACGCCGCGTCGAGGCTGGGCTTGAGCTCCTCGAAGGGCACCTCGACGGTGAGTCGAACCCGGGTCGGGTTCAGAGTCTCCACGGCGCTCTTCACGGTTGGGTCTCCTTGGGGGCTTTGCGGTCGGGGTGTCCGCCGCGCACCCGTTTCCAAGGGCGCACGGCGAGACGGGAGATAGGTCAGAGGCGACATCACCCGCCGGGGTGGTGGACGGTGAGCTCGCTCCTCGCCCTCGGGCGGGCGTCCCCGGTGCCACTCCCCTGGGTTCCGCCCCCGGTTTCCCTGGGCATTTCCTGAGGTCGCGCACACGCAGACAGCCGCCAGCGGTCCATCCTACCGGTACCACAAACGGCATTGGTCCCGGATCGGCCCGGGGGCGCCGGGAGGGCACTTCCGGGGCCCCGGTTATCCGGCCGGGGCGGGTGCGGGTTCCCGCTTCGCGGGTTCCTCGGCCGCCACCGCCGACCGCGTGGTCATGGTCGCCGCGGCGTCGCGGTCGGAGATGAACAGGGCGACGACCGCGGCGACCGCCGCCAGCCCCGCGGCCACCAGGAAGGCGGCGTGGTAGGCGGTGAGGTTCGCGACGGGCGCGGTGGCGGCGGGCGCGCCGGTCGCGGTGGCTGCGGCGGCGCGGACCGTGCCGATCGCGGCCAGGACCGTGCCGAGCAGGGCCACCCCGATCGCGGAGCCGAGCTGGCGCTGGGCGTTGAACAGGGTGGAGGCCCGTCCGGTCGCGGCGGGCGACACCGTCGCGAACGCGGCGGTCTGCGCGGGCATGAACACATGCGCCATGGAGAAACCGGTGGCGAACATCAGCGCCCGCGCGGCCCAGACGCTGGTGTCCGGGGTGAGCAGCGCCATCAGCGCCATCATCAGTGCCACCCCGGCCGCACCGCCCGCGATCAGCCGGCTGGGGCCGAAGCGCGGGTAGAGCCGACTGGCGACCTGGGAGGCGATCATCACCCCGATCGCCTCGGGGAAGGTGTTCAGGCCGGTCTGCAGGGCGCTCGCGCCGACCGCGTCCTGGTAGTAGAGCGGGAACAGGTAGAGCATGCCGAGGAAGGCCGCGCCGGAGATCAGGCTGACCAGGTTGGTGGTGCGGAACAGCCGGTCCCGGAACAGCCGCAGGTCCAGCATCGGGTCGGTGATCCGCAGTTCGACCAGCACCAGCGCGACCACGGCGGCGGCGCCGAGCACCGCGGCGGAGACGATCCGCGGCGTGCCCCAGCCCCGGCCCGCGCCCTCGGCCAGGGCGTACATCACCAGGCCGAAGCCGACCGCGGCGAGCAGGAAGCCGGCGGCGTCGAAGCGTCCGGCCCGCTCGGACCGGAAGTCGGGGAGGAACAGCAGGCCGAAGACCATGGCGGCGATGCCGATCGGGACGTTCACGATGAAGACCCAGTGCCAGGAGAAGGCGTCCACCAGCCAACCGCCGAGCACCGGGCCGAGCGCGGGGGCGACCGCGGTCGGGACCATCAGCACCCGGGTCGCCCGCATCCGCTCCTGCTGCGGGAAAGCGCGGAACAGCATGGTCATCCCGACCGGGGTCAGCATCCCGCCGCCGGCACCCTGCAGGATCCGGTAGAGGCTGAGCTGGTCCAGGCTCTGCGCGGTGCCGCAGAGCAGCGAGGCGACGGTGAACAGCGCCAGCGCGAACAGGAACACCCTGCGGGTGCCGAAGCGGTCCCCGGCCCAGCCGGACAGCGGCACGAACACGGCCAGGCTGACCAGGTAGCCGACGTTCACCACACCGACCGAGGCCGCGTCCACGTGGAAGCGGTCGCCGATGGCGGGGAGTGCGACGTTGACGATGGTGGTGTCCATGATCGACATGAACAGCGCGGCGACGAAGACGACGGCCACGGCGGCTTTGGGCGTGATCTGGATCCTGGCCGCGGGGGCTGAAGGGGCTGCGGGCATGACCGGCCCAACAACATCTGACAGCTCAGCTATTCCCGGTGTTCCTGGTCGGGGTGACCGGATTCGAACCGACGACCTTCCGCTCCCAAAGCGGACGCGCTACCAAACTGCGCCACACCCCGTACCGTCCAGTGGCTGGACGACACGTAGCGTACATGCAGAACGGCGGAGCCCCGGACGCTTTACCGCTTGATCCCCCGCCGCACCCGTTCCACCACCCGCGGCGGCGGGCGCGACCTGCCCCCGAGCCCCCGCGCCCCGCCCCGAACCGCGGCAACCCGCCGCGCGATCAAGTGGTGTGCATCCGCCCGCCCCGGTCCGGTACTCTGTTCCTCGAACGCGCTGCTCCGGCGCGCGCTCCGCGGGCGTAGCTCAATGGTAGAGCCCCAGTCTTCCAAACTGACTACGCGGGTTCGATTCCCGTCGCCCGCTCCAACAAGTTCGGCCCCAGCTCAGCGACATGATCGCTGGACTGGGGCCGATCTTCGTTTCGGGTCCTACTCCCCCGCCGTGCCCATTCCGTGCCCGATCCGACCGGAGCCCCGTTTCAGGCCGTTGACGATCTGTGCGTTGAGACCGTCGGCGATCACGCGCTGCCGTTCCTCGGTGGAGTGCTGGTAGATCAGTGCGGCACGGCCGGTCGAGTGGCCGAAGCGGGACATCAGTTCCCTGGTGCTCGCACCGGTTGCGGCCGCCATGTTGTTGCCGGTGTGCCGGAGATCGTGGAAGTGCAGTCCCTTGATCCCGGCGTCCCGGCAGGCCCTCCGCCAGACCCGGTTGAACTGGTTCTGCCGCGGAGTGCCGCCCTTCGCTCCGAGGAAGACCCGGCCGTCCCTGCCTGCTTCGGCGAAGGTGGCCATGTGGTCGCGGAGCGCCGGTACGATGGCGTCCGGGACGGCCACGGTCCGGATGCCCGCCCTGCTCTTGGGCAGCTTGGTGATCTGCTTCCCACTGCTCAGTTCGGCCACGGCGGAGCGCACCCGGACGGTTCCCGAGTCGAGGTCCACGTCTTGGCGGTGCAGGCCGATCAGCTCGCCCAGGCGCAGGCCGAGGAACGCAGCGAGCAGGACCATGAGCCGGTACCGGGGCTGGATCTTCTCGGCGAGGACGAATACCTCCGCCACGGTGGCGATCGGACGCTCGGGTGTGTCGGCGACGCTGCCGCCCTTGATCCGGCACGGGTTCCGCACGATGAGCAGGTCTTCCAGTGCTGTATTCATGATGGCCCGCAGCAGCGCGTACGACTTGGCCACGGTCGGAGCGCCAGCCACTTCGAGGTGGGCGGCGCGCCACAGCCGCACCGACGCCGGGGTGATGTCGGCGACCGCCACCGTGCCGAAGCCAGGCATCAGATGGAGCCGGAGCAGCATCTCGTACAGGTCCCGCGTGGTCTCCGCCAACCGGCGCTGCTTGATCCACGCGGCGGCGTAGACCCCGAACGGGATCTTCCCGGCGTCCGGGTCGATCCAGGCACCGGAACCGATCTCCGCCTGCTTGTCCGCCAACCAGTCTGTTGCCTCCTTCTTGGTGCGGAAGGTCTTGGGAGCGGGACGGTCGATTCCGTCCGGTCCCTTGTAACGCGCCTGCCAGCGACCGGACGTGAGCTTGCGGACCCGGCCGAACGCGCGCTTCCGAGTGGCCATCAGGCAGCCACCCCCATCCGACGACGCGGCGAGGCCGGGACCGTGTTCGCGGCCAGGTAGGCGTGGACGGCGGATTCGGCGATCCGGACGTGTCGGCCGACGTGGACGAACTCGATCCGGCGTTCCTCGATCAGTCGGCGCGGGAAGCGCTCGGTGGTGCCGAGAAGTTCGGCGACCTGAGCGACGGTGAGCATGCGGTTCACGGGTGTTCCTCCTTGTCTTGGGCGAGGCGTTGTGACTCCTCTCGGGCGGTGGTGCGGTTGTGTTCGAGTTGTTCGGCGATGCCCGCGGCGAGTAGGGATTCGCCGGGGGTCAGGCCGGAGCCGGAGTAGGCCCAGTGCGCGAGGACGAGGGTTTCGGCTTCGGGCAGGTCGTCCAGGCCCGGCAGCCCGTCCGCCAGCAGTCGTTCGCGCAGGTCGGCGCGGGCTTGTTCGGCGCGGAAGTCGGCGCGGACCTGGCGCAGGGCGCCGAGGGTGGTGGAGTAGGAGGGGGACTTGGAGGAGAAGTGGCCGCGGAAGCCGAGCATGTGGGACCAGTGCGCGAGCAGCCGGTGCGGGTACAGGTCGTCCAGGTCCCAGCACGTTTCGATCAGACGTCGGGTGTGCTCGGGCAGGCCGAGGCGGGCCAGGTCGTGCCTCTCGGTGATCCGGCGGTCCACGCTTTCGGTGGCCTCAGCGCTCTTGGTGGCGTACTTGGCCACGTAGGAGGCCACGGCCTGTTCGGTGATCGCGGAGCCGTCTCCGAATGCTTTGATCGGGCGGACGTCCACCTGCGTGCCCCAGCGCAGCACCAGGGCGGGCATGTCGGCTGCCGCTTCCAGGGGGACGAAGGTGCGGCGCGCGGCTGAGCGGATGGCGCGATCGAGCAGGGCGACCGTGGCCCAGGCCGGGGGCGCGGTGGTGGGGCCGTCGGGTCCGTCGATGCGGATCACGGCGTGGAAGTGGACGGCTCCGCGGCGCTGGTACTCGGCCACCTTCCCGAAGGAGACGCGGGCGTGGTCAGCGAACTCCTTGCGCGTCAGGCCCGCGGCTTGGGCCAGGTCGCGGCGCAGGTAGATCGTGAAGCGGCGCCACAGTTCGGGGGCGTGGTTGTTCCACAGCACCGCCCGCGGGTAGTCGTACCGCTCGACGTCCAGCGGGGTGCCGAGCAGCGGGTCTGTCACCTGGTGTTGGTGTCCGCAGCGGCACGGGGCGTGGTCGGGTCGGTTGTGGACCGGCCCGAACGAGGGTGCGGTCAAGGTGGCGAACACGCGGGGGTGGTCGCGGACGGAGACCGGGACGCCTTTGGTGGTGTCGCCGACCAGGCCAGCGCGGATCAGGTGGAAGGTGTCTCCGGCGTAGGTGTGGGCGCAGGAGGGGCAGCGTGAGGCGCGCCGGTTGCCGCAGGCCACGCGGAGGCGGTGGCCGGGTTCGGTGTCGGTGGCGTAGCGGTGCAGGATCTGCCCGGTCGGGGCGTGCAGCAGGGTGCGAAAGCCCTGTAGGTGGACCGGGTTGGCGCACCCGGAGGTGCGGCGGAGCTGGTCCACGAGCTGGGGCAGGTCCCCGCGTGCTGAGAGCCGGGCGAGGTCGAGGGCGGCGGCGTGCTCGCGTTCAGCGGCTGAGGTGAGAGTGGGGGTGGTCATGTGTGGCACCACCCGTTGTCGCATCCGTCGTCGTCTTCGTACAGGGCGAGTTGGACGCAACTGAAGGTGCGTAGCTCAGCCACGGTCGTTCCCCGGCTCCGCGGAGGCAGCAGCATGGGAGTCGATCCAGTCCTCTGCACAGACCTTGTGGACCGGCTTGGCGCGGTCCGAGCGCAGGTTGGTGGGCTTGTCGCAGAGCACGCAGGGGGCCGGGGTGTCGGACCAGTGCTTGGAGTCGCGCCAGTTCAGCAAGGGCATCACGTCACCGGGCCACGAGGACGCGGGCGGGACGGGCCGGGGCGTGGCCGGTGCCGCGGCAGTCGGGGCAGGTGGCCGCGAGGGTGGGCAGGGTGCCGTCCGGGCGGCGGCGGGTGCTGGTGGTGACGGCGACGACGGGGAAGCCGTCGCAGGTCGGGCACAGCCGCATGGTGTGCGCGGGAGGGTTGTTGGCGGGCATGATGGAGACTCCTGTCTCGTCTGTTGGGCGGGCGGGTGCTCGGGACGGCCGGTGTCCTTGGCCGGTAGTCGGCCGTCCCGAGGTAGAGCTAGAAGCGGCGCGAACGCCCTTGCTGTGGACCGGAGTTGAGCAGGCTCCGCAGGGTGGCGATCACGACGGCGATGGCCAGGGCGCTGGCGGCGAAGGCGACGAGCAGGCCGACCAGGACCACCCCGACCACGACCACCGACCCGACCGCACCGATGCCCGCGGCGACGTAGGGGGCGATCGAGGGGCGCGGCGCCGGGGCGGGGGCGTAGGACGCCGGAGCCGCGGCCGGGCCGTGGTGCTGGCACCCGCAACCCTGAGCCAGCACCGGGGCCGGGAGGTACACGGCCGGGGGGTGGGTCAGGGGGGTGGTCTGGTGGACCTCGGTGGGGTTGGGGGCGTAGGTGGGTCGCAGGAACATGGCGGTGGTGTCCTTTCGGGTCAGTGGTGGTTGTTGACGATTCGGACGCCGGTGCGGGTGCCGGAGTCGATGGCGGGGGCCATGAAGGTGTGGGCGAGGTAGAACCCGAACAGGAGCAGGGCGATCACGGCCCAGGGCTTGGGCCGGAAGAACTTGACGATCAGCCAGGCGGCGATGCCCAGGACCACGACCAGGGGCAGAGTCACGTTCACAGCGGGGTCTCCTTCTCAGAGCTGTGCGGCTATGGCCGCGGCGAGGGGTTCGGGCACACCGAGCAGCGCGCGCAGGGCGCCGGGGTCCGGGGCGGATCCGGTGCGGGCGGTGTGGGCTGCGGCGAGGGTGCGGGCGTGGGCCAGCAGCGCGGCCGGGACCTCCATCACCGCGGCGACCGGGGCCGGTGCCGGGGGTAGGGCCGGGGCGGGGTCCGGTTCGACCAGCGCCGGGGCCGCGGGCGCCGCGGGCGCGGGTGCGACTGGTTCGAGGTAGACCGACTCCGCAGGCTCCCCGGTCGTGTTGTCCTGCGCGGCGGGTCCCGGGGTGGGAGTGTGGGCGAGGAGGGTGCCGCCGAGGAAGGCGGCGGCGGGCCAGCCGGCGACCAGGATCCGCAGCCAGGTCGGAACCTGTCCGAGGTCGAGGAGTCCGGCGGTGGCGACGTTGGCGCCCAGTGAGGCGAACAGGGCCGTGGTGAACCAGATCCAGGCCAGGCGGACCGCGGTCCCAGCCGCGCGGCCCTGCCGTAGGCGGCGCCAGGCGGCGACGAGCAGCAGGTCCACGGAGACGGGGTAGGCCCAGGCTTTCCAGCCGGTCTGTCCGGCGGCGTCTGCGATGTCGTGCAGGTGGGCGAAGGACAGGGCGGCGGCGATCACGGCCTGCACGAGCACCGGGTCCACGCGGGCGAGTAAGCGGCGCATGACGCTCACTCATCCCAGTCCGCGTCCGGGTCCGTGTCCGGGTTGGTGCTGTACCAGGGGCAGTCGCGTTCGTCGTGGTCGAGACCGGTCTCCTGGCCGTTCTCGTCACCGCAGTGTTCACAGAACATGGGTACTTCCTTCTTCCTTCAGGAGTTGGGGCCGGTACCGGGCGGGGCGAGGTGATGCCTGCCGCCCGCTACCGGCGGTTCGGGTGGATCAAGCGGGCTCGGTGCGGGGGCTTCGCCGCTGCCCCAGCAGGCCAGACAGGCCCCTCGCTGGGCACCGACGTGACGCCGACGACGACCCACCCGGACCGGCAACTCGACCACACCGGTTCCTTCGCAGGGCTCACAGGCCACGGGAGCTGGCGGGGTCGGGGCGGGGCGCTTGCGCGTGGTTGCCATCGCCGCTCACCGGTCCTTGACGAGGCTGACCGTGCGGGCGGCAGCCCACTTCTCGGTGAGCGCGAGCATCTGCGCGGCGGCGTTGGCGAACTGGCGGGCGATCTCGACCTGTTCGCGGGCCGGGGCGTCGGGAGCGGTGTGGAGGGTCAGGCCGCCGGTGGTGCTGTGCACGGCCAGGATCGGTGTGCGCGTGGTGCCGTAGTCGTGGCAGGTGATCCAGGCGTCGGACTCCAGGGTGACGCCGATGCTCATGGACACGGCTTTCTCCTGTCGGGTCGGTTGCGGGCATGGCCCGGGTAGGGACGTGGCGCGAGGAGGCCGCGCCGACCAGGAAGAACAGGGGATGAGGTACTACGCGGGAGCCGGGTCGGTGACGTAGACCGGGGCATCCTCGGGAGCCGCCGGGCGCACCGCGGGGACAGGGCGGAAGGCGTCCAGCGCAGGCAGGTCCGGGACCAGGTGAGCCGTTGCTGCGCAGACTGCGGCGGTGTCCGAGAGCTTGCGGTACGGGGTGCGGATCCGCTGCCAGGCCCCAGAGGTATCGCCGACGATGGCCATCCCGGGCAGGTCCGGGGCGATCCGGGTGGCGGCGAAAACACCCTGCTCGGACACGTCCCCCAGGCCCATCTTGGCGCTTTCGACGTCGTTGACCCGGTGCACGACCCGGTTGGTGAGCTGGGAGCGCAGCAGCGTCGCGCCCTTGCCCAGCTCGGAGCCGAACCTTTGGCCCATGACCTCCAGGTACATGCCCGCGGCGCGGGCCATCTGCGCGAACCGGATCAACAGGGTGATCGTCTCCGCGCACCGGGCCTTCTCCGCCGCGGTCGAGGCCAGGAACAGTTCCGCGACCTCATCGATCACCAGCACCAGCGGCACCGGGCGAATCTTCTCCGGCAGCCCCCAGATGTCCACCGTGATGTCCGAACCGGGCACGCGGCCGGGTATCCCAAGGTAGGAGCGGATCAGGTCGAACCGCTCGGTCATCACCTCGTTCACCAGGACCCGCAGCAGGTCCAGGGCAGAATCCGGATCCACTGCCAGGCCCGACAGGCGCGGCCCCATCGGCGCGTGTTCGACACCCTGTTTGCAGTCGATCCCCACCAGGGCGACGTCTTGGGTGGCCAGGCCGTGGAACAGGTTGCGGGCGTACATCGACTTGCCCGACTGGTTCGCCCCCAGCGTCAGACCGTGCGGCGCGGCCCGGTAGTCACGCACCACCACCCGGCCATCGGCACCCAGCGCCACCGGGACCCGCATCACACCGGCTGACTTCGAGGTCGCCCGGGAGGGAAGCACCACCCGGCGCAGCACGTCGAAGCCGGTGATCCGCAGCTCGATGATCCCGGGGCGCACCTCGGACACGTGCACCGCGTGCACCTGCCAGGCATGCCGCAACCCCTCGGCAGCGTTCGCCATGTCCTCCGTGGCCAGGCCGCGCGGCAGACGCAGCCGAAGCCGCAGACCCATGGTCGAAGCCGACACGCCGCGCAGCGTCGGAGGCATGGGCTTGATCGTTCCCGGACCCTGCCGGGCGGCGAACACCTTCCACATCGGAGGTTCGGCCGACAGCCCGCACGCCTCCATCGTCTCCGCCCAGTCGTGCCGGATCCGAGCCACCGTCAGCGGAAGACCGACCGTGGACCAGTACAGCCGCGGGTGCCGCTCACGGGCGTACACAGCGCCCCCACCGACCGCGGCTAACGGGGTGGCCGTCTCCAGTAGGGCCAAGATCTGGTTCACGACGATCAGCCCTTCGCCGCAACGGGAGCCAGCGAGGTGACCGCCAGGGCGCGGAACGAAATCCCGTGCCGCTTCTGCCCGTTGAAGTCGTTCTCCCAGTCCCGAGCCCGCAGCCCGGTCACCGCCACCGGCATCCCGACACCCAGGTTCGCCGGGACCCCGGACTCCGGGACGTTCACCGTCAGCAGGTCGGCCGTGCCGTCGTCGGCAATCGTCAGCCCGACCGTCATCATCTTGCCCTTGGTCTCCCGGTCGATCGCGATCTCACCGGTCTCCCGGTTCACGACCTTGTACGACGGCGGAACCGCCACGAACGCCACGGCGGTAGAGAGGTCAATCTTGAAGGAAGGCATCTGCCCACTCCTTGAGTCGAGGACCGGAACGCATGTGCGTTGGTGGCGCTGTTCCTCAGGTCGGCGGGTTTCCGCCGCCAATATCAGCCTAGCTTTACTGGCTGACCTAGATCTAGGTTACCTAGGTTGATGCACCTTGGCAAGGCTTCGACTTGATCTGACTAATGACCTGCGTCAACTAGTGCAGCTAGTCTGAGTCGGTGGAGCCGATGCAGAGTGAATCCCAGCCGCCGTACGTCGTCATCGCCGGAGACCTTCGGCGAAAGATCTTGGACGGCACGTTCGGCCCTGGGGAGCGTCTGGCCACGGCCAAGGTCTTCGCGAAGGAGTACGGCGCGGCGATCATGACCGTCCAGAACGCCATCCGCCTGCTCCGGGAAGAAGGGTTGGTCATTACCCAGCAAGGCCGAGGGATCTTCGTTAGCGCGAACCCGGGTGAGTCCGCCGACCAGCGGCCATCGGCCGAGTTCGCAGCCGTCATGTCGAGCCTTGACAAGGTGATTGCCGAGCTGGGGCGACTCGACGGCCGCGTTCGAGAGCTTGAGCAGACTGTGGATGCGCTGCAATCCGGCGACTGAGAGTGGCTGTGCGATCGGCCAACTCCCGCAGCCCGACAGCCACGGCATCCAGGCGAGCGGTCATGATCGTAAGTTCCCTGTCCGTTGATGTCATCGCCACTTCCCCCACATATGTTCGACTGCTTACATGATGTGACGACAAGTCAGCGTGCACACTGGGACTGCTGTCTCCTAGGCAGTGCGGCGACGAGTAGGCGACAGGGGGCGCACCGCGGATGAGCACTCCAGCAGGAACGATCGGTCCTATGAGGACGACATTCAGCAGTCTGCTGCAGGAGTTGCGAACGAGCCGACGTCAGTCGCTGGCCGATCTCGCCGGAACGATCCACTTCAGCCGGGGCTACATCGGCAACGTGGAACATGGGACGAAGTTTCCCACTCGACAGTTCGCCGAACTGGCTGACAAAGCTCTCCAGGGGCACGGGGTACTTCTCGGCGCCTGGCGGCTGGCTGAGGAAGAGGAGCGCGAAGCAGAGCGTACTCGCCGCTTGCTCGCAGCGTCCGTAAGGGAGTCCGACGCCCTTGGTCTACTCTGTGCCAGCCAGCCGGACATTGCGGGGGTCAGCGACTCCGTGCGTGCTCTCGCCGTTGCCTACCTTGGCACCCCTCCCGCTCCGATACTTGCGCAGGCCACCCAAGTGCGTTCCGGATTGGTCGATCGAATCAAGAAGGGTGGGGTCCACGCAGGGGACGAGAAGGATCTTTTCCTAGCCGTGGGGCAACTCTCTGGGGTGCTCTCATACGCGGCACTTGACCTTGGCAGTCCGACCGCAGCGCTTGCCCACGCCCGCGCTGCGTGGATGTGTGCCGATCGCGTCGGTGATAATGAACTTCGAGCGTGGACCCGAGGAACACAAAGCTTGATTTCGCGCTTCCAGGGCGACTACGAACGAGCGCTTCAGTTCATCCAGAGCGGCCAGCAGTACGCGACACTCGGAACTTCCGGACCGCGAATTCTCTGCGGACTCGCTCAGTGCATGGCGAACCTAGGCAACTCCAATGAGGCGAACAAGGCACTCAACGCGGCAGAGAGCGCACGGGCGGAGTCGAGGAACACAGATTCCATGCCAGGGCTGTTCGAGTTCTCTCAGGCGAAACAGCACTACTACGCCGGTAGCAGTCTGATTTGGCTTGACGGTCGAGAAGACGCAGAGCGCGCGGAACGAGAAGCCTCGCTGGCAATCGCCATGTGGGAGGGTGAGCCGCCAGAGACACGATCACTCGATGACGAAGCGCTCGCCCATATCTATCTCGGCACGGCACGACTCCAACTCGGTGAACTCGACGGCGGCATGTCGGCAATTCGCCCGATCCTTGATCTCCCAGAGGAGCGCAAAATCTCATGGATCGGCAAACGCCTGGATCGGTTCAGTGACATGCTGACCAATCCGCCGTTCCACGGATCGTCCCTTGCCAGGGATGCCGTCGAAGAGATCAGGGCACTGGCGTGAGCCGCCGGGCCACGCATTGACACGGTGACGACTTTCTCTACTTCATCAAGGCACCCGGCGGTCGCTGACGCTCCGCCGGACGCGCCGCTCGCCCCGCTCGCGCCCGCGCTCCTGTCTTCGCCCCGCGCTGGCGCGGCGTGGCGGCTGCGCGCCCGCAAGAGATAGGCCCGAAGGCATGAAGCGCGAACCCTCACGGCGCCATAGCGGCGATCAGAGGCTACTGAAACCAATGCCTCCGGCGGGGGCGCTCCGACTCCGGGATAGGGCCTTCGAGCGCGTCTACGGGCCATACGTGGCTGAGGTGGGGCTGCCATCCCGCCTGCCGTCGTCCCAGGCAGAGCCGAGCAGCCTTGCCCCCTGGTGTCCAGGTCGTTCGTACAGTGGCGCGCTCCACCTGGACACCAGGGGGCAAGCCCGCTCCACCGAGGTGTGGGACGACGGCAGACGGGATGGCAGCGGGGAGGAGTGTGGTTCCTGCGGAGCTGACGACAAGGATGCGCCGGACCACAAGGAGAGCAACCAGGCCCTAACAGGCGAAAATCACTCAGAAGTGATTTTGTGGATGGCATGGACTTCAAGGAATTCCGGCTCCGCATGGAACGCCAGGAAGGCGCGATGCCTGGCGCTGCCGATGGTATCTGGCACATCACCTCGGCCAATGATTCGGTCACTCTCTGTGGCAAGTCAGCTGACTTTGATGACATCCCGTTCTCGGAGGGCTGGGAGCATCGGGACGACATCTGCAAGCAGTGCTCGCAGAGCTTCCGTGAGTAAAGGCGTGCCCGTTGCGTGCCCGGCTGGGGAGGAATCAGCGGGGCATCAGGGGGAACGCCAGTACGATCAGCGCTGCGCCGCAGGTCAGCGGTTCGCCAGGTCAGCCGGGGTCCGGGCTAGGACTCTTCCAAACTGACTACGCGGGTTCGATTCCCGTCGCCCGCTCCGTTGGGCACGTGCGAGTGAGAGCCGGTTTCCGCAATACGCGGACACCGGCTCTCACTGTTTCGGACCACCGTTCACGCGACTATCTGCGACAGCGGGTTCCGAGCGGCCTGCCTGGTCTCCAGTCAGGCCTGCCACGTTGAGCCGCACATCCGAAGGTCTCCGACGGTCGCCAGGGGGCGGGTCAGGACCGGGATGTGCCCTCCGGCCAGATGCGGAAGACCCGGACGCCTGCTGCTGTGGCGCGTTGGACCATGTCTCCGGTGCCGCCGCCCCCTGTCGGTGGTTGGCCGTCCCACACGGCTACCAGGCCGTCGGCACGGTCGAGGAGGAGTTGGTTCGCCGCCTCGTAGGCCCTTCGGCCCGCCTTCTCGAACGGGAGGGTGATGACCTTGGCAGCCTCGGTGCTCAGCCTGTCGAAGAGTGCGGCGTGATCCGGACCGACCACGTTGCGGCGGTAGTCCTCCGACGGCACGACGACCACGAGGTCACCGCCGGCCGCCAGGAGTTCCTCAGCGAAGAGGCTGTCCGACCCAACAGCGATGCACGAGTACCCGGTGAGCGGTCCGGCCGCGAGCCGCTCGGTCAGGAGGCTGCGCAGGGCCGCACGGACCAGCGAGACAGAGTCACTGGTCAGATCCATGTGTCCGGTCACGGCCAAGGTGGTCACAGCTACTCCTCCCGGACGACGAGCAGGCGGCGTGCGATCAGCAAGCGGACAGCAAGCAGGCTCCGATCGTATCGCGGGCCCTGGTCAGAAACCGTTCCACTGGCGGGGCAGCGCTTCCAACCCGGAGATGACGGGGGCGAACTGGCGTCTGACCATGCGCCAGAGATTCCAGGGGGTGCGCACCTGGGCCGTGGGATCGAAGCGGATGAACCTCGCCCGGCCCTCCTCGTCGAAGACCACGATCCCCTTGAGCGGGAAGTCCCAGTCCGCGGGCGCGGCGCCGAGGTACCGCATGATCTTCCGCTGCTTCCGGCGCGGTCGGAACAGCGGTGGGAAGTCCGGGAGTTCGGGAAGCGGAGGCCATGCGTCCCGCCCGTGTGCCGGGTCCCCCGGCCCAGGGGAGCTTCGCTCGTCGTAGGTGGTGCGCACCGCTTCGCGGAATGCGTCGTACATCTCCGGACCGCAGTAGACCAGCAGGACCAGTCGTCGCAAATCCAGTACCCGCACCGCCTCGGTGAATTCCCACAGTGTTCCGGGACCGGTTCCGGCGGCGAGCGCGACGACGTGGGCGTTGCGGATCAGTCCGCTCACGGGGCCCTGCCAGTCGTCGAGCGGAAGGTAGCCGCGCATGGCGCCGGGGAGGGGAAGGGACTCCTCCGGTTCGCCGATGGCGATGACCCGGCCGATGCCCCCGAAGCGGCGCACCAGGAGTTCCTCCTGGGTCAGCCCCGACAGGAAGAAGGCGAGCTGGCCTGAATGTCCACCCGAGAACTGTGTCGGCAGGGCCGACATTTCCCGGTCGTGGGAGAACGGGCGCAGATAGAGGACGTAGCGCGAGAACACCAGCTTCGTGAGGGAGCCGATCACCTTGACCGTGTGCTGGCGCCCGCGTGCGACCATGATCCGGCCGCGCGCCCACATCCGCAGGCCGAGGTAGAAGACCGGGATCCCGGCCGCCCTGACCAGCCAGGGCGATAAGCCGCCGGAGCCGCTGACTTCGTTCCCGAGCGAGTCTCTGAACACTGCCAGGCCGGCCATTCCCAGGCAGGTACCGGCAATCCGGAGCACCCATCCGATTCCGATCAGCCGGTACCCCGTCACCCGTCGCTGGTCATTGTGCGGGGGCGCCGTGTCCGTGGGCCGTTCCCGGTCCTGCTCGCGGCGCCGCTTGGGCGGCGGGTTCCGCGGCGGGAAGGGCAGGAGCGGGAAGGGGGCTGGGCCGACCGCGGCGCCCGCCGCCACCGCGGTGAGCGGGATCTGCAGGCCCTCTCTCCGGATGCAGCGGTCCAGGTAGAGCAGTCCCGTGGTGAGCGGCTTCAGGGGGGCCCTGGTGATCGCGGCGGCGATGGCGGCGAGGACGACGATGGCGGCCGGGAGCACGAGGGCGGCGAGCTCCAGGTGCAGCGGTCGGCCGGGCTGCGTCCGGTCGAGGAGTCCCGAGGGGACGAACGGCGAGGCCACGGTTCCGCCCAAGGTGTTGACCACCTGGGTCGCCGTGCTGCCGACCACGGTGGGGATGAGCATGATGCCGAAGGTGCGCCACCAGGCACCGCGGCTCAGCTGCCAGGAGCGGTGGATCGCGGCGGAAGGCCGCAGGCCCTCCAGTACCGCGGCGGGTCCGGCGAGGTAGAGCCGGCCTGTCACGTACGCCGTGCCGACCAGGCCGGGAACGAGCAGCAGCAGGCCGAACGCTGCGGCGACAACGCTGTGCAGGGCGATACCGAGGGCGATGCCTGGCAGGAGGGAGACGAGCAGGACAGCGGAGCCGGCCAGCGTGCTCAGCGCCTGGGTGGCGAGCGTGCGCCGCAGGTGGGGGCGGGCCTCTGCCCAGGCCTGACGGGCCCGCAGCGGCTGCGTACCCAGGACCGCGTGGTGGCCGAGGACCGTGAGGCTGACGGTCGTGGCCACCGCGTAGGCGAAGGCGGCACAGACCACCGAGGGCACCACGACGACGGCGGCAGCAGCGGACACCTCGACCAGGCGGCCCGTGGTCTCCCAGTGGCCGCGCAGGTGCAGGGAGGCGATCAGTCGCCAAGCGGCGTAGGCGCAGCCGCTGACCACGGCGGTGCAGCCGAGCGCGACGGTGAGCAGCGGGAGGTACAGCGGCAGGCAGTAGCGCCGGAAGGTGGTGAAGACTCCGCGGACCATGTCGTTGACGTCGAGCGGACCCAGCGGCACGGCGCCGGGCTGGGGCACGAACGTCCAGCCGGGGAACGCCGGCGCCGCCACGGGAAGGCCGTCGGGCCAGGCCGCTCCACTACCGCCGGTGGTCATCGTTCCCGTCCTTTCGACAGTTGACGGGCGGCCTCAGAGCACGGCGGCGAAGAAGCCCACCAGGTAGGCCGCGGCGAAGATCGCCGGAATGCTCTGCTCCACGTAGGTCAGCGGCAGGTAGCGCCGCCAGACGGTCCCGGCTCTCAGGGCGTCCCATTCGCCCGTGAACGCGCGCGCCGGGAGTCTGAGCTCCAGCGCGTTGATCACGGTGTACTTGGCCCCGTTCAGCTGGCGGTAGGAGCGCATCATCACCAGCCAGGCCAGGCACTGCGTCAGCAGGATCACCAGAGCGGCGAGGAGCGGCCCGACCGACCCGTGGCGCCAGGCCGCCCCGGACGTCGCGGCGAGGGCCGTGACCACCGCGCTGTTGAAGGTGAGGAAGAAGGTGTTGGTGAGGTTGCGCCGGGCGCTGACCCGGTCAGCCATCTCGACGCACAGCTTGTACTGCTCCAGGACCGCCTTCTCGTACCCGCCCGTCGCCGTGCCCCCGCTCGACGGACCGACGGCGCTGTTCCACAGACTGTCACCCATACCGGCCATCCGCCCATGGTGGCGTACCGCCGCTGCGGACGGATCAATTCCGTCGGCTACGTGCGTTCGAATTTCCGCGGGGGCCGCCGCGGCTCCGCCGGGTGGCGGTTCCGGTGCGGGAATCGTGGTGGAGTTGTGGTCGAACGCCGGTACGCTCCGGGGGTGGTGAAGCGTTCACCGCGACTGCACATTTGGAGACGCCTTGCGCGGGCCGCAGCGGATGAAGGTCATACAGCGCAGCGTGGTGCGGGAGATGGCGTGCCTGGGGCTGGAGTTCCGGGTCGAGGGCAGCGTCGTCCGGGGGCCGGGGACGACCGCGGTGGCGGTGCGGGAGCACGGCGGGCACGGCGGGGGGCATGTCGACCTGGGCTACGCGCTGCGGCTGGGCGAGGGCGACGGCCCGGTCGTCTGGGACTGCAGCGTGGGCCTCGGCCGGACCGAGGAGGAGCAGCTGCAGAACGCGGTGCGGATGTGGCGGACCACCACCGCGTCCGCCGTGGTGGAGCTACTGGAGGGCCGCGGCCTGCACGGGGACCACTTCGCGCCGGGCACGGCCGGCGGTGTCGCGGGCTGGCACGCGGTGCAGGGCCCGGCGTGCGTCTTCGGCTTCCGCAGCGGGCCGTTGGGCGACTGGGTGGCCGAGCACCAGCTGCTCCCCGCGGTCGCGGACGCGGTGCTGCCGTTCCTCACCGACCCGGCCGTGAACGGGGTGAAGTTCTTCTTCGGCGGCCGGGAGGGCGACGAGGTCGCCGAGGTGCGGGTGAACGGCGAACCGGTCGCCGCCGCGTCGGCGGCGCTGCGCGCACTGCCGTGGCCGAGGGGTGAACGGCTGGCCTGGGTACGCTGCTTCGTTCTGCTGGCCGCGGATCCCGAGCGGTTGGCGGGGATCGAGCGGGCCGGGGAGCCCCGGCCGGATCGGCGGGGTGCACCGGGGACGGCTCTGCTGCGGCGCTGGCTGCAGCAGAGGTGACGATGCGTCAGCTGTGGCGGGCTGTGGCCGCTGTTACTTCGTCAACGTGTTGATGGTACTGGCGATCTGGTTGAGGAACTCCTGGATCGGCCCGGCCGCCGAGGTCTTCTCAAGGAAGAACCCGAAAAGCGCGGCGAGCAGCGCGTAACTGAGCTTGACGCTCTTGTTCCTGATGAAGACGATCAGGAGGATGCCGAGCAGCACCACGGCGGAGAATGAGAAGGTCGTCACTCTGTTCCACTTCCTCGTTCAAGACGTGCTCGGGGCCCGGGCCACCCGGCAGGCCGGTCCGCCGCGCCGATCTCGGCACTGCCCCCCTCCCTCCCCACGCCCGACCAACAGTGTCTCCGGAGCGAACGGCTCCGTAAAGCACTTCAGGGACAAAGGTCACCCGGTGATCCCTATCCGGCCGATATTGGCCGAACAGTGTCCGGAGATCTTGTGACTGATGGTACAGGTGAGCTGAACTGCGCACGTTGGTGCGGTTATTCACGCCAGATCAGCAGCAGGGCCCGGTCGTCGTTGAGGTCCTTCGCCACGGTCTCGATGAGCCGCCAGGCGGTCCCGGCGAAGGCGGATCCGATCAGCCGGTCGGCCTCCCCCATGAGCCGGTCCATGCCCTCGGAGAGGTCGCGTCCCGGCGCCTCGACCATCCCGTCCGTGCACAGCATCAGGACGTCGCCGCGGGCCAGCCGGCCGCGCAGGCCGGTGAACTTGGCACCGTCGACGATGCCCAGCAGCGGCCCCTCGGCCTCCTTGGTCTCCCAGTTGCCCTGGCCCATGCAGCGCTGCATGCCGGGCAGGTGCCCGGCCGAGAGCAGTTCGTACTCGCCGGTGTCCAGGTCCAGCACCAGGTGGACCGCGCTGGCGAAGCCCTCCTCCCATTCCTGCCGCAGCAGATAGCCGTTGGCGGCGGGCAGGAAGTCGTGCGGGGGCAGTGAGCCGAGCAGGCCGCCGAACGCCCCGGACAGCAGCAGCGCCCGCGAGCCCGCGTCCATGCCCTTGCCGGAGACGTCGGCGAGGACCGCCTCCAGCACCCGCTTGCCGTCGCCGGTACGGGCGGCGACCAGGAAGTCGCCGGAGAAGGACTGCCCGCCGGCCGGGCGCAGCGCCATCTCGGCGTGCCAGCCGGACGGCAGCGGCGGGATCTGCGACTGCACCTTGAGCCGCTCGCGCAGGTCGAACAGCATGGTGCCGCCGCCGCGCCAGGGCACGCCGACCCGGCTGCGCAGCTGGGCCACCAGCAGTCCCGCGGCGCCGACCGCGCCCACCACCAGGACGCTGCCGGGCGTCACCCGTCCCGGGCCCAGGTGGTACGGGCCGAGCAGCGCGGACTCGACGCCCAGCGCGGACGCCGAGGCGGCGTAGAGCAGCACCAGGCTGCTGGGGCGCAGCAGCAGCGCCCCGGCCAGGACCGGCAGCACCAGCGCGGTGGGCGGGCACCAGACCGCGTTGACCAGGGTGACCACGGTGATCAGCGGGACCAGGGCGAACAGTCCGGCGAAGGCGAACCAGTCGGAGGCGTCGCCGCGGAAGTAGTCGACGGCGGAACGGCGCAGTCGTCGGCGGGCCCGGAAGAGCGCTCTCCGCCCCCGTGCCGTGAATGTCTCCCGAGGGGATCCCCCGGGTGCGCCGACTGCCATGCCCGCTGACCCTACCGAGCGGACCGGGCGCGCGTCGATGGTTGCCGGAGGATCGGGTACCGGATCGTCGATCGGATCCGTCGTCCGGTCGGTGATGTGATCGGTGACGCGGTCGACGGTCGGACGGGGTGTCGGGTCGGTGAACGGACGGGGCGTCGGATCGGACGCGGGGCCTGACACCGGATCAGATCCCGGGCCTAGCGGGGCGGCTGGCAGCGGGCGCACCAGAACAGGTTGCGGCCGCCGTGCGTCTCGGCGCTGACCGGATGTCCGCAGACCAGGCACGGCAGTTGGGCCCGGCGGTAGACGTAGACCTCGCCGCCGTGCGCGTCGTCGCGGGCGGGTCGGCCCATCGCCTCCGGCATGTGCTCGGGGCGGACGGTGTCGATCCAGCCGTCGCGGACGCCGGTGGCCATCAGCGCGACCAGGTCGGCCCACAGCGCGTCCCACTCGGCCCGGCTAAGGCCGCGGCCGGGCAGGTGCGGGTCCAGGCCCTGCCGGAACAGCACCTCGGCGCGGTAGATGTTGCCGACCCCGGAGAGCACCTTCTGGTCCATCAGCAGCGCGGCGACGGTGGTGCCGCTGCGGCTGATCCGCTCCCAGGCGGCGTCGCCGGTGTCGCCGGGGCGGAGCGGATCGGGACCGAGCCGGCGCTGCACCGCGCGCTTGGCGGCGTCGTTGAGCAGCTCGCAGGTGGTGGGGCCGCGCAGGTCGGCGTAGTGGTCGTCGTTGGCGAGCCGCAGCCGCAGCTGGCCGACCGGGGCGGGCGCGGGCCCCTCGCCGAAGCGGACCTTCCCGTACAGGCCGAGGTGGACGTGGATCCACCCGGCCTCGCCGAAGCCCAGGAAGAGGTGCTTGCCGTGCGCCTCGGCCGCGGTCAGCGGACGGCGGTCGAGCCGCAGCGCACCGGCCGCGAACGGCCCCTGCGGGCTGGAGACGTGCACGGACTCGCCGCCGAACGCGGACAGGTAGGCGGCGGCGAGTCGGTGCAGGGTGTGGCCTTCGGGCATGGTCGGCGGGGTCTAGCCCTGCGGGTGGTGCGCCGGGACCGGAGGCAGCTCGCCAGTGGTCTCGTACTCGCTGATCATGTCGATCCGGCGGATGTGCCGGGGGTCCTCGGAGAACGGGGTGCCCACGAAGACCTCGACGAACTTGGCCGCCTCGTCCAGGGTGTGCATCCGGGCGCCGATGCTGATCACATTGGCGTTGTTGTGCTCCCGGCCCAGTTCGGCGGTCTCGGTGCTCCAGGCCAGCGCCGCGCGGACGCCCTTGACCTTGTTCGCGGCGATGGCCTCGCCGTTCCCGGAGCCGCCGATGACGATGCCCAGGGCGTCCGGGTCGGCGGCGGTGCGCTCGGCGGCGCGGAGGATGAACGGGGGGTAGTCGTCGACCGCGTCGTAGATGTGCGGGCCGCAGTCGACCGGCTCATGCCCGGCGCTGGTCAGCCACTGGACGAGGTGCTGCTTGAGTTCGTATCCGGCATGGTCGGATCCCAGGTACACGCGCATGCCGCCAGTGTGTCACGAGGCGGCGGCGGGGCGCCGCCCAGGCCTTGCGGGCGGGGCGGGGGCGGGGCGGCAGGGCGGGGACGGCTCAGGGGCGGCTGCCGACGCAGGGGCCGCGGGTCAGGCGCGGCGGCCGGCCAGCTTCCAGGCGGCGGGGAGCAGTCCCATCGCGAGGACGATCTTGAGCCCGTCGCCCAGCAGGTAGGGGTACAGCCCGAGCGAGGCCGCCTTGGCCAGGCCGGTGTGCAGCGAGACGGCGAGGTACGGCACGCCGACGGCGTAGATGGCGAGGTTGCCGAGCACCATCGCGGCGGCGGTGCGCAGCGGACTGCGGTCGGCCCCGCGCCGGGCCAGCTCGCCGACCAGGGCCCCGGCCAGGACGAAGCCGATGACGTAGCCGAGGGTCGCACCGGTGCCGGAGCTGCCGGCCGCGAACCAGAGCAGCCCGGCCAGACCGGCCAGCAGGTAGAGGGCCAGCGAGGCGACCCCGCGCCGGGTGCCGAGGGCGGTGCCGACCAGCAGCGCGGCCAGGGTCTGCCCGGTCACCGGAACGGGTGACCCGGGGACGTGCACGGCCAGCTGTGCGGCTACGCCGGTGAAGCCGGCCCCGCCGACGACCAGGGCCACGTCCCGGACCCGGCCACGGGCCCGGGTGGACGCGGGCAGCAGGTCGGCCAGGACGGCGCCGGGGACGGTCCCGGGGATTCCGGGGCGGGCGACAGCGGCGGTGGCGAGGGTCATCAGGATCTCCGCGGGTTCGAACGGGGCGAGGGTGGGGCGGGGCGAGGGTGGGTGGTGCGGGTGACGGGGCTGGTACGCCCGGTGGGATGTGAACGACTGTGAACCTATCGGCTGCGGCCCCGGCCGCGCGTTGGGCGATCCCCACAAAACCGCAGGTCAGTGTGTTGGACATGGCAGCGACCCGGTACCTGTGTGGATACGGGGCCGCGCTGCGGGGTGGCTACGCGAAGCTGGAGCCCGCCCCAGCGGGGGGCGGAGTCGTACGCTGAATGCCGTGTGCAATGAGCTAGGGCAGTCAATCGCCCGCCTGCGCAAGGCGCTTGGGTGGTCCCAGGGCAAGCTGGCAGCGCGTCTGTGCGAGGTGTCCGGTCGCACGACCATGACCCGCGAGGAAGTCAGCCGGTGGGAGACCGGGAAGCGCAAGCCGGGAGCGTTCTGGCTCCGTCATCTGGCCACTGCCTTGCAGGTACCCATGGACGACCTGGAGCCTGACGACGTGCATAGAAGATCATTTCTGACGAACGTTGCCGCGACGGCGATAGCTCCCGTGGTGGCCTCCGATCTACTGCGGCACGGCTTCTCAGCCGCTCTCCGCACCAGCCCGACCGTGGACGACTGGCAAGAGCGGCTGGTGACCTACGGGCAGGACTACATGTCCACCGGAGCCGAGGAGATCCAGAAACGGCTGGCCGCTGATCTGGTCGTCCTGCAGCAGCAGTTGGAGAGGCCGGGCATGTGGGACGTGGCCTCACGACTGGCCACGCTGTACGCCAAGACGTTCCCGGGGTCGGATGGAGCCAAGGCAGCCAACTGGTACTACACAGCTGCCGAGACTGCCGACCGGTCCGAAAACACGTCGGCGCGGGTCTGGGTGCGTGGCCGTGCTGCCATCGCCCTGGGCTACGAGGGTGCCTCGCTGTCCACGGCAGACCAACTGGCCGACCAGGCACTGGCGTTGTCCTCAAAACCCTCTCTGGGACGCCTGAACGCCCTCATGGGCAAGGCGCACACTGCCGCCATCCGAGGGGACCGCCGTGGAGCGCTCACCCTGCTGGCCGAGGGCTGGCGGACTTTTGAGCAGGTGGCTTCCCCGGACGCCGAGGCATCCGACTACGCCGTTCCGGAATGGCGCATGAACGTCTTTGCCTCCCTGCTCCTGGCCAGGCTCGGCGACGAGAAGGGGGCCGTTCAGGCACAGGACACTGCCCGTCGGCTGCTGCCCCCGACGCTGCCCAGGTTCGCCACGCACCTTGAGATGCACCGTGGGCTGATGCTGGCCCGTGCTGGCGACCAGTCGGGCGGAGTGGCCTACGCCCGGACCGCGCTCAACGCCCTGCCGCCCGAGAAGCACTCCCTGACGCTCCGCCTGCTCATGGCGGAGATCGAAGCAGCGTAGCCAACTGGCCACTATGGGTGGCCACTCCGCACAACGTCCTTCCGCGCCATTCTCGCCGTAGAGACATCGGCGGAGAGCAGAGGGACATGCCATGGACGAGCGCGCAGAGTGTCTGAGGTTGGCTGAGCAGGAGCAGGCTGATCGCGGAGCACAAGCGGCGTCCTTGGCGCTGATCGACGTCCTGAGCGATCTCGGGATAGAGATCACCTCGGTACGGACGACCGGAAGCGATGACGGGGTGCGCCTCGGAACCGTGGCCACATCCCATGTCTGGACGCTCTGCGAGATCTTGAGCGGAGAGGTGTCCCGCCGCGCTGCCGCTGCCTCGCTGCGCGCTGCCCTGTCAGAAGTCGGGGCGAGGTGTGAGCAGTGACCCGGAGGACGAGGCAGCCGGTCTGCCAGGAGTGCCAGCGGCTGGCCGAGCAGGGCCAAGCAGCGGTCCTCACCGGGGACCACTCCCGTGCCGCCGATGTCCGCGTGATGCAGGCCAGACACCTTGCTGCGGCCCATGGCAGTGCCGCCCCCGCACCTGCTTCCGAAGCCTCCCGGAGGTCTCAGTGATCACCTTCCGCGTGTACCTCAAGAACGCCGAGACCGGAGAGGAGCGGGAGCTGAAAGTGGAGCAGTACGAGCCGAGCAGCGCGAACGTCTACCACGTGCCTGGCTCCCTGGCTCTGCCGCCGTGCTCCTGCCCTCGGTGCCGACCTGCCGCCGCTCCTGCCGAGCTGAGGGCCGGATGAAAGCCGATCTCCCGCTCTGGCAGCGAGCGGAGCGGCTGCGAATAGCGTTCGACGCCTCCCGAGCCCACCGCCTGGCCCTGGCTGAGCGCCGAGCCCACATGCACCCGTCCCTCACGGGGCGGGCCTTACAGCCCCCGGCCATGTCCGTGGCCGGGGTAGGACCGAGCAGGGAGATTCGCCAGCATGGAGAGTCCTGAGTTCGTGTTCGTCGGCGCGGCAGCGTGCCGTGACCAGAAGGTTGGGAACTGCCCGGAGGTGGCGACCAACGTCCCCGGCATCGTCGCGTTCCGGGACAGCGAGCGGCCGGATACCGTCGTCACCATGAGCCCGGAGTCGTGGGCGGTCCACGTGGCCGCTGCAAAGGCCGGGGAGTACGACCACACGGCCTGAGGGAGTGATCCGGTGGAATCCTGCCCACTGTGCGGTACGGACAGCCCAGAGGACCCAGAGAACCGATTGCCCTGGTGCCCCAAGTGCGGGACGTACTTCCGGGTGACTCCACCGGATCATCCGCCGCCCAGGACGTTCCAAGGCAGCTTGACCCGTGCTCCCTGGCTCAGGGAGCGCCACTGATCGGCCCCGGCCTTCCGCTCCCCCGTGCGGTTGGTCGGGGCTTCATTCATTCGGCCTACGAGTGAGCCCCGGCCAGAGGTGACGGCCGGGGCTCTTGCCTACTCAGTGTGACGAAATCCTGGGTTCTTCCTGGTCAGCGAGACGCGACGTAGGATGAACTCGTTCACTCAAAGCTAGGCCCGGCCTGACGCGTCCGCTTGATCTCGTAGAAGCCGGGGGTGGAGGCGACCAGCAGGGTGCCGTCCCAGAGGCGGGCGGCGGCCTCGCCGCGGGGGGTCGGGGTGACCACCGGGCCGAAGAAGGCGACCTGCTCGCCGGTCGCTCCCGGCACCGCGATCACCGGGGTGCCGACGTCCTCGCCGACCAGGCTGATGCCCTCCTTGTGGGAGGCCTTCAGCGCCTCGTCGAAGTCGGTGGAGTCGGCGGCGTCGGCCAGCTCGACCGGCAGCCCGGCGTCGGCCAGCGCGGCCTCGATGGTCTCCCGGGTGCGCGGCTCGGCGTTGTTGTGGAAGCGGGTGCCGAGCGCGGTGTAGAGCGCGCCGAGGACCTCGTCCCCGTGCGCCTGCGCGGCGGCGATGCAGACCCGGACCGGGGCCCAGGCCTCCTTGAGGAACTCGCGGTACTGCTCGGGGATGTCCTTGTCGGCGTTCAGCACGGCCAGGCTCATCACATGCCACTTCACCCGCACCGGGCGCTGCTGCTCGACCTCCAGCATCCAGCGCGAGGTCATCCAGGCCCAGGGGCAGAGCGGGTCGAACCAGAAGTCGGCGGTCACGGGGGTGGCGGAAGGTGCGGACATGAGTCCTCCGGGGCGAGGGACGTACGGTCTCCCGGGCGAACACGGCACCGCCTCCGGGCATTCCCGCCAGGGCGGATCCGTCCACCGTGGCGGCGGCCCGTGATAGAGATGCGGGTAACGACGACTCGAACGACGGCCGGTCCCTCACCCGGCCGCGCCGAGCCGCAGTGCACCAGGTAGGGAGAACCGCAGTGCCCGGGACCAATCTCACCCGCGACGAAGCCCGCGAACGGGCCCGCATCCTCAGCGTGGACGGCTACGAGGTCCACCTCGACCTGCGCTCGGCCGTGCAATCGGTGCGCGAGGGGGAGGGGGCCGGCCGGTTCCACTCCCGGACGGTGCTGCGGTTCCGCTGCTCGGAGCCGGGCGCGGACAGCTTCGCCGACCTGCTCGCCCCCGAGGTCCGCAGCGTGGTGCTGAACGGGCGGGCACTGGACCCGGCCGAGGTGTTCGACGGCTCGCGGATCGCCCTGCCCGGCCTGGCCGCGGACAACGAGCTGGTGGTCGAGGCCGACTGCGCGTACAGCCGCACGGGTGAGGGCATGCACCGGTTCACCGACCCGGTGGACAAGGAGACGTACCTCTACACCCAGTACGAACCGGCCGACGCCCGCCGGGTGTTCACCACCTTCGAGCAGCCCGACCTGAAGGCCGCCTACACCTTCTCGGTGACCGCGCCCGAGCACTGGCAGGTGTTCTCCAACTCCGCTGCCGGCGGCGACCCCGAGCCGGTGCAGGACGGCCTGACCTGGAACTTCACCCCGACCCCGCGGATCTCCAGCTACATCACCGCGGTGGTGGCCGGGCCGTACCACGTCGCCAGGGACCACCACACCCAGGAGCTGGCGGACGGGCGGCGGCTGGAGATCCCGCTGAGCGCGCTCTGCCGGGCCTCGCTGGCGCAGCACTTCGACTCGGACGAGATCTTCGCCGTCACCAAGCAGGGCCTGGACTTCTTCCACCGGGAGTTCGACTACCCGTACCCGTTCGGCAAGTACGACCAGGCCTTCGTCCCCGAGTACAACCTCGGCGCGATGGAGAACCCGGGCCTGGTGACCTTCCGCGAGGAGTACGTGTTCCGCTCCAAGGTGACCGAGGCCGCCTACGAGGCCCGGGCCAACGTCATCCTGCACGAGATGGCGCACATGTGGTTCGGCGACCTGGTCACCATGCAGTGGTGGGACGACCTCTGGCTGAAGGAGTCCTTCGCCGACTTCATGGGTGCGTTCGCGCAGGTGGAGGCAACCAAGTACGGCGCCGGGTGGATCACCTTCGCCAACCGCAGGAAGGCCTGGGCGTACCGGCAGGACCAGATGCCGACCACCCACCCGGTCACGGCCGACATCCGCGACCTGGAGGACGCCAAGCTCAACTTCGACGGCATCACCTACGCCAAGGGCGCGTCGGTGCTGAAGCAGCTGGTGGCGTACGTGGGGCGGGACGCCTTCTTCGAGGGCGCGCGGCGCTACTTCAAGCGCCATGCGTTCGGCAACACCACGCTGGCCGACCTGCTCGCGGTGCTCGCCGAGACCTCGGGGCGCGGCGCCGAGGCGATGGCGGAGTGGTCCCGCGCCTGGCTGGAGACCGCCGGGGTGAACGCGCTGACCCCGCAGGTGGTCACCGACGCGGCCGGAGTGATCACCTCGTTCGCGGTGCTGCAGGACGCCGTCGAGGCCTTCCCGACGCTGCGCCCGCACCGGATCGCGGTCGGCCTGTACGGGCGGGACGCGGACGGCGCGCTGGTGCGCACCCACCGGGTCGAGATCGACGTCGCCGGGGCCAGGACCGAGGTGCCGGAGCTGGTCGGGCTTGAGCGGCCTGCGCTGGTGCTGGTCAACGACGACGACCTGACGTACTGCAAGATCCGGTTCGACGAGGCGTCACTGGAGACCCTGCGGGAGGGGCTCGGCGACATCGCCGACCCTTCCCCAACCTCCGGCCGGGGAGGCTCCATCGCCCGAGCGCTGTGCTGGTCCGCGCTGTGGAACCTGACCAGGGACGGGCTGATGCCGGCCCGCGACTACCTGGACATCGTGCTGCGGTTCGCCGGGCGGGAGAGCGACATCGGCGTGCTGCAGTCGCTGCATCTGCAGGCGAAGTCGGCGCTGGATGTGTATGTGGCTGATGGTGGCGTCGGTGTTGGTGGCGTTGCTGGTGGGGTTGGTGCGGCTGGCGGCGGGGTGCGGGCGGAGTGGGCCGGGCTGCTCGCTGAGGGTGCGCTGCGCGAGCTGCGGGCGACGGAGCCGGGCGGCGACCACCAGTTGGCCTGGGCCCGATTCCTGGCCCAGACGGCGACGTCGCCGACCGAACTGCAGCTGGTGCACGGCCTGTTGGCCGGGACGGCGCGGATCGACGGCCTGGACGTCGACCAGGAGCTGCGCTGGACGCTGCTGCACACGCTGGTCGCGGCGGGCGAGGCCGGAGAGGAGGAACTGGCGGCCGAGCTGCTGCGGGACGACACCGCGAGCGGTCGGCGGCTGCGGAGCGCGTGCCTGGCGGCACGGCCCACGGCAGAGGCCAAGGCGAAGGTGTGGCGTCTGGTGGTGGACTCGGACGAGCTGCCGAACGCGCTGGTCGAGGCGCAGATCAGCGGGTTCCAGTCGGCCGGACGGCGGGATCTGCTCACGCCGTACACGGAGCCGTACTTCGACGTGCTGGAGAAGGTCTGGGGCGAGCGCTCGATCGAGATCGCGATGCGGATCGTCAGCGGGCTGTTCCCGAAGCTGGTGACCACGCCGGAGACGCTGGCGCGGACCGACCTCTGGCTGACCGAGCACGAGACGGCGGCACCGGCCTTGCGGCGACTGGTACTTGAGGCCAGGGACGACCTGGCGAGGGCGCTGCGGGCGCAGGAGTGCGACGCACGGCGGTAGGCGCGGTGGGCGCGGTGGGCGCGTGTAGCTGGGTGGCGCGGGGCGCGGTGGCGCGTCGCCCGGTGGTGGTGCGTAGCGGTAGGTGCAGCGGGCGGGCCGCGGGGTGACGGTGGGTTGAGGGGGTGGCGCGAAAGGGGCGCCGCCCCCTCGGTGGTCGTGGGCCGGTTCAGCTGGGCGGTGGCGCGGGTCGGTGCGGCTGCGGCCTACGATGTCGTCCGAGTTGTGGCGGAATTCGCTCGGGACAGTCGGGAAAGGTGCGTGCGGGGGATGGCGGAGAACACGACGGGACAGGGTGGGCAGCCGCCGGAGGACCACCCGCAGACGGTGCTTGACGGTTCGTCGGCGAACGCGCCTGCGGACGCCCCGCCTGCGGTGACTTCATCTGCGGCCGACTCACCTGCGGTCACCCCGCCTTCGGCCAGCCCGTCTGCGGCGCCGCCGCCCGGGTACACCCCGACCGAGCTGTACCAGCCTCCGGCAGCAGCGCCGCAGGGCCCCGCGCAGCCGCCGCAGGGCGGGCAGCCGCAGTACACGCCTACGCAGCTCGCGACGCCGCCGCAGGGGCAGGCGCCGCAGGGTGGGCCGCAGGCGCAGGCGGGGCAGCCGCAGGCGCAGGGCGGGCCGCAGGCACAGGCGGGGCAGCCGCAGGCGCCGCAGGGCGGGCAGGCCCTGCAGGGTGGGCAGGCGTACCCCGGGGCGGCGCAGCAGGCGCAGCAGCCGCAGCCGCAGCCGCAGGGCGGGCAGGCCTACCCGCCCGCGCAGGGGGGCGGCGTCCCGCCGCAGGCGCAGGGGGTACCTCCGCAGGGCGGGCAGGCGTATGCGCCCGTGCAGGCCGCTGGGGCGGCGTCGCAGCCGCCGCAGGGCGGGCAGGCGGCGTACCCGGCCGCGCAGGGCGGGCCCGCTTACGCTCCGACGCAGGGGTACCCGCCGCAGGGGCAGCCGCAGGCGCCCGCGCCGTCGTACGGGGGTGGTTACGGCTACCCGCAGGTGCAGCAGGGCGGTGGGTATCCCCCGCAGGGCCAGGGCGGGTATCCGCAGCAGCCCGGTTCCTATCCGCCGCCGCAGGCCTCACCGCAGCAGGGGTTTCCGCCTGCGCAGGGATACCCGGCGGGCCAGGGTCAGGGCTACCCGGCGCCGGTGCCACCGCCGATGCAGGGGTACCCGCAGACCCAGGGCTACCCCCAGCAGGGCTACCCGGTGGCGGCCCCCGCCCCCCGCCGCGGCATCCGCAAGGGCGCGGTTCTCGGGATCATCGGCGGCGTCCTCGCGCTGGCCATCGTGGGCACCGTGATCGCCGTGGTCAACAACAGCGGCGGCAGCCACGGGAAGGACGCCAACACGCTCAACGCGGCCTGGACCGTGGCCTCGATGGGGAGCGGCGACCAGATGGTCGGCTCCTGGGTGACCTCGACCGAGCTGGTCCGCGCCGGGACCGGGACCGGAGTCGTCGCCTACGACCTCGCCACCGGCCACAAGCTCTGGACGCTCACCCCGCCGTCCGACGCGACCAAGCCCTGCACCATGTCGCCGACGGTCAACAGCGCGGGCATCGGCACCATCGGCTTCGGCACCGACACGCACTCCTGCAGCTACGTCGCCGGGGTGGACACCGCCACCGGGCAGATCCTCTGGAAGGTCGACCTCACCGACAGCTCCGATCCGACGGCGAGCAGCGCCGACACCTTCGTCCAGGGCTCGGTCGCGACCGTGCTCAGCCTCGGACGGGCCGGCGGCTTCGACACCAAGACCGGCAAGGAGATCTGGCTCAATCCGGCCCGCGGCAAGTACTGCAACGAAGAGGCGTTCGGGACGACCGGCGCCGTCGTCGTCAACGACTTCTGCGCGGACGTCACCCCGGAGCAGACCCTCACCGCGCTGAACCCGGCCACCGGCAAGCGGCTGTGGCGGAAGACGGAGTCGCAGAGCGTCATCGAGGGGTACTTCCTCAACGGCTCCCCGCTGGTCGCCATGCTGTCGTCGAACTCCAAGGGCCCGGTGTCGATCTACAGCAGCACAGGCACGGCCAAGCAGCTGGACATGTCGAACTTCACCCTCGACAACAACAGTCCGACGTCGGTGAAACTCGGCCAGACCCTGGTGGCGCAGAGCGCCGAGGACCTCTCCGACTCGACCAGTACGGCCGGCCAGGTCGTCGCGTTCGACCTCGGCACCGGCGACCAGCTGTGGCGCTACAACGGCGAGAGCGACCACGGCGCGGTGCTGGTGCAGACCACCAGCGGCAGCAATGTGTACGCGATCTCCACCGGGACCTACAGCGGCTCCCCGCACTTCGTCCAACTCGACCCGGTGACGGGCAAGTCCACCATCATCGGCGCGCTGCCCTCGGATGCCAACGACTGGTTCGTCAGCGAGGACGTGCTCTACGCGCTGCCGAACGGCGGACTGCTGACGCTGGTCGCGGGTTACCAGAACCCGTCGACGCCTTCCATCGAGTACTACAGCAAGTCCAAGTAGGCGGCGTTGCTCTGACGGTCCGTCGGCTGCGGGCGGCGGACCGAGAGGCGGACGGTCGCGGCGGCGAGGTGCGGCAGGGCCGCGTGCAGCGCCTGCTCGGCGCGGTCGGCGAAGTCGCGGGCGGTGCCGACGCTGAGCTCGGGGGCGACCGCGAGCTCCGCCTCGGCGCGGAGGGTGTGCCCCACCCAGCGGAGGCGGACCCCGCCCACCTCGACCGGCCCGGCGGGGGCGGTGAGGTTGGCGGGGGCGGCCGGGTCGGTGGGGAGGTGTGCGAGGGCGGCTTCGGCCAGGTCCAGGAGTGCCGGGTCCACGGCGTCCATCAGCCGGTGGAACACCGCCCGCGCGGCGTCACGCAGCACCAGCAGCACGGCAGCGGTGATCAGCAGCCCCACCAGCGGGTCGGCCTGACGCCAGCCGAGGGCGGTGCCGGTCGCGCCGAGCAGTACGGCGAGGGAGGCGAAGCCGTCCGTCCGGGCGTGCAGGCCGTCGGCGACCAGGGCGGCCGAGCCGATCCGCCGTCCGGTGCGGATGCGGTAGCGGGCGACACACTCGTTGCCGACGAACCCGACCAGCGCCGCGGCGGCCACCGCGACCAGGTGGGTGGCCGGGCGCGGGTGCAGCAGCCGTTCGACGGCGGCGTACAGGGTGAACCCGGCGGAGGCGGCGATCACCGCGACGACGGCGAGCCCGGCCAGGTCCTCGGCGCGCCCGAAGCCGTAGCCGTAGCGGCGGGTCGGCGGGCGGCGGCCGAGGAGGAAGGCCAGCGCGAGCGGCAGCGCGGTGAGCGCGTCCGCGGCATTGTGCACGGCGTCGCCGAGCAGCGCGACCGAGTGGCTCGCGGCGACCACGGCGAACTGGGCGACGGCGGTCGCCGCGAGGGCGGCCAGGGAGACCGCCAGAGTCCGCAGGCCTTCGGCGGAGGCGGTCAGCGCGGGGTCGATCCGGTCGGCCGGGTCGTGGCTGTGGAGGCGGGGGGTGTGCGGGCCGGGGGTGTGCGGGCGACCGTCGGCGTGGGGGTGCGGGTGGGGGTGGCTGTGCGGGTGGGCATGGCCGTGCGGGTGGGGGTGCTCGTGGCCGTGCGGGTGGGGGTGCTCGTGGGCGTGCGTGGACTGCTCCATGGGGCCACGGTGGCAGACCGGACGCATTGCAGCCACTGCCGACATACCGGCTGTGACCAGGTGCGATGCCGTCGCAGAAGCGGGGTCGGCGCAGGTGCGGGAGACCCGCCGGGTCAGCCCTGGGGGTTGCCGCCGTAGTAGGGGGGCTGCTGCTGGGGCTGGGTCGGCTGGGCGTAGGGGTTGTTCTGGTAGACCGACGGCGGAGGCTGCTGTCCGCCGCCACCGGCCTGCGGCTGCTGGGGCTGGTAGTACGGCGGCTGCTGCGACGGCTGCGGCGACGACGGCGGCCGGTACTGCGGGGCCTGGGGCTGCTGCGGCTGCTGCTGGTAGGGCGGGGGCGTCTGCGGTCCGTAGCCGGGAGTGCCGCCGCTGCCGGGGCCACCGGGGCCGCCCGGGGTCTGCTTCTTCCGACGGGCGATCAGCACGATCACGACGATGACCACCAGCAGCACCAGCACGCCGACGACGGCGAGGACCAGGCCGCTGCTGCTACCGGACTTCCCACCGCCGGAGGCGACGCCGGTCGCCGGGTGGGAGCTGCTGCTGCCGGTCCCGGGCGCGGGGGTGGCGGCCGAAGCCAGAGTCGCCTGCGGCAGCGGGCCCGCGGCCGGACCGGGGTTCTTCGCCATCGAGGCCCAGAGCGTGAAGTTGGGCCGGGCGAGCCCGTATCCCCAGGTCGAGTTGTGAGCGGCGGACCCGACCGGACTGTGGTCGGCCCCCTTGATGATGAAGTTGACGACCTGGCCCTGCGTCAGCTTGGGGTAGGCGGAGCGGATCAGCGCGGCGAAAGCGGAGACATAGGCCGCGGCGAAACTGGTGCCCTTGCTCTGGTACATCTTGGTGTCGCTGCTGCCACCGTCCCGGACGATATTGAACGCAGGCGCCACCACGGTCAGATGCGAGCTGGTGGTCTCGCCGTTCCAGAGCTTCCCGTTCTGGTCCACGCCGCCCACCGAGATCACCCCGGGGAACGAGGCGGGATAGTTGTCCACCGCCCTGGCGTCGTTCCCGGAGGCCGCGACCAGGACGACGTCATGGGCTTCCGCGTAGGCGACCGCCTCCTCCACGACGGCGGAGTCTCCGGTCGGGGAGCCGAACGACATGTTGATCACCTTGGCGCCGTGGTCCACCGCGTAGTGGATGGCCTTCGCGATGACAGTCAGGGTGTCCCCCTTGCCGGGGTCGATCCCCACCGGAAGGATCTTCGACTCCGGAGCGATCCCCATCACACCCGATGCGTCGCCGCTCCCGTGTCCATGACCCGCGATCAGGCTGGCGACACCCGTGCCGTGGCCGTCGTCCGCGTAGTCGGTCTGTCCGTTGCCGCCATTGACCAGGTCCGTTCCTGGCAGCACCTGTCCGGTGAGGTCCACATGGGTCGCCCGGACCCCGGAGTCGATGACCGCGACGACGACGCCCTTGCCCTCGGAGTGCGGCCAGACATCCGTCGACATCTTGTAGGCCTGCAGCGGCCACTGGGCGTCACGTGTCACGTCCGCCCTTGCCAGAGGAGCAGAGGTCAGCACCAGGGTGCCTGCCAGCACCGCTCCGCCAAATGCACTCAATGCCCGCTTGAAGCCCATGTCACCCGTCTCACTCACTCCAGGCCGGTTGCCCTGCGGGTACGAGGACCCACAGGGCAACCGGTACAGCGCTCGGTCATGCCATCGTCGCCCACCAGTACGCGTCAGCCGATCACCGGGGGGTTCGGCGCGGCGTCCTGCGCCCAGGTCTCGTCGTCCTCGACCAGGTAGGCCGCACGGGCCTTGCGCTTCTTCTTGTTGTTCCCGCCGCGTCCGGCACCGCCCATACCCATGCCCATGCCGGTCCCGGACTTGCCCTCGCCCTCGGCGCCCGCAGCACCGAGGCGTCCTTCGCCCTCGCCCAGGGCGCCGACCTCACCCGCTGCGCCCTCACCCGCGAGGCCACCCTCGCCGAGGGCCGAGCCGCCGAGGCCCTTGCCGTTGAGGCCGACACCCAGCCGACCGCCGCCCCCGCCGACTCCTCCGCCGAAGGCGCTGCCCATGCCGACGGCGCCGACGCCCCCGAAGGCTCCGCCGCCGACGCCCCCACCGCCGGAGCCGGAACCCACACCGCCGACACCGCCCACACCGCCGACGCCGGAACCCACGCCGCCGGTGCCGATCCCGGTGGTCGGACCGCCCTTCACCCCGTCGAGGGTGCTGCCGAACGGCGGCACGGTGCCCGACGTCTTGCCGCCGTCGATACCGCCGTTGACCCCGCTGGGGTCGTCGACCGGCGTCAGCTTCAGCGGCGGCTCGGGAGTGACCCCGCCCTGGATCGCCTTGACCTTGCCCCCGTTGTCGCCGCCGTTACCCGGTGCTCCGCCCTGCCCCGGGGATCCGGGAACCGTGCCCTTGGGCTGGGTCACCGGCGAGCCCGGGTTCGAAGAAGGCGGAGGAGGCCAGGAGCCGTCGCCGCCGGTGTAACTCGGCGGCGCGTCCAGCTTCGCGGCGGCGGCGTTGTACTGGACCCCCACCTTCTCCATCACCAGGACGGCCTTCTGGTGGGCCTGTTCGACCGCCGAGAGCTGGGAGCCGTCGTGCTGGACGGCGTAGTCCAACCCCTTCGCCGCCGCGTCCTGCTTGAACTGGATGTCACCCTGTTCGCTGGTCATCGCGCGGGAGAAGCGGTCCCAGCGGCTGGGCATCGACGGCATCTCGGACTGCGCCGCCGACAGTGCGATCGAGGCGTCGGTCATCGCGGACGACGTCTGGTGGGCGTACTGCGCACCGTTGTTGAGGCTGGTATTCAGGGCGGTGGCGTTCTCCCGGAACGCGTCCGCACTCGCCCCGGTCCAGTTCTGCAGCAGATTGTTGACGTGCGTGCCGAGGTCTGTCGCGCTCTCACCGAGGGCGTTGCCAATCGTGGTCCACTGGGTCGCCACATGGCTGATGGCGTCCGGGTCCGCATCCTTGATCATGTTCTGCAGGTTGACCAGGCCCCCGGCGGCCTCGAAGTCCGTGGTGTAACCGTCCGTGCCGGTCTTCCCGCCGGCGTTCGCCGCCTGGACCTTCTTCCACTGCGCGTCGGCGGCCTTCTGCCGCTTCTGCTGTTCCGCGATCTGCTGCTGGTAGGCCGCAGCATCACTGATTCCCGCCACTGTCGTGCCCTCCCGTTTCTCTCCGAATCTGCCGGTCGACCCCGTCAGGACGCGCTGAAGTGCCCGCTCGTCGTGGTCTCGTGGTCGGAGTACGCGGTGTGCACCGCGGCGGTCTTGTTGGTGAACTCCTGGACCATGCTCTGCAGCGTCGTGATCATGCCCAGGATCTGCGTCTTCATCGACTCGTGCGCCGAGTAGAGCGTCCCGGACTCGGCGAACGCCTCGGAGCCGAACTGCTTGCGCGTCAGGTTCGTGTTGTAGTTGACCTTGGTGCAGGCGCCGTCCATGCCGTCCACCACGGTCTGCAGCTTGGTGATCGTCGACTTCAGGTAGTCGAGGTCGACCTCGTAGCCGGTTCCAGTCATGATCCGCTCCCCGTTCAGCCACCTTCGGCGTCCGCCATGACGCCGCCCCTGCAGGCATATAAACCGTGGCCATCATAATGACCACATCAAGTGCTCATTCGACCGGCTCCCGGTTCACCACCATCCTCGGCGTCACCTGCCGATACGACAAGTACGGGTACGGAGCCTCCGGCCACCGCAACGTCGGCGGGTTTCAGCGGCCGGAGAGCAATTCCGTCGCCCACTCCCCCACGCCGTCGGTGATCAGCGCCAGCAACTCGGTCTCGCTCATCGGGGCGGACTTCAGTACGGCGAACGAGTGGTTCCCGTACGGGAGCGCGAGCAGCCGCTGGTGCGCGCCCAGCGGCGGGAAGGCGTCACCGCCGCCGAAGGGGTCCTTCGCGCCCTGGACCACCAGGGTCGGCACCGGACAGTCCAGGAGCTCCGCGGCCCGGCTGCGCTCCGGCTTGCCCGGAGGATGCAGCGGGAAGGCCAGCGCCAGCACCCCCGCCGCGCCGGTCGCGACCGCGGTGCGGCAGGCGACCCTGGCCCCGGCGCTGCGACCGCCGACCAGCAGCGGGAGCCCGGCCGGGTGGGCCGCGCGCAGGGCGGCGACGACCGGGAGCCAGCCCGCGTCCAGGGTCTTCGGGGCGGGGGCGAGCTTCTTGCCGGCCACCCGCCAGGGCTGCTCCACCAGCGCGACGGTGATCCCCAGCGGCGGCAGGGCGGCGGCGAGCGCCCGCAGGTCGGCGGCCTCGATGCCGCCGCCCGCACCATGGCCGAGCGCGAGCAGGGCGCGGGGCGGGGTTCGTGCCCCTTTCGTTGCCGGGAACGCCGGGAACGCCGGGAACAGGGTGTAGCGGGCTTCACCGGCCGGTGTGCTGACGAGCGTGTGCATGGGTCGACCCTAGATCGCGGCATCCCGCTGGTGTCGGAGGCGGCCTGTACTAGGTTTGGTCCCGACATGTGCACGCTGATGCCTGGGGGGCGCTGTGGCGATCGAGCTGCCGGGGGAAGTGGTGTCGTTCCTTCAGTTCATCGGGGTCAACTGGCCCCAGGTGAACGAGGACAAGGTACGGGAACTCTCCTCGCACATCACCGAGTTCGCCACCAGCGTGGACAGTACGCACCAGGACTCCACAGCGACCGTCCAGCAGATGTCCGACGCCTACCAGGGTGCCTCCTACGACGCGCTGCTGGCCAAGTGGGCTGCCCTGTCGAACAGCCATATGACCGAACTGGTGAACGCCTGCCAGGTGGTGGCCGCCGCGCTGGACGCCGCCGCGGACGTGATCGTCGCGATGAAGCTGGAGGCGATCGCCGAACTGGTGGTGCTGGCCGCCACGTTCGTGGCCGACCAGGCCGCCGCGGTGGCGACGTTCGGGCTGGCCGAGGCCGCCGAGGCGCTGGTGGTCAAGGCCGCGGAGAAGGTGATGGACTTCCTGGAGCAGCAGTTGGAGCAGTACATCATCGGCGAGGTGATCGAGGCCGCGATGGGCCCGCTGATCGAGACCGTGGGCAACGCCGTCACCGGGCTGGTGTTCCAGGCCGCCGAGGGCGCACTCGGGGTCACCGCGGGCGGGGGTGCGGGCGGGGGCGGCGCGGGTGACGGCTTCTCGATCCACCCGCAGATGCTGCAGACCTACGCGCAGACCATGCACGGCCACGCCGAGACCGTGGCCGGCCACGCACAGGCCTTCCAGGCCAAGCTCGCGGGGGTGAGCTTCGAGTGACCAACAGGATCGTGCAGGCGCTGGAGGACGGGGCGCGGAAGCTCGGCAAGACCCTGGGCGAGGACGCGGGCAAAGCGGTCAAGGACTTCTACCACTCGACCGGGAACAACCTCAAGAAGGTCGCCGAGAACACCGCCGAGGCCGACGCCAAGCACGCCGGCGAGCTCAAGAAGCTGATGGAGGACGGGAAGCACGACGAACCCCACGTCCCGCACGAAGGCGGAGGCGGTGAACCCCGGCCCGGCCGGGAGCCGTCCGGCGGCGACGGGCACCAGGGCCCCGGCACCGGCCGGGAGCAGGTCGCCGACCCGCGCGAGGCGGGCCGCGACGACGACGCGGTCTGCGACGGCGGCGAACCGGTGGACATGGCCACCGGGCGGATGTTCATCGACCAGACCGACGTCTCGCTGCCCGGGACGCTGCCGCTGCTGTTCACCCGCTGCTTCGAGTCCGGCTACCGGGCCGGGCGCTGGATGGGGCAGCGCTGGGTGTGCAGCTTCGACGAGCGGTTGGAGGTCGACCCGGAGGGCGTGGTGCACCTGCGCGCCGACCGGGTCTCGCAGGCCTACCCGCACCCCGAGCCGGGGCAGCCGCCGGTCCAGGCGAGCGCCGGACGGCGGCTCGACCTGTCCGTCGACGCCCATGAGCGCTACTACACCCTGACCGAGGCCTCCACCGGCCTGGAACGGGAGTTCACGGTCCGTCCGGGCGGGGCGACCGCGCTGCTGACCCGGCTGCGGAACCGCTCCGGCGACAGCATCGACTTCCGCTACGACGCCGACGGCACCCCGCGCGAGATCGTGCACAGCGGCGGCTACCGGCTGCTGGTGGACACCGAGGAGGGCCGGATCACCGCCCTGCTGCTGGCCGGCGCGGCCGACGACGGCGGCGACCTGGCCCTGCTGCGCTACGGCTACACCGACGGGCAGTTGAGCGAGGTCTACAACTCCTCCGGCCTGCCGATGCGCTTCGCCAACGACCAGCAGGGCCGGGTGGTCTCCTGGACCGACCGCAACGGCAGCCACTACACGTACAGCTACGACCACCTCGGCCGGGTGGTGGACGAGGGCGGGGCGGACGGCTCGCTGCGGTTCCGGTTCCACTACGGCGATCCCGACCCGGCCACCGGCCTCAAGGTGCACAGCGAGACCAACGCCCTGGGCCACACCACCCGCTACGAGGTCAACGCACACGCCCAGATCACCGCGCAGACCGACCCGCTCGGCAACACCACCCGCTACGAACGCGACGACTACGACCGGCTGCTGTCCGTGACCGACCCGCTGGGCCGCACCACCCGCTACACCTACGACGGCGCGGGCGACCTGGTGGCGGTGACCCGTCCGGACGGGGAGCAGAGCACCGCCGTCTACGAGGGCGAGTCGAGTCTCCCGTCGACGGTCACCGAGGCCGGCGGGGCGGTCTGGCAGCAGACCTACGACGCGGCCGGACACCGCACCTCGGTCACCGACCCGCTCGGGGCGACCACCCGCTACGCCTACGATCCGGCCGGGCACCTCGTCTCCGTCACCGACGCCCTGGGCGGTGCCACCCGGATCCGCCGGAACGCGGCCGGGCTGCCGACCGAGGTCACCGACCAGACCGGCGCGACCACCCGCTACGAACGGGACGCCTTCGGCCGGGCCGTCGCCGTCACCGACGCCACCGGCGCGGTCACCCGGCTCGGCTGGACCGTCGAGGGCTACCCGGCCGTCCGCACCGCGCCGGACGGCAGCGTCGAGCGCTGGACCTACGACGGCGAGGGCAACCTGCTCGGGCACACCGACGCGCTCGGACGGACCACCTGCTACGAGTACACCCACTTCGAGACCCTCGCCGCCAGGACCGGCCCGGACGGGGCCAGGATCTCCTTCACCCACGACGCGCAGATGCAGTTGACCGCCGTCACCGACGCGCTCGGCCGCAGTTGGGAGTACCACTACGACGCGGCCGGGCGGGTGGTCGGCGAGAGCGACTTCCAGCAGCGCACCGTCGGCTACCAGTACGACGCGGCGGGGCAGATCACCTCCGTCACCAACCCGCTGGGGCAGGTGACCCGGTTCAGCCACGACGACCTGGGGCTGACCGTGGGCAAGGACGCCGACGGACGGGTCACCCGCTACGCCTACGACCGGGCCGGACACCTGGTCCGGGCCACCGACCCGGACACCGACCTGGTCCGCACCGTCGACGCCCTCGGCAACCTGCTCACCGAGACCAGCAACGGCCGTACCCTCGCCAACAGCTACGACCCGCTGGGCCGCCGCACCCGGCGCAGCACGCCCGGCGGGCACATCAGCGCCTGGTCGTACGACGCGGCGGGCCTGCCGCTGGCGCTGCACACCCCCGGCGGGAGCCTGGACTTCGCCTATGACGCGCTCGGACGCGAACTCCGGCGCGGCATCGGCGACACGCTGACGCTGACCAGTTCCTGGGACAGCAGGCACCGCCTCACCGGGCAGACCCTGAGCGGGCGGAGCGTCAGCGGGCCGGAAGGATCACCGGCACCGCTGCAGCAGCGCGACTACCGCTACCGCGCCGACGGCAACCTGGTCGGTGTGGACGACCGGCTGACCGGGCGCCGGGACTTCGACCTCGACCCGGTCGGCCGGGTCACCGCCGTGCACGCCGAGGGCTGGACCGAGCGCTACGCCTACGACCCGGCGGGCAACCTCACCGAAGCGGACTGGCCCGCCACCGGCGCCACCCGCCCCGCGCTCGGCGACCGCACCTACACCGGGAGTCGACTGGCCGCGGCCGGGCGGGTCCGCTACGGCTACGACGGCGCGGGCCGGACCGTGCTGCGCCAGGTCACCCGGCTCTCCCGGAAACCCGACAACTGGCACTACCGCTACGACGCCGAGGACCGCCTCACCGAGGTCACCACCCCGGACGGCGCGGTCTGGCGCTACCTCTACGACCCGCTGGGCCGACGCACCGCCAAGCTGCGGCTGTCCGAGGACGGCGGATCCGTGGTCGAACGCACCGACTTCAGCTGGGACGGGTCCACGCTGGCCGAGCAGACCACCCTGGCCCCGTACCTGCCGGGACCGCACACGCTCAGCTGGGACCACGAGGGGCTGAGCCCGCTCGCGCAGACCGAGACGATCACCGTTCCCGGCGGCTCCGACGACACCGCGCAGGAGCAGGTGGACCGCCGCTTCTTCGCCATCGTCACCGACCTGGTCGGCACCCCCACCGAACTGGTCGACCCGGAGACCGCCGCCATCGCCTGGCGGGCCACCCCCACCCTGTGGGGCAACACCACCTGGCCCAGCGACAGCAGCACGTACACGCCGTTGCGCTTCCCGGGCCAGTACTTCGACCCGGAGACCCGGCTCCACTACAACGTCTACCGCTACTACGACCCCGAGACCGCCCGCTACACCACCCCCGACCCGCTGGGCCTGGTCCCCGCCCCGAACCCCGACACCTACGTCCACAACCCGCACACCTGGAGCGACCCGCTCGGCCTCTCGCCGCACCAGAAGGTCACCGAGCTGCCCGAGACGACCGCTCCGAAGCCGCTCAAACCGCAGGACGCCGACCAGGCGATGACCGACTTCCTGGGCCCGGGGCCGTACACCAACATCCATCCCCGTACCGGCGTTCCCGACCCGAACCGCCTGGTCTCGGCGGACGGACGGCGCAGCATCCGGATCGGGAACCACGAGATGAACAGCAAGCCGACCAAGTTCCACTTCCACATGGAGACCTGGGACTTCGTCTCACCGTCCAACGAATGGATCGTCGGCAACACGATGGTCCGCGTCCCCCTAGGATTGAAGAGTGCGAGTAAGAGTCCTCCGGGTCCTTGACCCCGCCGAGGGAAAGGTCGTCTTCCGTTACGGGACGAGTGAGGCCGCCGGTTTCTGGGCCGGACCCACGCCTGCCCGGGAAGGGGACTTCGACGTGGAGATCGACGTCCCGGAGGAGGTCACCGACTGGACGGTCGCTCCGCCGTCACCGGGCTCGATCGAAGGCCCGGAGGGCGGGACCGTGACGGTCACCGGCACGGTGATCGGTGTCGGAGAGGAGGACGACCCGGTGGTGGAACTACGGGTGGGGGACGGGATTCTCCTCGTCGAGACCGACGACTCCAGGCGCGCCCTCGCCCCGGGCGGTTCCGTCGCCTTCCGCACGTCGAGGATCCTGCTGCACCCGTACGACCTCTGACCCCCGGGCCGCGAGTCGGGCTGCGGCTGCGCCGACAGGCCGACGTGGGAGGATGCCGAGAAGCGCGTAGCAAGCGTGCGGCAAGAGTCAACGAAGGAGTCACGCAGCGTGCCTGGCACCAATCTGACCCGTGAGGAGGCCCGTACCCGGGCTGAGCTCCTCCACGTGGACGCGTACGAGATCGAGCTCGACCTGAGCACGGCCACCGAGGGGGGCACGTTCCGGTCCACCACCGTGGTCCGCTTCACGGCCGCCACCCCTGGCGCGTCCAGCTTCATCGACCTGGTGGCCCCGGCCGTCGTCGAGGTCGTGCTGAACGGCACCGCGCTGGACCCGGCCGAGGTGTTCGCGGACAGCAGGATCGCGCTGCCGGGCCTGGCGGCGGAGAACGAACTGCGGGTCGTCGCGGAGTGTGCGTACACCAACTCCGGCGAGGGGCTGCACCGCTTCGTCGACCCGGTCGACCAGCAGACCTACCTCTACACCCAGTTCGAGGTGCCGGACGCGCGCCGCGTGTTCGCCTCGTTCGAGCAGCCGGACCTCAAGGGGACGTTCCAGTTCACCGTGACCGCCCCGGCCGGGTGGAAGGTGATCAGCAACGAGGTCTCCCCCGAGCCCGAGCAGGGCCCCGCCGAGGGCACCGAGCTGCACCGCTTCGCGGCCACGCCGCGGATCTCGACCTACATCACCGCGCTGATCGCGGGCCCGTACGTCGGCGTGTTCGACAGCTACGACGGCCCGAACGGGCAGCACGTGCCGCTGGGCATCTACTGCCGTCCTTCGCTGGCGCAGTACCTGGACGGCGAGGCGATCTTCGAGGTCACCAAGCAGGGGTTCGACTACTTCCAGGAGAAGTTCGACACCGTCTACCCGTTCAGCAAGTACGACCAGCTGTTCGTGCCCGAGTTCAACGCCGGCGCGATGGAGAACGCGGGCGCGGTCACCATCCGGGACCAGTACGTGTTCCGCTCCAAGGTGACCGACGCCGCCTACGAGGGCCGCGCCGAGACCGTGCTGCACGAGCTCGCGCACATGTGGTTCGGCGACCTGGTCACCATGGAGTGGTGGAACGACCTGTGGCTGAACGAGTCGTTCGCCACCTTCACCTCGGTGCTGTGCCAGTCCGAGGTGGCCGGCGGACGCTGGCCGCAGGCCTGGACCACCTTCGCCAACTCCATGAAGACCTGGGCCTACCGGCAGGACCAGCTGCCGTCCACCCACCCGATCATGGCGGAGATCAACGACCTGGAGGACGTCCAGGTCAACTTTGACGGCATCACCTACGCCAAGGGCGCCTCGGTGCTCAAGCAACTGGTGGCGTACGTCGGCCAGGACGCGTTCTTCGCCGGCGTGCAGGCCTACATGAAGCGGCACGCGTGGGGCAACACCCGGCTGTCCGACCTGCTCGGCGCGCTGGAGGAGACCTCCGGCCGCGACCTCAAGGCCTGGTCCACGGCCTGGCTGGAGACGGCCGGGATCAACGTGCTGCGCCCGGAGATCGAGACCGGTGCCGACGGCGTGCTGACCTCGTTCGCGATCCGCCAGGAGGCCCCGGCGCTGCCGGCCGGCGCCAAGGGCGCGGCGGTGCTGCGACCGCACCGGATCGCGGTCGGCCTGTACGACCTGGACGAGAGCGGCGCGCTGGTCCGCAGCGAGCGGATCGAGCTGGACGTCGAGGGCGAGCTGACCGAGGTGCCGGTACCGGCCGGGCGCAAGCGGCCCGCCGTGGTGCTGCTCAACGACGACGACCTCTCCTACGCCAAGGTCCGGCTGGACGCCGAGTCGCTGGCGAACGTCACCGCGCACATCGCCGACTTCACCGAGTCGCTGCCGCGCGCCCTGTGCTGGGCCTCGGCCTGGGACATGACCCGGGACGGCGAGATGGCCGCCCGCGACTACCTGTCGCTGGTGCTCAGCGGCATCGGCCGGGAGTCCGACATCGGCGTGGTCCAGTCGCTGCAGCGGCAGGCCAAGCTGGCGGTGGACCTCTACGCCGACCCGGCCTGGCGGGCCGAGGGCCTGACCCGGTACGCCGACGCCGCGCTGGGGCTGCTGCGCTCCTCCGCGCCCGGCAGCGACCACCAGCTGGCCTGGGCGCGGGCGTTCGCCTCGGCCGCGACCACCGACCAGCACCTGGCCGTGGTCGCCGGACTGCTCGACGGCAGCGCCCCGATCAGCGGCCTGACCGTGGACACCGAGCTGCGCTGGTCGCTGCTGGTCCGGCTGTCCGCCACCGGGCAGGCCGACGAGGCCGCGGTGCTGGCCGAGTTGGAGCGCGACAACACCGCGGCCGGGCAGGCGCACGCGGCAACCTGCCGGGCGGCGCGCCCGACCGCCGACGCCAAGGCGTCGGCCTGGGCCTCGGTGGTGGAGGCGGAGACGCTGACCAACACCGTCCAGGAAGCGGTCATCGGCGGCTTCGTGCAGACCGACCAGCGGGAGCTGCTCGCCCCCTACACCGCGAAGTACTTCGCGGCGATCAAGGGGATCTTCGAGGAGCGCTCGCACGAGATGGGGCAGCAGATCGTGGTCGGTCTCTACCCCGCGGTGCAGGTCGAGCAGGCGACGCTGGACGCGACCGACGCGTGGCTGGCCGAGGCCGAGCCGGCTCCGGCGCTGCGGCGGATGGTGGTCGAGGCCCGCGCGGGCGTCGAACGGGCGCTGCGGGCGCAGGCGGCGGACCGCGGGGCGGCGCGGGGCGCCTGACGCCTCTGCCGCGGGTCCGGGCTGACGCCCGGCGGGCAGACCACCTGCCGGGCAGGGTTGCCTGCCCGGCAGGGTTGCCTGCCCGGCAGGTTGCCTGACGGCAGGGTTGCCTGACGGTAGGCGGGCTGACGGGTCGTCATCAGTGTGGTGCCGCCCCCGCCGGGCTTCCCGGCGGGGGCGGCACCGTTCAGCCGCTCCGTTCGGGCTGCTGCGGTTCGTTCATGACGGCGGCCAGTGCCGCGGTGCGGGGGGCCGCGGTGAGCTGTTCCAGGGAGGCCGGGCGGCCGGTGGCATCGGCCAGCGGGAGGCGCCAGTTGGGGTACTCGGACGAGGTCCCCGGCAGGTTCTGCGGGCGCGGGTCGCCGAGTGCGTCCGGGAGCCAGACGCCGACCAGTTCGGCCGGGGTGCGCAGCAGGTAGCGGTGCAGCGCCGCGACCGCGTCCGGCAGCGCCGCGGCGCCGGGCGGCGCGGCCTCGGCCAGGTCCGCGGCCGGGCCCTCGCCGTACGGGGAGACCGCGAGCAGCCCCTCGCCGGCCAGCTCGCCGAGCCACTCCTCGACGTCGGACTCGGCCTCGGCCTGCTCCTCGGCCAGCGGACGGGCCAGCAGGCCCAGCCGGTGCCGCAGTTCGACGTGCTCGCCGCTGAGCCTGGCGGCGGTGCTGGGCAGGTCGTGGGTGGTCAGCGTAGCCAGGCACTCGGCCCGCCAGCGCTCCGGCGGCAGCGGGGTGCCCTTGGCGTCGTCGGCGTAGTCCCGTTCGAACCAGAGCACCGAGGTGCCGAGGATGCCGCGTTCGGCCAACTGCTCGCGCACGCCCGGCTCGACCGTGCCCAGGTCCTCGCCGATGACGGCCGCGCCCGCGCGCTCGGCCTCCAGCGCCAGCACGCCGAGCATCGCCTCGTGGTCGTAGCGGACGTAGGTCCCCTCCGTCGGCGGGCGGCCCTCGGGCACCCACCAGAGCCGGAACAGGCCCATCACATGGTCGATCCGCAGTGCGCCCGCGTGCCGCACCACCCCGCGCAGCAGCCCCGCGTACGGGGTGTAGCCGGCGTCGGCGAGGGTGTCCGGACGCCACGGCGGCAGGCCCCAGTCCTGGCCGTGGGCGTTGAAGGCGTCCGGGGGCGCGCCGACCGAGATGCCGGTGGCCAGGCAGTCCTGGAGCGCCCAGGCGTCGGCGCCCTCGGGGTGGCAGCCGACGGCCAGGTCGTGGATCAGGCCGACCGCCATCCCGGCCCCGGTCGCCGCCGCCTGGGCCGCGGCGAGCTGGTCGTCGACCAGCCAGGTCAGCCAGCGGTGGAACTCGACCCGCTCGGCCAGCTCGGCCGCCGCCCGCCGCACCGCGGCCGAGCCGGGGTCGCGCAGCCCGGCCGGCCAGGAGTGCCAGGCCGGGCCGTGCACCTCGGCCAGCGCGCACCAGGTGGCGTAGCGGTCCAGGGCGGTGCCCTCGCGCCGCAGGAAGGCCCGGTAGGCAGCCTCGCGTCCGGGGCCGCGCGGGACGGCGTGCAGCAGCGTCAGCGCCTCCTGCTTGAGCGCCCAGGTGGCGTCACGGTCGATCAGGCCGTCCTGCAGCAGCACCGCGTCGCGCAGCGCTGCGCCCCGGCGGCCCAGCGCGGCCACCTGCTCGCGGGCGGCGGGCTCCAGGTAGGGGTACTCGGGCACGGCCTCGATCCGCAGGTGCACCGGGTCGGCGAAGCGGCGCGACGAGGGCCGGTACGGGGACGGGTCGGAGCCGTGCCCCGGCATCGCGGGGACGCCCGCGTGCAGCGGGTTGACCTGGACGAAGCCGGCCCCGTGGGCGCGTCCGGCCCACTGCGCCAGCTCGGCCAGGTCGGCCAGGTCGCCCATCCCCCAGGAGCGTTGCGACAGCACCGAGTAGAGCTGGGCCAGCAGGCCCCAGCTGCGCCGCGGCAGCCCCGGCAGTCGGGCCGGGGCGACCAGCAGCGGGGCGGCGGAGGCACGGCCGTAGCGGCGGGCGCAGAGGGTGTGCCGTCCGGTCGGCAGGTCGCCGGGGATCCGCCCGGCGGCCGGGTGGTGGTCCAGGCTGCGGGCCGGGCGGCCGTCCTCGAACTCGATCCACAGCTCGGTGTCCAGCGGGACGGTCAGGTCGCGCGGCTGTCCGGCGCGGGTGACCAGGTGCCGCGGCAGCAGCCGGTCGGCCCGGCGCCGGTGCAGCCGGTCCAGCGCCTGTGCGGCGGCGTCCGGGGTGGAGGCGTCCACGTCCAGCGCGGCGAGGACCGCGACCAGGGTGTCCGGGGCGATCGGCGCGGGGCCGTCCGGGCCCTCGCGGACGGTGTCGACGCCGTGCGCGCGGGCGAGCTCGGCGAGGGCCGCGGGCTGGCCCGGGGCCGCGGCTTCGGCGGACGGTTGGGACGTTGTGGCCACGGAGGCTCCTCGGCGCGGTGGGGACGGGCGGCAGGCACGGATCCTCCTACCCGGATCCGGTCCGCTCTGACACCGGCCATTGGGGTGGGTCGAGCCGCGGTCCGGCGCCGTTCACCCGGCATTCATGGGCTGGTCGGACATAACGACCGGGGTCTGCTCGATCGTTGACAGTGCACCGCACTCTCTGTGATGGTCTTAGCGAACGTCAGCACCAGCGCTGTGAGGAGACCGCGTGGAGCACCGGCCCTCCCTCCCCGCCGCCGTCGGCGGCGGACTGCGCAGGCAGCTGGAGCAGCACGCCGCACTGCAGTCGATGGTGTCCTCGGGGCCCGTCCTCAGTGCCCGCAGGACCGCCGCCAGGACGGCGCGCAGGCTGGCGCCGGAGACCGCGGATCGGCTGATCTCGGAGCTCAAGGGCACCCGGCCGCTGCTGGACCGGGCCAGGTCGGCCGCGGGGCAGGGCCGTCGGCGCAGCGCGGCACTGCGCGCGAGCGCGGCGCTGACGGTGGCGGCGGTGGTCGGCGGCGGGATGGTGACCGGGGCCCAGGGCGCGTACGCGGTCCCGGCGGTGGGACGGGTCGGCGCGGCGGCGGTGCCGGGGAGCCCGACGGGGTCGGCGGCGGCTTCGGCCGGGTCGGCGGCTCCGGCCGCGGTGACGGTGCCTCAGGTGTTTCCGCGACCGCAGGCGCAGCAGCCGTACGGGGCCGCGGTCGCGGTCCCGGCGCAGGTGACCCTGGTGCTCGCGGCGAAGGCCGACCCCGGGGCGGTGCAGGCCGTGCGCGAGGTGCTGACCGGCGCGGGGGCGCGGCGGATCGACGAGTCCGCCGACGGTCCTTCCGGGGCGCCCGCCGCCGGGAGTCTGACGGTGTATCTGGGCGGTCTTGCCGAGGGCGCCGGCGGCGGGGCCGACCGGGCGCTGCGCGACCTGGCCTCCGCCGGGGGCCAGGACGCCCCGCTGAGCCCGTCCGGACTGCCCTCGGGCGGCTACGTGCTGGCGGCGGGCCGGACCGGCGCCGACGGCGCGGGCGCGGTGGTGCTGGCCGGGGTCGACGCCGCGGGGACCTTCAACGCCGCGCAGTCGCTGCGGCAGCTGGTGGTCGGCACCGCGCACGGCCCGGCGCTGCCGGGGGTCCGGATCACCGACTGGCCGACCACTCCGGTCCGCGGCACCGAGGAGGGCTTCTACGGCACCCCGTGGACGCCCGAGCAGACCCGCTCGGAGATCGACTTCCTGGGCCGCAGCAAGCAGAACTACTTCCTCTACGCCCCCGGTGACGACCCGTACCGGAACAGCCGCTGGCGCGACCCCTACCCGGCCGCCCAGCAGGCGCAGCTGCGGGCGCTGGCCCAGCAGGCGGCGCTGGACCACGTCACCCTGGGCTACGGCCTGGCGCTCGGCGGCTCGGTCTGCTTCACCTCGGCCAAGGACAAGCTGGCGCTGCTGGCCAAGCTGGACCAGCTCTGGGGTCTCGGTGTGCGCTCGTTCCAACTGCAGTTCCAGGACAGCAGTTTCACCCACTGGCACTGCGACGCCGACCACGACCGCTACGGCCTGGGACCGGCCGCGACGGCGGACGCGCAGAGCGATCTGGTGCAGTTGGTGCTGCAGCGGTTCCTGGGCAAGCACCCGGGTGCGGCGCCGCTGTCGGTCCTGCCCACCGAGTTCTACCAGGACGGCGCGACCCCGTACCGGAGCGAGCTGGCCGAGCGGCTCGACCCGTCGGTCCAGGTCGCCTGGACCGGGGTGGGGGTCCAGCCGGGCACGATCACCGCGGCGCAGACCGCGGCCGCGGCGCAGGCGTTCGGGCATCCGCTGGTGACCCAGGACAACTACGTGGTCAACGACTCCGCCCCGGACCGGCTCTACCTCGGCCCGTACCTGGGCCGGGAGGCCGGGGTGGCGACCGGGTCGGCGGCGCTGCTGGTCAACGCGATGCAGCAGCCGGAGGCCTCGCGGATCCCGCTGGCCACCGCGGCGGACTACGCCTGGAACCCGGCGGCGTACGACCCGGCGGCGTCCTGGCAGGCGGCGACCCGGGCCGAGGCAGCGGCGGAGCCGCAGGTGCAGGGCACGGCGGCGGAGCCGCAGACGCAGGGTGCGGCGGAGCAGGCCGCGGCTGCGGTTTCGGCGTTGGCGGGGAACAGTGCGTCGGCGGCGGCGGGCGGCGGGCCGGAGTCCGCCTATCTGCGGCCGTTGGTCGCGGCCTTCCGGCTCGGGCAGGGCAGTGCAGCCGACACCGCCGCGCTGCGGGCCGCGTTCACCACCATGGCGACCGCGCCGCAGGTGCTGGCCGCCGCGCACTCCCCGCTCGGCGCGGAGGACGCGCCCTGGCTGGCCCAGCTCTCGGCCTACGGCCAGGCCGGGCAGGCCGCGGTGGACATGCTGGCGGCGCAGCGCTCCGGCGACGGCGCGCGGGCCTGGTCGGCCCAGGTGACGCTGCGTCGGCTGGTGACCCAGCTGGCCCAGGCCCGGGTCACCGTCGGCGAGGGCGTGCTCGACCCGTTCCTGAAGCGCGCGCTGGCCGCGTCGAACAGCTGGTCCGGGGTCGGCGGCGGGCAGGCCGTGCCGAGCAGCAGCATGGACGCGACCCAGGGCCATGACCTGTCGCAGATGGTCGACGGCGACCCGGACACCTACTACTGGAGCGACGCCCCGCCGCAGGTCGACGACACCGTCGGGATCGACCTCGGCAGCGCCCAGCCGGTCGGCACGGTCACCGTGCGGATGGGCGCGGACGACGGCAGCGCCGCCGCGGGCGACTACCTCCAGCACGCGGTGCTGGAGTACTCCTCCGGCGACGGCGGCTGGCACCGGGTCGGCGCGTACTCCGGGCAGCGGACCGTCAGCGCGGTGCTGCCGGCCGGTACGGTGGCCCGCTACCTGCGCCTGCGCGCCACCGCGACGCAGACCAGCGCGGTGGCGGTGAGCGAGTTCTCGGTGTCCGCGCCGAGCAGCACCACCGCGACCGTCACCGGCGGCCCGGCCGGGCAGCCCGGGGCCTCCGCCGCCCAGGTGGCCGACGGCGACCTGGCCGCCCCCTACCGCGCGGTGGCCTCGCCGCAGGCCGGGGACGCGCTGACGATGACGCTGGGCAGCGCCCGGCCGATGGACCGGGTGGTGGTGCTCACCGATCCTGACGTGGCGTCAGTGGGCTCGGTCGAGGTGCACCCGGCGAGCGCGGCCCCGGGCCAGGGCTGGGTCAGGGTCGGCGCGCTCGCGGACGGCTACACCGAGCTGCCGGTGGACCCGAAGGCCCCGGTGGACCGGATCCGGCTGGTGTGGGCGGCGGGCGGCCCGCCGCCGGTGGTGAACCAGATCGTGCCCTGGTACGCGGACACGCCCACCGCCGCGCTGCGGCTGCCGGAGCAGAGCGTGGACCTGGAGGTCGGCAGCGCTCCGGTGACGCTGACCGGCGAGCTGCAGGCGCTCGGCGTCGGCGGCGCCAGCGGGACGGTCGCGGCGGCGCCGCCCAAGGGCGCCAAGGGCCTGACCGTGGGCGCCCCCGGAGCGGTGGCGCTGTCCCGGGGCGGCAGCCAGGCGCTGCCGCTGGTGTTCCGGGCCGCCGACGGCACCGCGCCGGGGACGTACACCGTGCCGGTGGGCTTCACCGCCGCCGGGCACACCGTCACCCAGCAGGTCCAGGTGCACGTCTACCCGCGGACCGAAGGACCCGACCTGGCGCTGACCGCGACCGCGACCTCGTCCGGCGACGAGACCCCGGACTTCCCGGCCTCGGCCGTCAACGACGGTTCGGCGGACACCCGCTGGTCCTCCCCGGCGCAGGACGACGCCTGGGTCCAGCTGCAGCTGGCGCAGCCGGCCACGCTCGGCGAGGCGGTGCTGCACTGGCAGGACGCCTACGCCGCGCAGTACCTGATCCAGACCTCGGCCGACGGGCAGCACTGGACCACCGCGGCGACCGTGCTGAACGGCGCGGGCGGCGACGAGACGGTGCACTTCGACGCGCCGGACGTGCGGTACGTCCGGATGCAGGGGGTGCAGCGGGCCACCCGCTTCGGCTACTCGCTGTACGGGATCGAGCTCTACGCCGTCGCGGGCACCGCCCCGGTCGGGACTCCGGTCAGCGTGCCCCCGCCGGTGCTGCCGAGCGCGCCGCCGACCGGGCTGCCGACCGGGCTGCCCAGCGGCCTGCCGAGCGCGCCCGCGGCCCCGCCGGCGCCGGACCCGGTCGGACCGTTGAACCCCGGCGAACCCGGGTGACCCGCCGGGCCTGAACGCGGGACACCCTCCGGAGCCTGCCGGGCAGGGCGGAGGGTGTCGTCGGGTCAGGCGGACAGCTGTTCGGCCGGAGCCTCGCGTGGAGGGACGTCGGGGGCGACGTGGGAGACCTCCTCACGGGAGCCGTAGGGCTCCAGGTAGGGGCGCCAGCGGGGGTCCCGGTGGCCGGTGCCGATGATCCGCCAGGCGAGACCGCTGGGCGGGGCCGGTGGTCGCTTCATCCGCCAGCCGAGGTCGGCGAGGTGGCGGTCGGCCTTGACGTGGTTGCAGCGGCGGCAGGCCGCCACCACGTTGTCCCACTGGTGCTGGCCGCCGCGGCTGCGCGGCACCACGTGGTCGACGCTGGTTGCGACGCCACCGCAGTACACGCACCGTCCCCCGTCGCGGGCGAACAGCGCGCGGCGGGTCAGCGGGACGGGACCACGAAAAGGGACCCGCACGAAGCGGGTCAGGCGGACGACGGAAGGCGCCGCGAGGGCGCTGGTGGCGCTGTGCATATAGACCCCGGAGTCCTCAAGGCTGACAGCCTTCTTGTCGAGGACCAGAACGAGGGCGCGGCGCATCGTTACGACGCCGAGTGGCTCGTAGGACGCGTTGAGGACCAGGACATAGGGCACGAGGCCTCCCTTTACGCCGACGGCGCGTGGCTCGCGCCGGTGCTGCGGTTCCCTGCGGTTCCGTGCTGGACGATCTCCCCCAGTGTCGCCGCAGGCCTCCCCGCAGCGCCAGCAATCCAGGGGAACAGGACCGGTGTGTCCTACCCCACAGTTCATGCCCACGATCTTGGCTGATTGCACTTCCCGTGCCGGGGCACCCGTCAGGTCTCGATAGGGTGACGGAATGACCGCGCAGACCCCAGCCCCCGATCCGTCGCTCGACGGCGCCACCACGAGCGCGGGCCAGGCCGTGGGATATCTCGGCAGCCACTGGGAGTCCTGGGTCACCGGACTGGTCCAGATCGTCCTGATCCTGGTGATCGCGCTGATCCTGCGCGCGGTGATCCGCAGCATGATCAGCAAGATGGTCTCCCGGATGGCCCAGGGGAACGGGCACAACCAGCCCGCGTTGATATCGGGCCTGCTGGAGAACGCCGAACGGCGCAGGCAGCGCTCCCAGGCGATGGGGTCGGTGCTGCGCAGCGTCGCGTCCTTCCTGGTGCTGGGCACGGCCGCGCTGACGGTCCTCTCGGTGCTGGGCATCAACCTGGCTCCGCTGCTGGCCAGCGCGGGGGTGGCCGGGGTCGCCATCGGCTTCGGGGCGCGGAACCTGGTGACCGACTTCCTGTCCGGGGTGTTCATGATCCTGGAGGACCAGTACGGGGTCGGCGACGAGATCGACACCGGGGTGGCCACCGGAAAGGTGCTGGAGGTCGGGCTGCGGGTGACCAAGCTGCGCGGCGCCGGGGGCGAGATCTGGTACATCCGCAACGGCGAGGTGAAGCGGATCGCCAATATGAGCCAGGGCTGGGCCACCGCGACGGTGGAGGTGCCGCTCGGCTACCACGAGGACCTGGTCCGGGTGCAGGAGCTGATCCTGCGCGCGGCCGAGGACATGGCCAAGGACGAGCCGTGGAGCGAGCAGTTGTGGGAGCCGGCCAAGGTGCTCGGGGTGGACTCGCTGGGCGCGGACACGGTGGTGGTGCAGGTCGCCGCGAAGACCATGCCGGGCAAGGCGGTGCCGGTGGCCCGGGAGCTGCGGCAGCGGATCAAGGCGGCGCTGGAGGCCGACGGCGTCCAGATCGGCAAGGTCTCGCCTCCGGCGGCGGCAGCGACCGAGGCTGCGGCGCCGGCTGAGGTCGTGGCTTCGGTTGAGGCGGCGGCTCCGGCGCCTCCGGCGGCGGCAGCTCCGCACGAGTAGGACATTTGCCTACATAAGCGCCCCATCGCGGATCCGCGGTGGGGCGTTTTGGTGTGCGCAAGGTAACGCTTCGGTTTCCTGGGCGGGCGAAGGCGATCAGGGCATTGACAGCTTCTCGGCGGGGGCCGTACGTTCCTGCACACCGTTAGGAAACTTTCCTATTAGTTCAGGTGCGGGGCGTGCGTGATGATGTCCCAGCATCCATGAGTCCGGCGTGAGGAGTGACGAGGCAGATGACCGCCGCAGGCAACGGTAACCCGGCGCAGCCCGGCACGCCACGACTCCTTCGGGCCATCAACGACCGCGCGGCGCTTGAGCTGCTGCTGGAGCAGGGCCCGCTGTCGCGGAGCCAGCTCGGCGGCCTCACCGGGCTGTCCAAGCCCACCGCCTCGCAGCTGCTGGCCCGGCTGGAGAGCGCGGGGCTGGTGGTCCCGGTCGGCACCACCGCCGGACGCCCCGGCCCCGGCGCCCAGCTCTACGAGATCAACCCGGAAGCGGCCTTCGTGGCCGGGCTGGACGTCAACCCGGCCCGGATCCGGGTCGCGGTCGCGGACATCACCGGCCAGGTCGTCGCCGAGCACCGGCACCCCACCCCGGGGCGGCAGGCCAGCGGCACCGTGGACCGGGTCCGCGAGGCGGTGGACGCCGCCGCCGCGGCGGCCGGTCTTGACCGGTCCGCGCTGCGGCAGATCGTGATCGGCACCCCGGGCGCGCTGGACGGCGCCACCGGCAAGCTGCGCTACGCCCCGCACCTGCCCGGATGGCACTCGCCCCGGCTGCTGGAGGAGCTGGTCGAGGGCCTCGGCGTCCCGGTCGCGCTGGAGAACGACGTGAACCTGGCGGCGGTCGCCGAGCAGCGGGTCGGCCAGGCGGTCGGGGTCTCCGACTTCGTCCTGCTCTGGGTCGAGGACGGCGTCGGCGCGGCCATCGTGCTCGGCGGCAAGCTGCACCGGGGCCACACCGGCGGCGCGGGAGAGGTCGGCTACATGCCGCTGCCCGGCGCCCCGGTGGTCAAGAACGTCCGCCGGGAGAACGCCGGCGGCTTCCAGCAGCTGGCGGGCGCGCCCGCCGTGCTGGCGCTGGCACGGGAGCACGGCATCGGCGCGCGGACCGCGGCGGAGGCCGTGGCCCGTGCCGCCGAGGCGGCCGAGCGGGGCGACGACCGGGTGCTGGCGGTGCTCGCGCACCGGCTGGCGACCGGGCTCGCCGCGATCGTGGCCGTGGTCGACCCCGAGCTGGTCCTGCTCAGCGGGGACATCCCGCAGGCCGGCGGCGAGCAGCTGCGGGCCCTCGTCCAGGAGGAGCTGACCGGACTGGCCGTGCCCAGGCCGCGGCTGCTCATCAGCACCGTCCAGGGCTCCCCGGTGGTGGTCGGCGCGCTGCAGTCGGCGCTCGGCACCGCGAGGGAGCGCGTCTTCACCACCATCAACTGACCGCCCCGACACCCCCACGAACGTCCCGGACCGGCGCCAGCGCCGAGCCGTGGATCAGCACACCCGCAAACAGGTACGAACTCCCCCCTCGGCCGGGCACAGTCGCCCGCCATCCCACTGGAGGAAACCCGTGACGACCTCTCCCTCCGAGAGACTCCGCACCGTGCGCCTCGGCCGCGCCACCGCGGTGCTGGCCTGCACCGCCGCGCTGGCACTGACCGCGGCCGGCTGTACCGGCAGCAGCAACGCCGGTTCCAAGGGAAGCGTCGGCAGTGCCGACAAGCCGGTGACCATCACCTTCTGGCACGGCTGGAGCCAGCCGAACGAGCTCAAGGCGATCAACGACAACATCGCCGGGTTCGAGAAGACGCACCCCAACATCCACGTCAAGGCGGTCTCCGCGGTCTCCGCGGACACCCTGAACCAGGGCATGCGCGCCACCGGTGCGGCGGCCCCGGACGTGGTGTCCGACTTCTCCACCACCGACGTCGGCAAGTTCTGCTCCACCGGCGCGTTCGTGGACCTCGGCCCGATGCTGAAGAAGGACGGGATCGACCCGGTCAAGACCTTCCCGAAGGCGATGCTCGGCTACACCCAGTACCAGGGCAAGCAGTGCTCGCTGCCGCTGCTCGGCGACGCCTACGGCCTGTACTACAACAAGGACATGTTCAAGGCGGCCGGCATCGCCAGCCCGCCGAAGACCTTCTCCGAGCTCGCCGCCGACGCGGTCAAGCTGACCAAGGGCGACGGCTCGCAGCAGATCGGCTACGTGCCGCTGTACGACTACTACGAGCAGAACACCGGCTACATCGCGGCCCAGTACGGCGCCAAGTTCTTCGACGCCAACGGCAAGTCGGACCTGGCCACCGACCCGTCCTTCGCGGCCATGTTCAACTTCAACAAGGACCTGGTCAACAAGCTCGGCGGCTACGCCCACCTGGAAAAGCTGCGCACCGGCTACGGCGACGAGTGGACCTCCAACGCCTTCGACAAGGGCAAGGTCGCCATGCAGCTCGACGGTGAGTGGCGGATCGCCAACCTCACCCAGGACAAGGTGTCCTTCAACTGGGACACCGCGCCGTTCCCGGTGCCGGACGACCAGGTCGCCACCTACGGCAAGGGCTACCAGACCGGCACGATCATCGCGATCAACCGGAACAGCAAGCAGCAGGCCGCTGCCTGGGAGTTCACCAAGTACATGACCACCGACACCAACGCGCTGGTCACCTTCGCCAACGCGATCGACAACGTGCCGAGCACCTTCGCCGCGCTGGCGTCGCCGGACCTCAAGCTGCCGGCCGCCTTCAAGACGTTCATGGACGTCGCGAACAACCCGAACTCGCAGACCCAGCCGGCCACCGCCGACGGTGACGGGTACGTGACGACGCTTCAGCAGCTCGGCATCGCGGTCCAGTCGGGCAAGCAGACGGACATCGCGGCCGGTCTCAAGGCCGCGGACAAGACCATCGACAACGCTCTGGCCCAGGCCCAGCAGTAGCAGCCCTCCCGAGCCGGGGGCGGGCGGCCCTCCCCGCCCGCCCCCGGTCCCCCCACCCCTCCCACGCGGCGGTGAACGACATGAGCAGTACGGCCGATCTCGGCCTGACGCCGGCCACGACGTCCAAGAAGAGCAAGTCGAAGAACGGCGGACTGCCGGTACCGCCCGCCCTGCGCAAGCGGCGCCGCCGGGACCTGCGGGTCGCACTGGCCTTCCTCGCCCCCTGGCTGGTCGGCTTCGCGGTCTTCTTCCTCTACCCCCTGGTCTCCACGCTCTACTTCTCCTTCATGCACTACGACGGGTTCAACCCGCCGAACTTCGTCGGCGGCAAGAACTGGCACTACGTCTTCACGGTGTTCCCGTACTTCTGGCCGGCCGTGCGCAACACCATCTGGCTGGTCGTCGTGATGGTGGTGCTGCGGACCGTGTTCGGCCTGGGCATCGGCATGCTGATCACCAAGATCAAGTCCGGTGCCGGCTTCTTCCGCACCGCGTTCTACCTGCCCTACCTGGCCCCGCCGGTCGCCGCCACCATCGGCTTCGCGTTCCTGCTCAACCCGGGCACCGGGCCGGTCAACAAGATCCTGGGCGACCTCGGGCTCCCACAGCCCGGCTGGTTCAACGACCCCAACTGGTCCAAGCCCTCCCTGGTACTGCTCGGCATCTGGGGCATCGGCGACCTGATGGTCATCTTCATGGCCTCGCTGCTGGACGTGCCGACCGAGCAGTACGAGGCGGCCGGCCTGGACGGCGCGGGTCCGTTCCAGAAGTTCCGCCACATCACCCTGCCGAACATCCGGCCGATCATCATGTTCGCCGTCGTCACCGGCGTCATCAACATGCTGCAGTACTACACCCCGGCCATCGTGGCCGGTCAGGTGGCCAGCGGCACGATCGGCGGGTCCGGCCAGACCTACCTCCCCGGCTACCCCGACAACTCGACCTGGACCCTGCCCCAGCTGATCTACAACCTGGGCTTCCAGAGCAACGACGACCTCGGCTCGGCCTGCGTGGTCTCCATCATCCTGTTCGTGATCGCGATGGCCTTCACCTCCCTGCTCATGCGCCGGAACTCCGGCCTCATGGGCGAGGACTGAGCCGGCGGACCGGGAAAGAAGGCTGTTGAACCCATGAGCGAGACCCTCTCCCCCACCGAGCTCCCGACCCAGGGCGCCCCCGCCTCGGTCCGGGCCTCCGGCGCCGCCGCCAGAAAGGCCGCCCGCAACCGTCGGCTGAACTGGATCGCGGTGCACTCCTTCGGCATCGCCGCGGCGCTGTTCTTCATCCTGCCGTTCGTCTTCCTGTTCCTCACCTCGGTGATGTCGGACAGTCAGGCGTTGGGCGGCGGTATCTGGCCGACCCAGTGGGTGTGGAGCAACTACGTCACCATCTTCCACATCCCGCACTTCCTGACCTGGTGGAAGAACAGCCTGGAGTACGCGGTGCTGGGCACCGTGTTCACCGTGGTGTCCTCGGTCCCGGTGGCCTACGCGCTGGCCAAGTTCCGCTTCCCGGGACGGCGGACGGCGCTGATGGCGGTCATCTCGATGATGATGCTGCCGCCCCAGGTCGTGATCATCCCGATGTACCTGTTCTGGACCAACCAGGTCGGCCTGACCGGCACGCTGTGGCCGCTGATCATCCCGATGATCTTCGGTGACGCCTACTCCATCTTCCTGCTGCGCCAGTTCCTGCTGACCATCCCCAAGGAGTACCTGGACGCGGCCAAGGTCGACGGCTGCGGCGAGGTCCGCACCCTGCTCAAGGTCGTCATCCCGATGGTCAAGCCGGCCATCTCGGCGGTCGCCCTGTTCCAGTTCTTCTACTGCTGGAACGACTTCTTCGGGCCGCAGATCTACACCGCGTCCAACCCCAGCGCCTGGACCATCTCCTACGGTCTGCAGACGCTGCACAGCGCCCACCACACCGACTGGAACCTCACCATGGCGGCGACCCTGCTGGTGATGGCTCCGGTGATCATCATCTTCTTCTTCGCACAGAAAGCCTTCATCGAAGGCGTGACACTGACAGGGGTCAAGGGCTGATGAGCCGCACCACCACACCTTCAGGCTCCGGCCCGCTCAAGCTCGTCGTCGTCGGCGGCGGGTCCACCTACACGCCCGAGCTGATCGACGGCTTCGCCCGGCTGCGGGACTCGCTGCCGATCGGCGAGCTGGTCCTGGTCGACCCGGCGGCCGACCGTCTTGAACTGGTCGGCGGGCTGGCCCGGCGGATCTTCGCCAAGCAGGGACACCCGGGCCTGATCACCACCTCCACCGACCTGGACGCCTCGGTGCAGGGCGCGGACGCCGTGCTGCTGCAGCTCAGGGTCGGCGGCCAGGCCGCCCGCGGCCAGGACGAGACCTGGCCGCTGGAGTGCGGCTGCGTCGGCCAGGAGACCACCGGCGCCGGCGGCCTGGCCAAGGCGCTGCGCACGGTCCCGGTGGTGCTGGACATCGCCGAGCGGGTCCGCCGGGCCAACCCGGACGCCTGGATCGTCGACTTCACCAACCCGGTCGGCATCGTCACCCGGGCGCTGCAGACCGCGGGCCACAAGGCGGTCGGGCTGTGCAACGTGGCGATCGGCTTCCAGCGGAAGTTCGCCGGGCTGCTCGGGGTCGCCCCGGAGCGGGTGCAGTTGGACCACGTCGGGCTGAACCACCTCACCTGGGAGCGCGGCGTCCGCCTGGACGGCAAGGACGTGCTGCCGGAGCTGCTGGAGAACTTCGGCCCGGCCATCGCCGAGGACCTGGAGCTGCCGCTGTCGCTGGTACGGCAGTTGGGCACGGTGCCGTCGTACTACCTGCGCTACTTCTACGAGCACGACAACGTGGTCGCCGAGCTGAAGGTCAAGGGCTCGCGCGCGTCCGAGGTCGCCGCGATCGAGCAGCAGCTGCTGGCGATGTACGGCGACCCGGCGCTGGACCAGAAGCCGGAGCTGCTGGCCAAGCGCGGCGGCGCGTTCTACTCCGAGGCGGCGGTCAACCTGGTCGCCTCGCTGCTCGGCACCGGCTCCCCGGCCGGCGCGGTCCAGGTGGTCAACGTGACCAACAACGGCACCCTGCCGTTCCTGCCGGACGACTCGGTGATCGAGGTCCCGGCCACGGTCGGCCGCGACGGCGCGGCGCCGCTGCCGGTGCCGCCGGTGGAGCCGCTGTACGCCGGGCTGATCGCCCACGTCACGGCGTACGAGCAGCTGGCCCTGGACGCGGCGCTGCGCGGCGGCCGGGACCGGGTCTTCCAGGCCCTGCTGGCGCACCCGCTGGTCGGCCAGATCGACCTGGCCGACCAGTTGACGGACCGTCTGATCGCCCACAACCACGAGCACCTGGCATGGGCGTGACCGCGATCGGCGAACGGGCAACGGGGACAGAAAGCGACAATGCGTTGACGTACATGCAGGGTGGCAGCCCGATCGGGGCCGGCAGTGTCGGTGCGGCCGGGCCGGAGCTGGTCTCCGGGGTGCTCGCCATCGACGCCGGGAACAGCAAGACCGACGTGGCCCTGGTCTCCGCCGAGGGCCAGGTGCTCGGCACCGCCCGCGGCGGCGGCTTCGTGCCGCACCTGGTCGGCGCCGAGGCGGCGGTGGCCGGTCTGGCGCCGCTGGTCGCCGAGGCGGCAGCCGAGGCGGGATTCGACCTGACGGCGGCTCAGGCCCCGTTGGCCACCCACCTGTCGGCCTGCCTGGCGAACGCCGACCTTCCGGTCGAGGAGCAGCTGCTCCAGGAGCTGATCGCGGGCCGGGGCTGGTCCAGGACCACGGTCGTCGCCAACGACACCTTCGCGCTGCTGCGCTCCGGCACCGACGCCCCGCGCGGGGTGGCCGTGGTCTGCGGCGCGGGCATCAACTGCGTCGGACTGCTGCCGGACGGCCGGACCGCGCGGTTCCCGGCGCTGGGCATGATCACCGGCGACTGGGGCGGCGGCGGCGGGCTCGCCAACGAGGTGATGTGGGCCGCCTCCCGGGCCGAGGACGGCCGCGGCCCGCAGACCGCGCTGGCGCCCGCGGCGGCGGCGCACTTCGGGCTGCCGAGCGCGGGCGCGGTGGCGGAGGCGGTGCACCTGGGCGAGATCCCGGAGGGCCGGCTGCACGAGCTGGTCCCGGTGCTGTTCGCGGTGGCCGAGGCCGGCGACCCGACCGCGCTGGCGCTGATCGACCGACAGGCGGACGAGGTGGTCCGGCTCGCTGTGGTCGCGCTGCGGCGACTGGACCTGCTGGACTCGTCGGCCGACGTGGTGCTCGGCGGCGGGGTGCTGGCCTCGCGCCAGCCGCTGCTGCTGGACGGCGTCAACGCGCGGCTGGCGGCGGACGCCCCGTACGCCGTCCCGCGCATCGTGACCACTCCGCCGGTGGTGGGGGCGGCCCTGCTGGGGCTCGACCACCTGACCGCGGCGGGGCTCGGCGGCACGCCCGGGGCGCAGGAGCGGCTTCGTGCCTCCTACGCGCTGCGGCGTGCGGCCCGCGCTGTCTGAGGGGGCTGCGCGGGGCGGGCAGGGGCCCGGCGGAGGGAGTGCGCTTCTCTCTGTCGGGCCTCTGCCTGTCGCCTGTCAGTTGGCCCAGGGTGGGGTGAGTGTGCTGCCGTCGGGGAGGGCCGCGGTGAGGCCGACCGCGGTGGACACCCAGGTGGCGGCGGGGCGGTCGGTCGGGTTGTCCAGCCGGAACAGGGCTCCGGCCGGGACGATCGCGGTGTCCCCGGCGCCGAGGTCGGCGGTGTCGCCGTCGACGCTGAAGCGGAGCGTGCCGGACAGGACGTGGATCACCTCCTCGTGGCTCACGGTGTGCGGCACCCCGGGCGTCCCGGCCGGGATCTCGCCACGCCAGGCGGCGATCGCCCGGCTGCCGGTGCCGGGGTTGGCGTGGGCGGTGAAGCGGACGCCGTGGATCTCATGGACGACGGCCTGGCCGCCGCGGACGTAGGGCATGGGTGCCTCCTCGAAAAATGGTCAAGCTGCTTGTCTTTCCTTGGGGATAGTCAAGCTGCTTGTCTATCTATAGTCAAGCTGCTTGTCCATTTGTGGAAGACTGTGCGGCCATGGACACCAGTGCCGCGATCCGCGCCCTCCCCTATCTGCTGCTCGCGCTCAGCGGCGAGCTCGTCGCCGGCATCCAGGCCGGGGTGGCCCGCGGCTTCGACGACATCCGCCCGGTGCACGGGTTCGCCTTCGCCCGGATCGGCAGCCACGGCGCCACCACCGGGGCCCTGGCCGAACACCTGGGCGTCAGCAAGCAGGCCGCCAGCCAACTGGTCGAGGAGCTGATCGGCAAGGGCTACGTCGAACGCCGCCCGCACCCCCGCGACGCGCGGGCCCGGCTGATCGTGCTCACCGAGCGCGGCCGGGCCTGCACCCGCGCGGCGGACGCCGCCGCCGCCGACGCCGTCCGCCCCTGGATCGACGCGCTGGGCGAGGAGCGGTTCCAGTCCCTGGTCCGCGACCTGGCCCGACTGGACCCGGGAGGTCCGATCCGCCCCAGTTGGTGACCCGGTGTCACCGGACTGTTATCCGGAGCCCGTCGCGGCGGCGCCGGTGCACGGGCGATGATCACCGCATGCCCCGCTCCACCCGCGCCCTCGCCGCCCCGTCCCTGCTGATCGCCGCAACGCTGCTGACCTCCGCCTGCCAGACCAAAACACAGACCCCCACGCCGCCCACCCCGGCAACCGGCAGCGCCACCCCGGCGAGCGGCAGCGCCACCCCTACCTCCACCCCGGCGGCAGCCGCCCCCACCGGCCCGGTCACCCGGGCCCGGCTGCTCGCCGCACTGCCGCCCGCCCCGACCGGCTCCTCCCCCTGGAAGGGAAAGGGCGGCCCGGCCGGCCTGCTGACCCCGGCCCAGTACCTGACCGTGGAGTTCGGCGCCAAGGACGGCGCCAAGCTGCTCCCGGCCGAGAAGCAGACCGGGCTCACCTTCGCCGCGCAGCGCGGCTGGCGGCAGAAGGGCGGCACGCTGGTCTCCGTCATCGTCGCCGACTACCGCGACCGCGTCGGCGCCAAGACCTCGTACCTGGAGCTGGAGGCGGGCCTTGAGCAGAGCGACGCCGGGGACAGCGACTTCACCCTGCCCGGGGCCGCCGACAGCTCCGGTGTCGGCGACCCGGCCCTGGACCGGGACGGGAACACCGAGAGCGACCTGATCGTGCTGGCCGGAAGCGAGCTGCTGCACGTCCTGGTCCGCGCGCCGGGGACGGTGGACCGGGCGACGACCGAGGCGGTGGCGCTCCAGGCGTACACGAACCTCTGCGCGCTGTCCGACTGCACGGCGGGCAGCACCAGCTGAGCAGCGACCGGCCGCGTCACAGCTGGGCGACGAAACCTCAAGATCCACGCAAGTCCCGTGTGGATGTCCGAAGGGTTGGCCATACTGCTCCCAACGGTCGGCACAGGGGGAGGGCGCACTACTGATGGACACCAACGGGGGCACCGCCGTACTGGAGGCACGCCCCACCACCGGCCCCGTCACCCGGCGCGGCCCGCGCAGCACCCCGCCCCGACGGCTGTGGAGCACCGGGGCGGTGCTGGCGCTGCTGGCGCTGCTGTTCGGCGTGCTGACGGTGACCCAGGTGGTGCAGAGCGCGGACGCGGCCTCCAGCGTGGTCAACCACAGCCAGCCGCTGAGCGACGACGCGGCGCAGATCTTCCACTCGCTGGCGGACGCCGACACCACCGCGGCCACCGGCTTCCTGCAGGCCGGCAATGAGACCCCGGCCGTGCAGAAGCAGTACAACGACGACATCAGAACGGCCTCCACGCTGCTGGCCCAGGCCGCCTCCAGCACCTCCGACTCCGACCCGGGGCAGCGGCAGATCCAGCAGCTCAACGCCCAACTCCCGGTCTACACCGGACTGGTCGAGGACGCCCGGTCGAACGACCGGCAGGGGCTGCCGCTCGGCGGCGCGTACCTGCGGTTCGCGTCGAGCCAGCTGCAGGACACCATGCTGGTCGAGGCGCAGGCCCTCTACGCCGCCGAGACCGCCAGGCTGCACCAGGACTACAGCGACGCGCAGGCGCTGCCCTGGGCCGCCGTCGGGCTCGGCCTGGTCACCCTGGTCGCCCTGGTCTGGGCGCAGGTCCGGCTGTTCCGGCAGACCAACCGGGTGTTCAACGTCGGCCTGGTGCTGGCCACCGCGGCGACCGCGGTGGCGCTGGTCTGGCTGGTCACCGCGCAGAGCCTGGCCGGCTCCGACCTGCGGGCCAGCGACAGCAGGGGCGCGGCCCCGCTCCAGGTGCTGAACGAGGCGCGGATCAAGGCGCTGCAGTGCCGCGGCGCGGAGAACCTCAACCTGGTGGCCCGCGGCTCGACCGACGCCTACGAGACCGCCTGGACCAAGGACAGTGCCCAACTCGCGGGCAAGGACGGCTTCCTGGCCCAGGCGACGGCGATGACCGGCGCCGACCCGGCCGCCCAGCAGCCGATCAGGGCCGCCGCCGCGGATTTCGCCACCTGGCAGCAGCGGCACGACAAGGCCAAGACCGCCAATGACGACGGCGACTACACCACCGCGGTGGACGCCACGATCGGCACCGCGGACACCACCAGCGCCGCGTTCGACTCGCTGGACCGCAGCCTGAACAGCGCGATCGGCAAGGAGCGGGCCAACTTCCGGGCCCTGGCCGCCTCCGGGCGCGGTGACACCGCGCTGCTGGCCGAGGGCGCCGGGGTGCTGGCGGTGCTGGCCGCGGCCGGCGCGCTGCTGGGGATCAACCGTCGCGCGGCGGAGTACCGGTGATGAGGGGGAGGACGGGCATGGGACGCGGGACCAGGACGGCCGTGCTGACGGCGGGGGCGCTGCTGCTCGGCGCGGTGGTGCTGCCCGGCAGCTCCTCCGCCGACCCGCGGCAGGACGCCGTGGCGGCGGGCCAGGTCAGGATCGGGCTGGCGCCGAAGGCCGCCGCCTGCGACAACAACAGCCTGAGCACCGGGCTGACGCCGAGCGCCTCGGACGCGGGCGCGGACGTCCAGCGGATCATCAAGCGCGGCAAGCTGATCGCGGGCATCGACACCAACAGCTACCTCTGGGGCTTCCGCAATCCGACCGACGGCAGCCTGCAGGGCTTCGACATCGACCTGGTGCACGCGCTGGCCAAGTCGATCCTGGGCAACGCGGACGCGGTGGAGTTCCTCGCCGTGCCGACCGCCAACCGGATCAGCGCCCTGCAGTCCGGGCAGGTCGACGTGGTGGTGCGGACCATGACCATCACCTGCGACCGGCTGAAGCAGGTCTCCTTCTCGGTGCCGTACTTCAACGCCGGGCAGCAGGTGCTGGTGCCCAAGTCGTCGAAGATCACCGGCTTCAACGACACCATGAAGGGCGCGCGGGTCTGCGCGGCGACCGGCTCCACCGCCGACGACATGCTGAAGGACCCGGCCAAGGACCACGGCGCCACCGTGTTCCACGTGGCCAACCAGCTGGACTGCCTGGTGCAGATGGAGCTCGGCAACGTCGACGCCACCATCACCGACAACGCCCTCGGCGCCGGGCAGGCCGCCCAGGACCCGACCGTGCACCTGGTCGGCGGCCCGCTGGACGTCGAGGTCTACGGCGTCGCGATGAAGCTGGGCGCGGACGACCTGGTCCGCCGGGTCGACTACGTGCTGCAGGACTTCCTGGCGCACCAGTGGTCGGCCGAGTACGACCGCTGGTTGAAGCCGCTCGGCAGCACTCCCCCGGCTCCGGTCCCGCGGTTCGCCGGCTGACCCGCCACCTGTTCACCACCTGGACGGATACTGATCTGACAATCTGACGACCACGACGTGCATGCTTGGGGCGAGACGAATGGCGGGCGGATGGCGCTGACAGGACCCAACGGTCCGGTGATGACCCGGGAGGAGGTGGACCGCACCCTGACGCGCCTCGGCGCGGAGCGGGACGCGGTCGAGGCCTCGCTGCTGGCGTTGCAGGACCACCCGGGGCGCCGGCTGCTGGAGGGCGCGGAGCTGTCCGGGCAGACCCGCGAGCGCTGGGCGCAGGCCGAGCCGGGCCTCGGCCTGCTCTGGTCGATGTTCGACACCTACGCCGAGGCGCTGGCCGCCGCCCGCGCGGTCCGCTCCCGCCGGACCCGTCCCGGCCAGGCCGAACTGACCGAGCTGACCGAGCTGCTGCGCGGACGCGGGGTCACCGTCTCGGCCGGGCAGACCGCGCACACCGCGCTGTCGCTCACCAGCGGAGCCCGGATGAGCGAGCAGGTCAGCCTGAGCGACCTGGTCGACCGGATGAACGACTGGTACGCCCGGATCATCGCGGTGGCCTCCGCCGCCGACGCGGTCTGGACCGCGCTGCCGGCCCGGATCGACCTGCTGGCCGCCGAGTTGGGCCGGGTGGTGGCGCTGGCCCGCTCGGTCGGCGTGCACCCGGGCGAGCACCCGGCCGGGGACGCGCTGGCCGAGCTGGGCAAGGAACTCGCCGCGCTGCGCGGCGAGGTGGTCGGCGACCCGCTGGCCTTCTGGACCCCGCGCCCCGGCGCCCCGAGCACCCACGCCCCCGGCTCCGCGCCGGGCGCGGTGGACACCGCCCGCTACGACCGCGCCGCCCGCAGCGTGGACGGGCTGCGGGTGGAGCTGGAAGACCTGCTCCGGCTGCGCGACGACGCCGACGAACGGCTCGAAGGCATCGGCGAGACGCTGGCCCGCGCCGACGCCACCCTGGCCGAGGCCCGGCGGGCGCGCGGCGAGGTGCTGGCGAAGATAGCCTCCACCGAGGTCCCCGCGGTCCCGGGACCGGCCAGCGCGATGCGCGAACGGCTGGCCCAGGCCGACCAGTTGCGCCGGCACGGGCAGTGGCACCGGCTCGGCCCGCTGCTGGACACCCTGGAGGGCGCGGCGCAGCGCGAACTGCAGCGCGCCCGGGAGTCGCTGACCTCGGTCACCGCGCCGCTGGCGATCCGCGCCGAGCTGCGCGGCCGGCTCGACGCCTACAAGGCGATGGCGGCGCGGCTCGGGGTCTCCGAGGACCCGGAACTGATCGAGCGCTACGACCAGGCGCGGCGGATGCTCTGGAGCGCCCCGTGCGACCTGCGCGCCGCGGAGCACGCGGTGCTGCGGTACCAGCAGGCACTGCGCCCGGCGGACCGCCGCCCGTACGGGGGTTGACGACGATGACCGAGACATCAGCGACAGGGGGACAGCAGGGATGACGGCGACCACAGGGACACCGTGCACGCGGCCCGACTGCACCGGCGGCGGCGTGATCGACCCGGACGGCTACTGCACCGAGTGCGGCCTCGCCCCCGCCCCGGTCCCGGCCCAGGCAGCCGTGCAGGCCGCTCCGGCGACCGGTCCCGGCGCCCCGTGCGTCCGGCCGGACTGCTCCGGCACCGGGGTCATCGACCCGGACGGCTACTGCACCGAGTGCGGCCTCGCCCCCGCCCCGGTCCAGGCGGCGGTCCAGGGCCTCCCGCAGCAGGCCTCCTCGCGCACGTCCAGCGGCGGCAGCACCTCCCGGGGCTCGTCCCGCTCGATGTCCGGGCGCTCCCGCTCCGCCCGCAGCGGCTCCTCCCGGGCCTCGGTCTCGGTGCGCAGCAGCCGCAGCAGCACCTCGCAGTCCAGCCGGGGAGCTCTCGGCGCCGGTCTGGTGACGGTCCCTCCGGTGCCGCGCCCGGACCCGCGCAGCATGGTGCAGGCCAACCCCGAGGTGCCGGAGCGCAAGCGCTACTGCAGCAAGTGCGAGTCCCCGGTGGGCCGCACCCGCAACGGCGTGCCCGGCCGTCCCGAGGGCTTCTGCACCAAGTGCGGCACCGCTTACTCGTTCACCCCCAAGCTGTTCGCCGGGGACCTGGTCGGCGGCCAGTACGAGGTGGTCGGCTGCATCGCGCACGGCGGCCTGGGCTGGATCTACCTGGGCATCGACCGCCGGGTCAACGACAAGTGGGTGGTGCTCAAGGGCCTGCTGGACACCGGCGACGAGGAGGCGCTGGCGGTCGCCATCGCCGAGCGCCGCTACCTGGCCGAGGTGGACCACCCCAACATCGTCCGCATCATCAACTTCGTCGAGCACCCGGACATCCGCACCGGCACCAGCGACGGCTACATCGTGATGGAGTACGTCGGCGGCAAGTCGCTCAAGGACATCGCCGACGAGCGGCGCGGCCCGGACGGGCGGCGCACCCCGCTGCCGGTGGAACAGGCCATCGCCTACGCGCTGGAGGCGCTGCCCGCGCTGGGCTACCTGCACAGCCGGGGGCTGATCTACTGCGACTTCAAGCTGGACAACGTGATCCAGTCCGAGGACCAGCTGAAGATCATCGACATGGGCGCGGTGCGCCGCCAGGACGACGACGGCGCGATCTACGGCACCATCGGCTACCAGGCCCCCGAGATCGCCACCGACGGCGTCTCCCCCGCGTCCGACCTCTACACCGTGGCCCGCTCGCTGGCCGTGCTGACCTTCGACTTCCAGGGCTTCTCCACGGTCTACCGGGAGTCCCTGCCGGGGCCCGAGGACGTCGAGGTCTTCGCCCGCTACGAGTCCTTCTACCGGCTGCTGGTCCGGGCCACCGACCCGGACCCGGACAAGCGGTTCTCCTCCGCCCAGGAGATGGCGGAGCAGCTCACCGGCGTGCTCCGGGAGATCCTGGCGCTCCAGGACGAGCGCCCGCGACCGGCCCTCTCCACCCTGTTCGGCGCGGAACTCCGGGTGGTCGACACCGAGTTGGTCGGCGCGGCGACATTCGACGCCCCCGGCCGCGAGGCCCGCGGACGGGCCGGACGCAAGGGCGCGGTCCGAACGCCGCCGCCGGTCCCGCCCGCCCCGGGCGCCGCCCCGAGCGGCCCGGTGCCGCTGCCGGGCGCACCCGGCGGGGCTCCGGCGACCCTGGTCGGCGTCCCCGCGCTGGGCGCGGCCCGCGCGGCGGCCCCCGGCCTGGCCGAGGCCGCGCCGCGGGTACTGCCGCTGGACCCGCGGCAGGCCGCGCTCGCGCTGCCGGTCCCGCGGATCGACGTGACCGACCCCAACGCCGGCTTCCTGGCCGCGCTGATGGCCACCGCGCCCGCCGACATCATCGCCGCGCTGCGCTCGGCGCCGGTCAACTCGGTGGAGCTGCGGCTGCGCGAGCTGCGCGCCCTGATCGAGCTGGGCGACCTGCCCGCGATCGACGCGGCCCTGACCGCGCTCTCCGTCGACCACCCGGACGACTGGCGGGTGGTCTGGTACCGCGGCCTGGCCGCGCTGGTCGCCTCCGCCGCGGCGGCGGCCGAGGGCGCGGGCCCGGACCCGCTGGCCGCGGCCCGCGCCGCGGCCGACGCCTTCGACGGCGTCTACGACGCGTTCCCCGGCGAGGCCGCCCCGAAGCTGGCGCTCGGCATCTGCGCCGAGGTGCTGGGCGAGCGGGAGGACGCGGCCGAGTTCTACCGGCTGGTGTGGACCACCGACCGGGCCTACGTCAGCGCGGCGTTCGGCCTGGCCCGGGTCCGGCTCGCGTCCGGCTTCCGGGCCGGGGCGGTGCACGCGCTGGAGTCCGTCCCGGAGACCTCCAACCACTACGTCGCCGCGCGGGTCGCCGCGGTGCGGGCGCGACTGCGCGAACGCGACGCGGCCGAGCCGCTGCGGGCCGACCTGGACGCCTGCTCGGCCCAGCTCGGCGGCCTCGGCCTGGACGCGCGGCGGCGTGAGGAGCTGTCGGTGGAGGTGCTGGGCAAGGCCCTCGGCTGGGTGATCGCCGGACGCCCGGACGGCCCGGCCGGCGCGGGCCCGATCCTGCTGCTGGGGCATCCTGCGGAGGAGCGGGAACTGCGGCTCGCCCTGGAGCAGTCGTACCGGGTACTTGCGCGTCTCGCGGAACAGCCGGAGAAGCGGATCGAGTGGGTGGAGCGGGCCAACCGCACCCGGCCCAGGACGTGGGTGTAAGCGCATGACCCTTTCCTGCCCGAACTGCGCACAGCCGGTCGCCGACACCGACCGCTTCTGCGAAGGCTGCGGCACAGCCCTGCGGTCCGCAGGCGGGGCCGCCGTGCCGACAGGGACCACCTTCGGCGGGGCGGGTGCCGCAGCGGCACCAGCACCCGTCCCCACCGCAGACACCGCCTTCGGCGGGGCCGGTGCGGCAGCACAAGCGCCGGGCCCCACCGCCGGAACCGCCGCCCCGACAGGCACCGCCTCCGGCGCAGCCGGGTCGGCGACGCCGGTCAGCTCGGTGGGGGTCGGCGCCCTGGGCGCCATCCCACCGCGGCCGGTCAGCCCGCCGCCAGGCGTCGCCGACCCGCGCAGCGGCACCCCCGCGCCCACCCCGCCCCCCGCCGCCGCGCCAGCCACGCCAGCCGCACCGGCCCCGCTGCCCGCCGCGCAGGCGACTTCCGGCAGCACCGGCGACTTCGTCCTGGCCGCCCCCACCGGAGTCCTGGTCAGCGAACCCGAGCCACAGCCCGGGACCGACGACGAGGACCACGCCCCCACCGAGCCCAACCCCGTGATCACCCCAGGCGCAGGGCCCCACTGCGTCGGCTGCAAAGCCCAACGCATCGACGCCGACGGCTACTGCGAGGCCTGCGGCCGAGCCCAGCCCCGCCCCCGGGACCACCAGGAACGCGCGCTGGCCGGCGTCACCGGCGTGAGCGACCGCGGCCACCGGCACCACCGCAACGAGGACGCCTTCGCCGTGGCCGCCACCTCCCGTCCTTCCGGCGCCTCCGGCGCTCCCGGTGCTCCCGGCGCCCCCGCCGTAGTCGCGGTGGTGTGCGACGGCGTCTCCTCGGCGACCCGCCCCGACGAGGCGTCACAAGCCGCCGCCGACACGGCGAGCGAGTACCTGCTGGAGTCGCTGGAGTCCGGCGCCGACCCCGGCGCCGCGATGCACGACGCGATCATGGCCGCCGCCAAGCGGGTCGAGGACCTGGCCGCCGAGGGCCCGCAGGAGCCCAGCCGCAACTCCCCCGCCTGCACCATCGTCAGCGCGGTCGCGGTCGGCGACGAGGTCACCGTCGGCTGGGTCGGCGACAGCCGCGGCTACTGGTTCCCGGACGACCGCTCCGGCGCCCGGCGGCTGACCGTGGACGACTCCTGGGCGGCCAGGATGGTCGAGGCCGGGCTGATGGGCGAGGCCGAGGCCTACGCCGACCCCCGCGCACACGCCATCACCGGCTGGCTCGGCGCGGACGCGATCGAGGTCGAGCCGCACACCCTCCGCTTCACGCCCCCCGCCCCGGGGGTCGTGCTGATCTGCACCGACGGCCTGTGGAACTACTGGGAGTCCGCCGCCGACCTGGCCGCGGTCGTCCCCGCGGACGCCAGGACCCGCCCGCTGGAGGCGGCCCGCGAACTGGTCCGGCTGGCCTGCGAGCGCGGCGGCCACGACAACATCACCGTCGCCGTGCTGCCCTGCCTCCCGCCGCCGCCGGCCCCGCCGGCCGAGCACCCGGCCACCGCCGCGTCCTCCGTCCCGTCCTACACACCGACCGAGCTCTCGCTGCCCGTGGTGGGCGCGGGAGAGAAGCGGGAGAGCTGATCCATGGCCAGGCTCACCAAGTCCAACCTGCCCCAGTTCGACGTCGACATCTTCCAGAACGAGTACCTGGCCGAAGGCTCCCGCGAGGTCAACGCGATCGTGACGGTCACCGCCACGGCCGGCGGCACCAGCGCGCAGATCGGCGGCCTCGGCGGCCTCGGCAACCTCTCCGACGGCCCGTCGGCCGCCGTGGTGATCATGGTCGACTGCTCCGGGTCGATGGACTACCCGTCCGCGAAGATCCACGCCGCCCGCGAGGCCACCGCCGCCGCGATCGACGCGGTGCGGGACGGGGTCGCTTTCGCGGTGATCGCCGGGACGCACGAGGCCAAGGAGGTCTACCCGGGCTCCGGCCAGCTCGCGGTGTCGCACCCGGGCAGCCGCGAGGAGGCCAAGCAGTCGCTGCGGCGGCTCACCCCCGGCGGCGGCACCGCCATCGGCACCTGGCTGAGCAAGGCCGACCAGCTGTTCCTGTCCCGCCGGGACATCTCGATCCGGCACGGCATCCTGCTCACCGACGGCCGCAACGAGCACGAGAAGCCGGCCGACCTGCAGCGCACCCTGGACCGGGTGCAGGGCCACTTCACCGCGGACTGCCGCGGCGTGGGCACCGACTGGGAGGTCGAGGAGCTGCGCCGGATCTCCTCCGCCCTGCTCGGCACGGTCGACATCGTCGCCGACCCGGCCGGCCTCGCCGCCGACTTCCGGTCGATGATGGAGAACGCCATGGGCAAGGAGGTCGCCGACGTCGCCCTCCGGGTCTGGACCCCGGCCAACGCCTCGGTGAAGTTCGTCAAGCAGGTCGCCCCCGCGGTCGAGGACCTGACCGGCCGCCGCAAGGACGCCGCCCCCCGGGCCGGGGACTACCCGACCGGTTCCTGGGGCGACGAGAGCCGGGACTACCACGTCTGCATCGAGGTCCCCTCGGCCGCGGTCGGCAGCGAGATGCTGGCCGGGCGGATCAGCCTGGTCGTCCCGCAGCCGGACGGCAGCACCGAGGTGCTGTCGCAGGGCCTGGTCAAGGCGGTGTGGACGGACGACATCGCGGCCTCGACCCGGATCAGTCCACAGGTCGCCCACTACACCGGGCAGGCCGACCTGGCGAACGCGATCCAGGAGGGCATGGAGGCGCACCGGCGCGGGGATGTTGACAACGCGACCTCCAAACTGGGCAAGGCGGTGCAGCTGGCGCACGAATCGGGCAATGAGGACACCTTCCGGCTGTTGGCCAAGGTGGTTGATGTGGTGGACGCGAAGGAAGGTACCGTTCGCTTCCGTAAGAACGTCAGCGAGGCAGACTCGATGACACTGGAGACACGCTCGACCAAGACCGTGCGCGTCAAGAAGACTCCGTAGCACGAGCCAAAGGGGGGCTCCCATGCCGATCTGTCCGCAGGGCCATGATTCGCCGACCGCCGACTACTGCGACTACTGCGGCTGGCCCATAGCCGAGCAGCCCCGCCAGGGGCAGCAGCAGCAGTGGGGCAACCCTGGCCCGTCGCAGGTCACGACCGCGCCACCGACGACCGGCCTGGAGATGTGCCCGATCTGCAGCACCCCGCAGACCGAGCGCTACTGCGAGGAGTGCGGGTACGACTACGACCTCGCCTCCCCCTCCCGCCGCGCCCAGCAGCCCCCGCGGCAGCAACAGCCGCAGCAGCAGGGCTACGGCCAGCAGCAGAGCGGCTACAGCCAGCAGCAGGGCGGGCAGCAGGGCTACGGCCAGCCGTCCCAGCAGTCCCAGCCCCCCTCCGGCTACCGCCAGGGGCCCCCGGCTCCGGCCACCCCCTCCCCGCCGTACGGGGTCCAGGCCGGGACCTACGGCGGGGTGCAGTACTCGACCGGCGACACCAGCGGCGGCTTCGGCACCGACTTCCTGCTCCAGCCCCCGCAGGGCGGCGGCAGACCGGACCAGCCGCAGCCGAACCGGGTGACCTGGGTGGCCACCGTCGCCGCCGACCGCGACTACTTCAACGACATGATGGCCCGCAGCGGCCCGGACGCGGCCGGGCTCTACTTCCCGCCGTACTCGCAGGACCGCCGGGTGCCGATGACCGGCCGGGGCCAGCTGCGGATCGGCCGGCGCAGCCACCAGCGCGGCACCGTGCCGGAGATCGACCTGTCCACCGCCCCCGAGGACCCGGGCGCCTCGCACCAGCACGCGCTGCTGCAGGAGCAGCCGGACGGCGGCTGGGTGGTGATCGACCAGGACTCCACCAACGGCACCACCCTGAACGGCTCCGCCGAGTCGCTCCCGGCGCACGCCCCGGTCCACCTCAAGGACGGCGACCGGATCCATGTCGGCGCCTGGACCACCATCACCGTGCACCACGCCTGAACCCGGTCTGGGAGGATGGCGGGGTGGACCAGATCAGGCGAGGCACGTTGCAGACGGAGACCTTCTACGAGCAGGTCGGCGGGGAGCCGACGTTCCGGCGGCTGGTCGCGGCGTTCTACCGGGGGGTGGCCGAGGACCCGGAGCTCCGGCCGATGTACCCGGAGCAGGACCTCGGCCCCGCCGAGGAGCGGCTGACGCTGTTCCTGATGCAGTACTGGGGCGGCCCGCGCACCTACAGCGACGAGCGCGGCCACCCCCGGCTGCGGATGCGGCACGCCCCGTTCACGGTGGACCGGGCCGCGCACGACGCCTGGCTGCGCCACATGCGCGCGGCGGTGGACGGCCTCGGCCTGGCCGAGGAGCACCGGCGGCAGCTCTGGGACTACCTGGAGTACGCCGCCGCGTCCATGGTGAATACGCCGGATTAGTCCGGCTCTGTCGGCCGCGACGGCCGCGATCAGGTATCGACCGCCTGCGAACCCTTCCGCCACCACTCACCCGCGTGACAGTATCCCCACGTTCCGGGGTGGCGCGGAGAGGGATGTCGGGGGGATCGGTGGGCGGCTTCGTCGTTCTGCGGCTGCGGGCGCACTGGCTGCTGGTGTCCGCGGCGCTGCTGACCGTGCTGCTGACGACCAGTGTGCTGGCCGCGCTGGCCGGGTTCACCGGCTCGGTCGGCGACGCGGGCGTCCGCCGCGCGCTGCGGTCCACCTCGGCCGCCGACACCACCCTGCTGATCAGCGGCGACCTCCCGTACCCGGCGCGGGCGCACGCGGACGCGACGGTGCGCGGATACGCCCGGCAGGCGTTCCCCGGGCTGCCGGTGGCGGTCCGCTCCAGCGCCGTCTCCGACGCCTACGGGCTGCCCGCCGTCCCCGGCGCGGCGCCGGGAGCCGATCCGGACCTGACCACCCTGGCCGACCTGGACCACAGCAGACTGGTTCTGCTGAAGGGCAGTTGGCCGACCGCGCCGGTGCCGGGGCAGCCGGTCCCGGTGGCCCTGCCGGCCGCGGCGCAGACCCGGCTGCCGGCCGTCGGCGGGCTGCTCGCGCTCAAGGACCGCTTCACCGGGCACACCCTGACCGTGCGGCTGGTCGGCGTCTACCGGGCCCGCAGCACCGCCGACCCGTACTGGCAGCTGGACCCGCTCGGCGGCAAGGGCTCCAGTCAGGTCGGCTTCACCAGCTACGGGCCGCTGCTGGCCGACCCCGCCGTGTTCAGCGCCGGCGCGGTGGCCGAGAAGACGGTGTACTGGCAGACCGTCGCGGACTTCTCCACGGTCACCGCGAGCCGGGCCGACGCCCTGGCCGGCACGGTGTCGGCCACCCTCGCCGCGGCCTCCCGCGACTCCTCGCTCGGCGAGCAGGCGAACGCGACCAGCGGGCTGCCGCAGCTGGTCCCCGCGCTGGACCGGGCGCTGGTGGTGGCCCGCTCCTCGCTGCTGGTCGGGGCGCTGCAACTGGTGCTGCTCGCCCTGTTCGCGATCCTGCTGGCGGCCCGGCTGATCGCGGACGCGCACGAGTCCGAGGACGCGCTGCTCAACGCCCGTGGCGCGACCGGCCGCAGGCTGACCACGCTGGCCTGCGCCGAGGGCGCGCTGCTGGTGCTGCCGTCGCTGGTGGCCGCGCCGCTGCTGGCCGGGCCGCTGGTCCGGCTGCTGTCCCGGCAGGGCCCGATGGCCTCGGCCGGCGTCCGGCTCGGCGCGCTGCCGGTGCTGCCCACCGTGCTCACCGCCGCGGTCGCCGCCCTGGGCTGCCTGGCCGCGCTGCTCACCCCCTACTTCCGGCGCCGCCGGACGCCGGTGGCCGGCAACTCGGCCAGGACCCGCCGCCGGGTGCCGCCCGGCCTGCTGAAGGCCGGCGGGGACGTGGTGCTGCTGGTCCTCGCCGCAGTCGCCTACTGGCAGCTGCGGCACTACTCGGCGACCGGCTCCGGGCTGCTCGCCACCGGCTCCGGCGGGACGCTCGGCATCGACCCGGTGCTGGTCACCGCCCCGGCGCTGACCCTGTGCGCGGGCGCGGTGCTGGCGATGCGGCTGCTGCCGGTGGTGGCCGGGATCGGCGACCGCTTCGCCTCGCGGAGCAGCGGGCTGCCCGGCGCGCTGGCCGGCTGGCAGCTGGCCCGGCGGCCGCAGCAGGGCGCGGCGCCGACCGTGATGCTGCTGGTGCTGGCGGTCGCCATGGGCACCCTGGCGGTGGGTCAGGACAGCACCATCCAGCGCTCGCAGACCGACCAGGCCGCCTTCGAGACCGGCGCCGACCTGCGGGTCACCGGCTCCAGCGGCCAGGCCTTCGGGCAGAACGCCGGGCTGGCCGGGGTGCCCGGCGTCGGCACCGCGGTGGGGGTGGCCCGGGGGTCGCTGGCGCTGCCGCAGGGCCGCACCGGCGAGCTGCTGGCCCTGGACACCCGGGCCGAGCGCACCCTGCTGCCGCTGCGCTCCGACCTGTCGTCCGCCCCGGTCGGGAAGCTGCTGGCCCCGCTGGCGGTGCCGAGCCCGCCGAGCGGCGACCCCGGTGCCGGACTGACCGTCCCCGGCCGACCGCACGAGCTGGACCTGGACGTCGGCGCCACCGCCGCCGGGGGCTCGTTCCCCGGCGAGGACACCCTCTTCGTCACCGTCACCGACCGGCACGGCCTGCCCTACCAGCTGCGGCCGCTCACCGTGCCGGTGGACGGGCGCACGCACACCCTGCGGATCGACCTGGACGACGCCGCCGACGCCCCGCTGGGCGCGCCCTCCTACCCGTTGACGATCAGCGGCTTCGGGGTCAGCTTCCCGGTGCCGCAACTGCCCAGCAGCGTCCCGGCGCCCCGGCAGGCCTTCGTGGTGCACGCCGTCCGCGCCGACGGGGCGGAGGTCGGCGTCCCGGCCGGGATGCAGTGGCAGGCGCAGCCGGCGAGCGGGGCGCAGTCGGCGAGCGGGGCGCAGCACGACGCGGGCGCCACGCTGCTGGGCGTCAGCGCCGCCGCCTCGGCGCCGGTCACCCTCGGCTTCAGCAGTGTGGACACCAACACCCAGGACATCCAGCAGGAGGACGAGCTGCTGCTGACCCCGGTCCAGTCCCGCTCGGCCGGGCCGGTGCCCGCCGTGGTCACCGACGGCTTCCTGACCGCCACCGGGGCCCGGGTCGGACAGACCGTCACCTTCGGCCAGGACGCCCCGGTGCTGAAGATCACCGCCGCGGTGCGGGAACTGCCCACCACCGGCCCCGGCGGCAGCGCCCCCGGCGCGACCGACTCCCCCGCGTCGAGCCCCGACTACGGCGGCGCGATGCTGGTCGACCTCGCTGCCTACGACGCCTGGCTGGTCGCCGACGGCCAGCCCGCGCAGCAGCCCACCGAGTGGTGGATCGGCGTCGCCCCGCACGCCCCGGGCGGCTCGGCCGCCGTCGCCGCGGCCCTGCGGGCCCGGCCCGACGTGCAGTCGGTGCTGGTCCAGGACGAGGTGCTGGGCGGCCTGCGCGGCAACCCGCTGGCGGCCGGCACCAGGGCCGCGCTGCTCTGCTCCGCGGTGATCGCGGCGCTGCTCGCCGCGGTCGGCTTCGGCGTCGGCGCGGCCGGCTCGGTGCGCCGCCGGGCGAACGAGGCCGGGGTGCTCAGGGCGCTCGGCGCGGGCCGTCGCGACCTGGCCCGCAGCACCGCGGTGGAGCTGGGTGTGCCGCTGCTGCTCGGGGTGCTGATGGGCCTGCTGATGGGCGCGCTGCTGACCCGGATGCTGATTCCGCTGATCGTGCTGACCACGGCCGCGACCCGGCCCGACCCACCGGTGCTGGTGCAGCTGCCGCTCGGCCAGGTGGCGCTGTTCGTGGCCGCCACCGCCGCCGTCCCGCTGCTGGTCACCCTGCTCGCCGGACGCGGCGGCGGGGACTCGGCGCAGCGGCTGCGCACCCTGGAGGACCTGTGACCGCGACCCCGCCGGCTCCGCGCCGGCTGATCCGCCGGTCCGGCACCGGCCCTGCCGTGCCCGCGCCCTGGATCCGCACCCGGCTGCGCAGCGGCCCCGGCGCGACCGCGGCGCTGGCCCTGCTGGTCCTCGCCACCTCCTTCCTGGCCGCGGCGCTCCCGCTGGTGCTGGACCGCGGCAACGACCGGGCGCTGCACAGCCGGATCGCCGCGCTGCCCACCCTGAAGCAGGGCCTGCAGGGGTCGGCCGTGCCGTACGCGGGCCTGAACTCCACCACCCAGGACCTGGTCCAGCAGGTCTCCCCGAGCGTGCTGGGCGAGGTCGACCGGGACCTCAGGCGGGCGATCGTCCCGCCGCTGCGGCTGGACCCGGCGAACGCGGTCTACGGGGTGCGCACCACGGCCCCCGCCGCCGCCGGGGAACTGCCCAGGCTCTACCCCGGGATCCCCTCGGTGGTGGACCTGGACTGGCAGCCGGGCGTGTCCGGGCAGGCCCGGCTCACCGCCGGCAGCTGGCCGGTCCACGACGCCTCCGCGAACGGGCGGACCGACGTCGAGCTGCAGGCCGCGGTCAGCGCGGCCACCGCGCGCAGCCTGCACCTGACCGTCGGCGCGCTGATCCGGCCGGTGCTGCCCGGCGGCGGGACCCCGCCGCGGGTCCGGATCACCGGTGTCTTCACCCCCCGCGACCCCTCCGCCGGCTACTGGACCGGTGAGCCCGACCTGGCCGCGGCGCAGGTCAACTGGACCGCCCCCACCCAGAACGACGAGGCGCACCCGTACTGGCACCTGGAGCTGATGCTGGCGCCCGGCGGGGCCGAGTCGCTGCCGCCGGGCTCCCTCGGCATGTACTGGCGCGAGCCGTTCCTCGGCGCGCGACTGCACGCCTTCCAGATCGGGGCGGCGCAGACCGAGCTGACCGGACTGCTCGGCGGCTCGGCGGGCGAGGACCTGCAGGCCAACCTCCAGTCGGACGGCGAGCCCAACGGCGTCCAGCTCGGCACCGACCTGCCGACCGTGCTCGCCGCCGCGAAGCAGGACCAGGCCGCGGTGGCGCCGATGCTCGCCATCGGCGCCACCGGGGCGGCCGGGACCGCGCTCACCCTGCTGCTGATGGCCGCCGTCCTCGCGGTCGACCGGCGGGCCGAGGAGCTGCGGCTGCTCCGCTCCCGGGGGATGGCGCTGGGCGGGATGGCCCGGCGGCTGCTCGGCGAGACCGCCGCGGTCGGGCTGCCCGCCGCGGCGCTGGGGATCGTCGCGGCCGAACTGCTGCTGCCGGGACCGCGCCCCGGCTACGCGGCGGCGGCCGGACTGGCCGTGCCGCTGGTGGCGGTGCTGGCCTTCCCGCTGCGCGCGTTGGCCGCGCACCGCAGGGCGGTGGCCCGTCCGGGCCGCCAGGACGCCGCGCGCCACCGCGGCGGACGCCGCCGCACCGTGGTCGAGCTCGGCGTGCTGGCACTGACCGCGGCGGCCGTGGCCGGGCTCCGGTTCCGCGGCACCGCCGCCGCAGCGGGCGGAGTGGACCCGCTGGTCAGCGTCGCCCCGCTGCTGCTGGCGCTGGCCGCGGCGCTGCTGGTGGTCCGGCTCTACCCGCTGCCGCTGGGGCTGCTGGCACGGGCGCTGGCCCGGGGCCGCAGCACGGTGCTGTTCCTCGGCACGGCCAGGGCCGGCCGGTCCACCGCCGGGGTCGCGGTGATGCCGCTGCTGGCCCTGCTGCTGGCGCTGAGCACGGCGGCGTTCGGGGCGACCGTGGTGCTGGGCGTGGACCACGGCCGGGACCGCGCCGCGCTGCTCCAGGTCGGCGCGGACACCCGCTTCGACGGCACCCCGCAACTGCCGCCAGGATTCGCCGCCGCCATCGCCAAGGTGCCCGGGGTCAGCCGCGCGGTCGCGGTCAGGGAACTGCAGCCGGGCACCGGCGACTCGGGCGGCGGCGGCACCCAGACGGCGCCGTTCGTCCTGGTCGGGGTGGATCCGGCCGACTACGCCGCGCTGTCCCGGGAGCTGGGCAACGGCGGGTTCGCCCCTTCGCTGCTGTCCGGCCCCGGCGCGGACGGGCAGGGCGCGGCCCCGGCCCTGGTCTCGCCGGGCCTCGCCGCCACCCTCGGCGACGGGATCGGCAGCTACCCGATGAACGGCGCCACCCTCAACCTGCGGGTCGCCGGGACGCTGCCGAGCACCCCGGCCGTCCCGGTCGGCGCGGACTTCGCGGTGATCCCGGAGAAGGCCGAACTGGCGCAGCTCAGCGGCGCGATGACGCCGATTCAGCTGTCCAGGAACGTGGTGCTGAGCGTGGACGCGGCGCAGCCGGCCGCGCTGCGCCGGGCCGCCGTCGCGGCGAACCGCTCCGGCTACTACACCCCGGTCGCGGTGACCGTCCGGCAGGAGGTGCTGCGGAAGCTGACCGCGACGCCGACCCAGCAGGCGGCCACCCGGCTGTATGTCGAGGCGTCGGCGGCGGCGCTGCTGTTCAGCCTGCTCGCGGTGGTGCTGTCGCTGGTCCAGGCCGCGCCGGGGCGGGCGGCGCTGCTGTCCCGGCTGCGGACGATGGGCCTGGCCCCGCGCCAGGGCTATGCGCTGACGCTGGCCGAGTCGCTGCCGTCGGTGCTGCTGGCCGCGCTCGGCGGAGCCCTGCTCAGCCTGGCCCTGGTCCCGCTGCTGGGCCCGTCGCTCGACCTGAGCGCGCTGATCGGCACCGTCGCGCCGACCACGCTCTCGCCGCAGGCGGAGGCCCTGGTACTGCCCGCGATCGGACTGCCGGCCCTGGCGGCGCTCGTGGTGCTGTTGGAGACTGCGGTGGTCGCGCGTCGGCACATCGCCACCGAGTTGAGGGCGGGCGACCGCCGGTGAGGGACGGGGAGCGATCATGAGCACAGCGACCGACGGCCAGGCCGGGGCGCCCGGCTCCGGCGACCCCACGCTGGAGGAGCTGCGCGGCCGGGTCAGCGCCGAACGCGACCGGCCCGCCTACGGCCATGACGCGGTGATCGCCTGCGACCGGCTGGTCCGGATCTTCTCCACCGACGGGGTGGAGGTGCAGGCGCTCCAGGGCCTGGACCTGACCGTGGCCAGGGGCGAGCTGATGGCCCTGGTCGGGGCGTCCGGCAGCGGCAAGTCGACGCTGCTGCAGATCCTGGCCGGACTCGACGTGCCCACCGCGGGCCGGGCCGCCGTGGACGGGCGCGACCTGCTGGGGATGAGCGGCAAGGAGCGGCTCGGTTACCGGCGCGAGGTGGTCGGCTTCGTCTGGCAGCAGACCGCGCGCAATCTGCTGCCGTTCCTGACGGCCCGCCAGAACGTGGCGCTGCCCATGCAGTTGACCGGCAGCGGCGAGCACGGACGCGGACGCGGACGGAAGCGCGCGCAGGGCGCGCGGGCGGCCGAACTGCTGGACCTGCTCGGCGTCGGCTACTGCATGGACCGTCGCCCCGGGCAGCTCTCCGGCGGCGAGCAGCAGCGCGTCGCCATCGCCGTGGCGCTGGCCAACCAGCCCTCGGTGGTGCTCGCCGACGAGCCCACCGGCGAGCTGGACTCGGAGACCGGGGCGCAGATCTTCGAGGCCTTCCGCACCGTCAACCGCGAGCTGGGCGCGACCGTGGTGATCGTCACCCATGACCTGATGGTCGCCGGGGAGGTCCGCCGCACCGTCGCCATCAGGGACGGCCGGACCAGCTCCGAGGTGCTGCGCCGGCTCGCCACCGACGAGCACGGCGAGGAGTCGGTGGAGGAGCGCGAGTACGCGGTGCTGGACCGCACCGGCCGGGTGCAGCTGCCGCGGCAGTTCCTGGAGGCGCTGGGCATGGAGCACCGGGTCGGCGTCTCGCTGGAGCCGGACCACGTCGGCGTCTGGCCCGAACACGCCGCCGAGCAGCCGGACCCGGCGGAGTAGCCCGGACCGCGCCGGAGTGTTCCCGCCGGGTGGCTCAGACCAAGTGAGCGTTCACTGACCTGGCGGCGGCGGCCAGTTCGGGGCACTCCAGCACCGCGAACCCGGCCTGCTCCAGCAGCTCCACGCCCTCGCAGTTCGCCACGAAGAGACCCGGCTCGCGCCAGGCCAGCACCACCCGGCGCAGCGCCGAGGCCCGGATCAACTGCGCGCACGGCACCGGGCGGGAGGCCCGCCTGCTGCACGGCTCCAGGGTGCTGTAGAGGGTGGCGGTGCCCAGCCGCGGGTCGGCCGGGTCCAGCTTGGCCAGCGCGGCCTCCTCGGCGTGGGTGCGCGGGTCGTCCTCCCGGGAGTGACCCCTGGCCAGCTCGGTGCCGTCCGCGGCGACCACGATCGCGCCGACCGAGTAGGCGGTCTCGGACGGCGGGCAGAGCCTGGACTCCTCGATCGCCAGCGCCAGCCAGTGCCGGTCGGCGGCGCTGAGCGGCGGCCGGGCGACGGTGTAGCGGAGCAGCGCGGTGTCGCCGAGGGCGCCGGTCCCGGCCAGGGTCATCCGGTGCAGCGCGTCCTGCGGGAAGGTCCCGGCCCGGACGAAGCGCGGGGCGGCGTCGTCGCCGACGAAGAACGGGGCGACCGCGAGCTGGACCTCGTCCACCAGGCCGGCCGTCAGGAACAGGGTGTGCACGGCGCTGCCGCCCTCGACCATCAGCCGGCCGACGCCGCGCGCGCCGAGGTCGTCCAGCACCGCGCCCGGGTCGAGGCCGGGCCCTGTGCCGACCACCTCGGCCAGCCCGTCCAGCCGCTCGGCCAGCTTGGCCACGGCGGCGTCCGGGGCGTAGGCGACCCGGTCGCCGCCGTGGTGCCAGAAGCGCAGGCCCGGGTCGAGGTCGCCGCTGCCGGTCAGCGCGACCCGCAGCGGCTGGGCGGGCAGCCCGCGCGCCTCCCGCGCGGCCTGCCGCTCCGGCGAGTTCACCAGCAGCCGGGGGTCGTCGCTGCGCAGGGTGCCCGCGCCGACCAGGACCGCGTCGCTGTCCGCCCGCAGCTGGTCGACCCGGTCGAAGTCCTCGGGCGAGGACAGCAGCAGCCGCTCGGGCGTGCGGTCGTCGATGTGGCCGTCGATCGACATGGCCACGCTGAGCAGGACGTGCGGGCGCCGGTCGGCGCTGGCGTCGGTCATGTCGGCCGGGCTCCTCGTGCGTGCTGAGCGGATCACTCCCGGCCAGCCTGCCACACCGGTGGCCGGATCAGCGCACTCCCGCAGGCAGCCGCGCCCCGGCCGCCTCGGCGATGATCCGGGCGGTGACCTCGCCCGCCCGCAGCGCGTGCTCCGCGGTGGCGCCCCGGCAGCGGCCGAGCGCCCGGTCGTATTCGGCCATCACCACGCCGGAGTGGTCGGAGTCCGACTCGGTGAGGGTCACCGGCCAGCCGCGGCGCCGCAGTTCGGTGGCGAACTCGCGGGAGCGGGCCACGTCCACCACCGCGTCGGCGGTGCCGTGGTGCAGGTGCACCGGGACCGGCTCGGCGGCGGAGCAGTGCAGCTCCTCGGTCACGGTGGGGTGCATCAGCTCGTCCTCGGAGCGGTAGTTGCTGCCCAGGCCGACCACGGCCAGCGGTCGCCAGCCGTCGTTGCTGGCCGCGGACGGGCGCAGCGCGGTGGTCAGCGCGGCCCGGCCGCCGAGCGACCAGCCGGCCAGCACCGTCCGCCCGGGGTCGCCGCCGTGGTCGGCGGCCCGGCGGCGGGCGTAGCGGAGGGACTCCCGCAGCTGGCTCCAGCCGCCGTCGGCGGCGTCGGTGCGCCAGTCGGGGACCAGCACCAGCAGCCCGTACCCGGCGACGGCGGTGGCCAGCGAGGCAAGCACCGCGCGGTTGTCGGCGGGGCGGCCGTGCCACAGCAGCACCGTCGGGGTCCCGGCGGCGTCCTGGCCGCCGTCCTGGCCGTCCCGGCAGCCGTCCGGGCCGCCGCTCCGGCGCCCGCCGGGGTCGGCCGGGCGGTAGACGTCCAGGAGCTGCCCGCTGGGGCCGTAGCGGAGGCCCCGCCGTACCGCCACGCGTTCCGCGAGTCTGTTCATGTAGACCTTCTCCCTCCCCAGTGCCCCCGCTACACCTCCCGCGCCACCCCGGCAGGTACGCGGGGACGGGCGGGGACGGGAGGGGGAAGGGCCGGAGCAGGGACGGCGAGCAGGCACAATCGGGGGCATGCCCCGACGCAGGAAGACCCCCGTCCGGCGGCCGGCCGCCGCGCCCGCCGCCGTCACCGCCGACTCCCCGTGCCCGTGCGGGCTGGACGACCGGCGCTACGGCGACTGCTGCGGCGTCTTCCACGCCGCGGCGAAGGCCTCGGCGGCCTCGGCAACGGGCCCGGCCGGCGGCCCGCCCGCGCCCGCCCCGGCCACCGCGGAGCTGCTGATGCGCTCCCGCTACAGCGCCTTCGCCGTCGGCGACACCGGGTACCTGCTGCGCAGTTGGCACTCGCGCAGCCGCCCGGAGCGGCTGGAGCTGGACCCGGCGCAGCGCTGGGTCCGCCTGGAGGTGCTGGACGCGACCGACGGCGGCCCGTTCCACGTCGGCGGCACGGTCGCGTTCCGGGCGCACTGGACCGAGCGCGGCGAGCCCGGGGTGCTGGCGGAGACCAGCAGATTCGTCCGCGAGGGCGGCGCCTGGGTCTACCTGGACGGGGTCCTGGAGCCGGCGCCCTAGAAGGACTGCCCGCCAGCGCCTAGAGCTGCTGCTCGGGCGTGCTGAGCGGCCAGACCTCGGTGTCCGGGTCCAGCATCATCGACGGGCCGCCGCCGAGGCCGCCACTGCCGCCGCCGGCCTGCGCCTCGGGCTCCGCGGCCGGGGCGGGGGCCTCCGGCGCGGGTGCCGGGTTGCAGGTGAAGCCGAGCCGCTGCATCGCCCTGACCACGTCCGCGGCACTGAAGTCGCGCCGGTCCTGCTTGGTGATCACGGCGCCGACCTGTTTGATCGGGTAGGTGCGCCGTCCGATCCGGACCGACTCCCCGGTGACGGGCTCGGCCTTCACGTCCTTCATCAGGGCGACCACCTCGGGCGCCTGCAGATAGAAGGAGCAGCCGGCGATGGTGACGCGCATCGTGCCTCGCAGTCGGGGGGAAGGGGGAGGGGGGAGGTACCGGACGGACAGGGGTGGCGTCCGCTGCCCAGCCTCGCACAGCGCGCCCCGGACGGAAAGAACGGAAGGTCCGGCGCGGCGTGTGCTAGCTTGGGAGCTGTTGCAGTTTTGGTTCCCATGAACGTTGTGTGCGCCTGTCGGGTTGTGACCCCGGGCGCACTTTTGTTTTTTCCGGTCTTTTGTGTCAGCTGTCGCATGCCGGAGCGGGGCGATCATCACCACAACTCGGATCCCGCGCAGTGCGGGCCCCGAACTCTGCCCCTGAAGGAGATATGACATGGCTACTGGCACCGTGAAGTGGTTCAACGCCGAAAAGGGCTTCGGCTTCATCGAGCAGGACGGCGGCGGCGCCGACGTCTTCGCCCACTACTCGAACATCAACGCGCAGGGCTTCCGCGAGCTCCTCGAGGGCCAGAAGGTCGAGTTCGACGTCACCCAGGGCCCCAAGGGCCCGCAGGCGGAGAACATCCGCCCGCTGTAGTCGACGCGCACAGAGGGGCCCCACCGCCTTCCGGCGGTGGGGCCCCTCTGTCGTTCCGCCGCCCCCGACCGACTTCACCGGCGACGGACCCGTCACCGACCCGGCATGTCGCCGCCTACATCGCCAAGTACGCCACCAAGGGAGCCGAGACCACCACCGGCACCATCGACCGCCGACTGCGCTTCCTCGCCGAACTCGCCCAGCACGGCCTCACCGACCACGCCCGCCGCATGATCCACACCGCATGGCACCTCGGCACCCAGCCCCAGCACACCCACTTCCGCCTGCGCCAGTGGGCCCACATGCTCGGCTTCCGAGGCCACTTCTCCACCCGCACCCGCCACTACTCCACCCCCCTCACCCACCTCCGCGCCGAACGCACCACCTGGCGCACCCGCCAAGACGACACCCAGGAACGGCCTGCTGACGGCCGGTCGGTCACTGACCAGCACAGTGACCGAGTGACCGCGCTGACCCGACCACCGGTCACACCGGCTCCGACACCGGTCACCGCAACGGTCACCACGCGCGGAGCGGGCGAGGCGCCAGCACGGACACCACCCTGGTGATCGCGCACTGGCAGTACGCCGGAACGGGCCTCCTGCCCGAACTCGCCCACCTCGCCGACCTCCTCGCCGCCGCACCGCAACCCCGGGCCGACCGAACAGCCCACCCCCTGCAGGCGCGACGCGCCGACGACCGAGCCGGTCACACCACCGGCCCGGCAACCGGAACCGTCGCCCCGGCGGAGGCGAGCGCGTGACCGCCGACGCCGAACTCCTCACCGCCCCCGAGGTCATGGCCCACCGCAAGATCAGCCGCACCGCCGTCTACGACCTCATCCGCACCCGGCAACTCGCCTCCCTCACCCTCGGCCGCGCCCGCCGCATCCCCACACAGACGCCCTGAACACCCTCATCCACCAACAACTCGAACAGGCATGACCGTCCCCGACACCAACCACACCCCGACCAACTCGCGCAAGGTCGGGGCCAACAGCGACGGCACCGTCTACCAGCGCAAGGACGGGCGGTGGGAGGCTGCCGGATACGTCCTGGCGGTCGGCGACACCCGCAAGCGCATCCGCGTCTACGACAGCACCCGGAAGGAGGTTCTGGCCAAGCTCACCGAGAAGACAGCCACCAGCAACCGCGGCGTCCCCGCACCCTCCGCGCAGGGCAGCATCACCGCGTTCCTCACCTACTGGTTGGAGAGCGTCGCAGTCCACCGGCTCCGCGATAACACCCACACCCGCTACACCGCTGTCGTCCGCCTCTACCTCCTCCCCTGCCTGGACAAGAAGAAGCTCGCCAAGGACGTCCGCACCTGGCTCGACCACCTCCGCACCACCTGCCGGTGCTGCACACGGTCTCGACACCACCCGCGACCAGCCGCAGTGCTGCGCGGTCGGAAAGTGCTGCCGCAGGCGGCTGTCCCCACTGACGCTGGCCTACGTACACTCCGTGCTCAAGTCCGCCCTGGAGCACGCCGTCCGTGAAGAGGAGATCCCCCGCAACGTCCGCATGGGCACACCCTGACCCCGCCGCTTCGAACCCCTCACCGCCGAGGAAGCGCGCGACTTCCTCGCCGCCACGGTCGGGCACCGGCTGAGCGCGCTGTTCGAACTCGCCCTGCGCACCGTACTGCCGCAAGGGCGAACTCCTCGGCCTGCGCTGGGAAGACCTCGACCTGGCCGGCGGAACCGCCAGCATCCGCCGCACCCTCCAGCGCACCAACAGCCACGGCCTGACCGCGCTGCCGACCAAAACCCAGAGCTCGGAACGACGCATCGCCCTGCCCACCGAGTGCCTGCACTCCCTCCAACAGCACCGCGACCGGCAGCGCCAGGAACGCGAGGCGGCAGGGACGGACTGGAAGGCGAGCGGCTACGTCTTCACCCGGCCCGACGGCAACTCGATCGAAGGGGCCACGCTCACCCGGCACTTCAACACCCTGCTCCGCCGGGCTGCCCTGCGGCGAATCCGGTTTCATCATCTCAGGCACTCGGCAGCAACGCTCCTTCTGGAACAGGGCGTCGAACTCGTCGTGATCAAAGAGCTGTTGGGCCATGCCCACATCGGCGTGACCGCGACGGTGTATGCCCACGTCCGGCTCCGCCTCCAACGCGACGCCATCGACCTCCTCGCCAACGCCCTCCGCAACCCCAGCGAGCCCCTCGCGGGACCCGACGACGGGGACGAGCCGCCCACTTGTGCAGCACTCGTCCGCTGACGTTGCCGTCAACTACTGCCGTCAGACACTCCAGCCGCCGCGGTGGTTTTACCTGGTCCACACCTCGCTCCGCCACCGCTCCACCGCCGCGTCGTCGCGCTCCAACGCGCGACGGGCCGGCACCTGCGGGGTCCAGCCGTGCCGCCGCAGCAACTTCCGCACACCCTGCACCGTGTACTCCACCCGGAACAGCCGGATGATCAGAGCACGGACCCGGAGCAGCGTCCAGCCCTGCTCCTCGTCCCACCCGTGCGCCAGCGTTCCGCGCCCCAGCTCACGCTCCAGACGCTCCCACTACTCGGCGCTCAGCCGTTCCACGCTCACCGGGCCCCTCGAGCGCAGGGCCTCCACCCCGCCCTCACACCACAGCCTGCGCCACTTCTCGACCCGGCCCACCCCGACATCGAAAGCCGCGGCGATATCAGTGGTCCTCTCGCCGCGCGCGAACCACTGCGCCGCGTCCAGCCTCACCCCGCTCACGGGCCGCCTGATCCTTCGGCGTCAGCCCGCCCCCTCGCCCGTATCTCACCCTCTCGTCGTACTGCAACGATCATGGAACGCCAGGCGGCCCACCCCAACGAGTTCAACCTCAGCAACTGGCGCAGTAATCACCAACCGTGAACCGACACTCCACAGGGAACAGCTTTCAAGGCCGCCTGAAAAATTAACACAAGACGGCCTCTAAGAGCTGGAAGCTACCTCATGTTCGAGCAACCTTTCCAGCTCGCCAAAATAGGCACCATTCTTTGCGACATCCCAGCTCTCTTCGCCACCGAGTTCCACTTGCAGCTCGCGAGTTGCAGCAAGGAGAGCCTGCGCCAATGGTGCTCGGACTTCCTTCAAATGCGCTTCAAAATCTACACCATAGTCGAAGATCTCCCACTGCATGTCGTCAAGACCCGCCGCACGGAGCCTTTCCCGGGTCCTATCCAGCAGCTTATTCCAGCCGCGCTGACCAACAGACCAATCACTGCCATCGGTAAAACCTACAATGGCGGACATTAGTACCCATCTCCCAAAATGATTGCAGGGCTATTTGCGGGCCCCCTGGTCGCAGCCCAGGAATCCATTGCGGAAAAGATAGTGTCAATCTGGGAGCTGCTAGCACCAGTAAGATCTAGCACCGTGTAATCAGCGCTTTTCTGATAGAGATGCTTCTGCAGCGAGGATAGGAACTGTCGAGCGTTCCATCGCTCATAGGCGCTAGTGGTGCCAATCGCATCATAGGTCTTACCATTTGTGTCAATGAAGTCCTCTGGCGCATTGTTCTCCACAAATCCTCGCAGCTGTCCTCCACTATACGAAGGATCGGCCATGAGACGTGCTGCAGTGTCGCCTTCCCCTGGCTTCAAGGCCGCTTCAGAAAGAGGGCAGGCCGTCGCATTATGCACCAAGATCGGCGTAGTACCGGCCAGTACATAGTACGTGTGGAGCTCGGCGACCGTGAGGTTATAGGTGACGATGTGGCTGGTGTAGTCGCGTACGCGGGTCACCGTGGCCGAGGTGTCGCCGGCGACGCTCAGTTTGTCGCCGACGGCGAGGTCGGCGGCGTTCGTCCAGTGCTTGGTGGTCGCATCCCAGTACGGGTGGTGCTGGGTCGAGGTGATGAAGCGGTCACCGGCTGCGGTGTGGACGGTGAGGTCCGTGAACTTCGTGTCTGTGAGCGTTTTGATGACCGCGGTGACGGGTTCGGCTTCGACGGTCCCGGTGACCGGGTCCTTGGCCAGGACGGTGTCGCCGACCTTGACCTCGCGGATTTCGACGGCCTTGCCGTCCGCCAGCAGTACGAGCGCGGCACCAGGAAAGCTGTTGGCATTGCACAGAGTACCTACGGCATCGGCCAGTTCACTGTTCGTGAATCCCTTGCCCAGGCTGAGTTCCATCGCCTTGCCGGCGACGATGGACGCCACGGCCATGCCGACATTGCAGTCGTGGGCGTCGCTGCAGGCGGGGAGGAAGTCCCGTTGCAGGTCGGTTTCCATTTCGGAGAACCGTGCACCGGACACAGGCGTGTCGTACGCGCTGGGATCGTCGCAGTCGTAGCCGCCCCCGTTCTGCGCGCAATTCTGCTTCACGATCTGGTAGAAGGCCTGCCGGAACTGGGAGAAATTGGGGAGGTTGTTGGGGACGAAAACGTTCGGATAGATCTCCGTCGTGCCGGTAGTGGTGGTGGGGTCAGGCTTGGACATGTCCTGGCAGGTGCGGTCGCACTGGGTCAGGGCGGTGCAGCTGTCGGTGTCCGCACAGCCGCTGGTCCCCTGGCCGCCTTCCGCCGCCCCCGCGTTGGGGTCGCAGGCGGTGTCGCCGTTCTGACCACATTCCGAGCGCAGGCCGTTGGGGTCCGTCTTCGTGACGGGGTTGTCGCCGGCGTAGGCGTAGCCGCCGATCTGGTTGGGGTCCGCCGCTTCCAGGACGGGGTCGGGGCTGATGAAGCGGCCCAAGGCCGGGTCGTACTCGCGGGCGCCGAGGTTGGTCAGGCCCGTCGTCGTGTCCTGGGTGCCGCCGACGAAGCCCTTGTCGCTGTGCCAGGTGGCCTCGGTGGGAGCGGCGCCGCGGGGATTCCCGTAAGGGTCGAAGGCACGGAAGGTGGGCGTCTGGGCAGTGGAGTTCAGGCTGAGGACTCCGGTGCCCTGGTCGTTGGCTGCGGTGAAGGTGTAGCCGGTACCGGCCGCGTAGCGGGAGACGGTGGTGCCGTCGGGAAGGGTGATGTACCGGGTGCCGCCGAGGGTGGCGGTGTTGGGGTTGTAGGTGAGTTCCTGGCCGGGCAGGAAGAGGGTTTCGCTGCCGTCGGGGTCGGTGCGCAGGAGCTGGTTGCCGTCGGCGTCGTAGAGGTAGGTGGTGGGGTTGTCCTGGCCCGTGCTGCTGAGTGAGCTGAGCTGGTTCTCGCTGTTCCAGGTCAAGCTGTCGGTGCCGGGGGTGGCGGTGGCGCTGATGTTGTTGCCGTCGGCGTCGTAGCCGTAGGTGGCACCGGTCAAGGTGCCGTCGGGCAGTGTGGTGGTGCTGCTGGAGAGGGTGTCGGGCTGCTGGGTCGGGGCGCCGGGCTTGCCGTAGACGTAGCTGGTGGTGGTGTCACCGGTCTGGGTGCCTGTGGCGTGCTGATCCTGGGTCAGGCGGTTGCCGTTCCCGTCGAACGTCCAACTGGTCCAGTAGGGGTTGGGCCCGGTCACGTCGGGTGTCGACGGCGGCCCGGAGACGGGGGACGACGGGCAGGGATCCGCAGTGGTCCAGGCAGCGGTGAGGCGGTCCAGGCCGTCGTAGGTGTAGCACTGGGTGTCGGTGCTCGTGCCGTTGTTCTGCGCGTCACTGGTGCGGGTGATGTTGCCTGCGGGGTCGTAGGTGTAGGCGGTGTCGTCGACGGTGGCCGGCGCGGTGGCTCGCTGGGTGTTGACGTCGGTCAGGCGCCCGGTGTGCTGGTCGTAGCTGTAGTTCAGTGAGGCGCTGTTCAGGCGCAGGCCCAGGGACTCCTTGGAGACGCGGGAGTACGCATCGTACGTCGTCCCCGAGGCGTAGGTGGCAAGCCCGCCGATGCTGTTGGGCATGTCCAGGGCGTTGTAGCCGGTCGTGATGGTCTCGGCGGGCAGGGTCCCCGCGCTGGGCATGGTGGTGGCCAGCGGAAGACCGGTGGTGGCGGTGTAGGTGTCGGTGTAGGTGAAGGTGCTCGCACCGAACGCGGTGAGCGCGGCGGGCAGGGTGACCTTGGTTCCGGTCGGCTGTCCGGTGACCGTGAAACCTGTGACGGCCTGGGTGTAAGCACCGGCTGGAGCGGTCGCGGTGGCATTGCCTGCGGTCACGTAGCGCGTGGCCGCGGTCTGCCGTCCGATACTGTCGGCCACCGCGGGGTCGTCATAGGTCCAGGAGGCGAGTTCGGGAGCGGCGGTGGTGGTCCCGTCGTACTCGGCGGTCTTGCGTCCCAGCACGTCGTAGGCGTAGGTGAGGGCCTTGCCGTCGGCGTTGACGGTCTGCGTGAGGTGCCCGCCCGCGTCGTAGGACAGCTGGGTCTGGCCGGTGTCCGGGTCGCTCTGCGCGGTCTGCTCGCCGAGGAGGTTGTAGCTGCTGGTCCGGACGTTCCCGGTGGGATCGACGATCTTGGTCAACTGGCCGCGCCCGGCGGCGGCGTCGTAGGTGTAGCGGGTGGACGCCGACGTGCCGCCGGTGACCTGGTCGCCGTTGACGGTGGGGGCGGTGAGGTAGTCGTCGGTCTCGACGGTCCGGCCGCGGGCATCGGTGACCGTGGTCACGGTGGTGCCGCCGGTGGGCGGGATCGTCGTGGTCCGGTCACCACCGTAGACGGTGCGTGTCTGCTCACCGGGCACGGGCACGTTCAACTGCTTGGGGGTGTCCAGTACCGCACGGCCCTGAGCGTCGAAGGTGATCAGGTCCTGATCGGGCACCAGGTTGTCGGTGGCCGAGTAGAGCGTGGTGCCGGGTGTGCCGGTGCCGTCCCAGTAGGCGCTGTTGACCTTGTACGCCTGGCCACGGGAGTTGTAGAGGGTGTCGGTCAGCAGCCGACCGCCGGCCGGGGTGGGGGTCTGCGTCTGGCGGGGGCGCAGCAAGGCGTCGAAGAGCTGCACGTTCGAGGTGTAGATACCGCCGCTGCCGTCGGTGAGGGCTTTGGTGGTCACCGTGCTCGGCGCACTCGCGGAGACGTTGTAGCTGCTCGTGACGCTGGCGCTCTGGGTGGCCTTGGAGCGGCCGGGCAGCCAGACCGCAGTCGTGCGCCCCAGGGCGTCGTAGGTGGTGTCGGTCTCGGCTCCGTTCGCATCGACGGAGGCTGTGGTCAGGCCGCGGTCCGGCGAGATCGTGGTGGTGGTCGTCTGCTGCTTGGGGTTGGTGACGACGAGCTTGGTGGTCAGGCCGGCGACAGTGGTGAAGGTGCTGGTGGTCTTGTTCCCCAAAGCGTCCCAGCTGACGTTGGCACGTCCGTAGCCGTCGTAGGAGGTCGCGTTGGTGATCTGGTAGGAGAAGGCTCCGCCCGCGTAGCCCTTGGCCTTCTCCAGCAGAGTGGGTTCCCCTCGGGTGGGCGGGGTCTGCGGGAGCGCCGGAACGGTGGGCGGCCAGCTGGTGGGGGCCGTGTCGTAGAAAGTGCGGGTGTCGGAGATGACCCCGTCGGGACGGGAGACCGCGGTGGGATAGCCCAGGCCGTCGGTGGTCGCCTTGTTCCCGGTGGCACACGGGCCCTGGTCGGTCTCCGACTCCGCCACCAGACCGCTGAGGTTGGTGGTGGTGTTGGCCGGGGCGTAGGTGACACTGGTGCACTTCTCCTGGGCGGGCACCGCGATGTCACCGTGGTCGTCGCTGTACTCGAGCAGTCCCGTGGCCGGGTCGTAGCCCTGGTCCAAACGGGTGCTGCGCCAGGTGGTCGCCGCGCCGGAGGTGATCGCCGTGGTGGTGCTGGTCGCTGAGGGGCGCACCATGGTCGCCGTCAGCGCGGGCAGGCCGCTGCGGGTGCGGGTCGCGGTGGCGGCGCTGATCCAGTAGTCGTCGACCGTGGCGGCGACAGCGGAACCCGTCGCGCCGTTGTACGTGATGGATTCCCGGGTGCGCCCGGCCAGTTGGTCGGAGTCGGTGACGACGGTCGCGGCGCCGGGGACGGTGACGTGCGAATCCAGGGTGACCCCGGCGGTGCGGCTTCCGCCTGCGGGCAGGGTGTCGCCGTCCATGCCCTGGAAGTAGAGCGTGTCGGTGCGGGTCTGACCGTCGGCCGCGGATCCGGTCAGAGTCTCCACTCTCGGATAGCCGCGCCACTGGCCCCAGGTCCGGTTCTTCGGCTTCACGACCTCGTTGTCGTCATAGTGCCATCCAGGATTGCCCTGGTACACGTAAGACGTCACCAGTGCAGCCGAACCACCCGTGCTGTCGTTGTCAGTCACGGAAGTGACCAGGTACTTGTTGAACCAGTCCAGGATCGGGGTCGCCTGGCCCGGCGGACCCCAGTACACCGGAAAGCACCGGCTGGTGTTCGCCGACTGGGCCACTCCGGGCGTACAGGACGAGTCACTGTAGGTCACCGCGATCTGGTCACCGGTCTCCGTCGTGATCCCCGTCAACCGGTAGCGCACCAGATCCGGGTATCCGTCACCGATGTTGTAGCGGTTGGCCATCGGCGCACCCGCGAAGGTCACCGCCGGCGTGCCGGTCGTCCCGTCGCTGCCGGTATGGACCAACTGACTCAGCCACAGCGTCTTCGCTGTCCCGTCTCCGGGGCTGGGCATCGTCTGCGTCAACGCGTACGAGTCGACGGCGTGGTAGGCACCACTCTGATAGATCTCAGTCGCGATACTGGCCAGCCGCTTCGTGGTCCAGAACGACGGGGTGTGGTTGCTGCAGCTGGCACCGCTGTCGCAGTTCAGGTCGTAGGGGACGTCCGGCCAGTCCGCGGTGTGGCCCGCGATCGGGTCGCAGGTGGCCGCCACGCATCGGTCGCCGACGGTGAACTGTACGCGCTGGGGGGCGCTGGCGCTGTAGGCGTTTCCGCTGGTGAAACCGTAGTCGATGTGGTCCAGGTTTCCGGCACGGACGTAGGGGACGCCGGTGGTCTTGTTGTCCGCGCCGTAGTAGTTCGTCTCGGTGTCGTAGTAGTACGCCATGGCGTTGCCGCGCGGGTCCACGACGTAGTCGAGATTCCACTGCCAGGCCTGGGAGCACGAGGCGCTGGCGAACGTCGCGTTGTAGCAGGGGTCGCCCTTGTGGGCACCGTAGACGGGCACGGTCCACGCGGAGTTGGTCGTGGCCTTGCCGGTGGTCCAGCCGGGCAGCCGGTTGAGGCCGAAGAAGTACTGGGTGCCGTCGGTAGTGGTGATCTTCCAGTAGTCGCCGTCGTAGGTGCCGTTGTTGCCATCCGTCAGCAGTTCGACCTTCTCGCCGTCGTCGTTGGACATCCGCCAGCCGGTGAGCGTGGAGGCGTCGGCCACGATGTCACCGGAGGTCGATCCGAAGGCGACGTGGAGGATCTGTCCGTCCCAGCACTCGTCGTCGACGGCGGGGGCAGTCTGGGTCGGATCGTCCGAGCAGGCGAGGTAGGAGCGGGTGATCGATCCGGGCTGGTAGTCCCAGCCGTCGCCCACCCAGGAGGCCTGGTTCTGGGTGGAGGCCAGGCGTCCGTCCACTGACTGCGAGTCGTAGGACAGCGCTACCGACGGCACCAGGCCACCGGCCGCGGGGGGCATGGTGACGGGATACGAGTAGGTGAAGTCACCGCTGGAGCCGCCCGCCGTCCAGGATCCGGACGGGGTGAGCGGGGTCGCCGAGAAGTCCCCGACGCCGCCCGTAGGACTCGACGTCAGCGCTATCACCATCGGTGCCGCGGCCGAGCCGGCCACAGCTGCGGAGCGGGCGGCGGTACCGGTCGCCGCCGGAGCGGCGGCCAGCGTGACCTGGGTGCTGACCTGGGCGGACACCGGGTCATTGGTACTCGCCAGCGGCGTCTGCCGCTGACATGCCGCCACCGTCGGCGTGGTCAGGGCACACGCGGGCAGCCGAACCAGGCGCAACCGGTCCGACCAGTCGCCGCCGTAGGCGCCCTTGAACGCCGCGTAGTCGACCGCGATCCCGGCTTCACCGCCGCCGGCCGTCGCGGCAGCGGTGAACAGGAGGCCGTTGACGCCGGACTTGAGCGCGGTGGCGTGGTCGAGCATCCGCACCGCGACCTTGCCCGGCGTGGCGGTCGGAGTGGGCGCCGCTCCCTTGGCCGCCGCCTTGGCTCCGGAACGGCCAGCGGCGGCAACCGGGGTCACCCACACCGGGAGCTTCCCCGCACGCACCCGTCCGGCAGCCGTGGACGGGGCGTCCGTGGGCGCGGCGGGTCCGTTGAGCGCTGCGGTCGCGGTGGTGGCCGCCGGCCAGGTCACCGCCGCCGCCTTGGTCACGGCGACACGGGTGTCATCACGCAGCGCGACCTTGTGGCCGGCGACCCGCTGCACCGGAACCGACGCCACCTGGGAGACGTGCGGCGGCTGCGCGGCGGCTGCCTGGACCGCGAACACCGGCACCGACGTCCCGGCCGCCAGCACCGCCAGCACCACCGCCTGTGCGATCACCGCAGAACCGCGAACCCAGCGGCCCTTCCCCCACGTGCCCATGACAGCCCCTCTGAAGATCATATGAACAGGCAGAGCCTACGAGTAAGACACTCATACCGAACACAGACGTCATCTCTTCTCCACATATGGCGACAGCATTTTGCCCAACCATGGTCACAAGTAGCGAAATTTGCGGACATTACGCTGCGCGAGCCGAGAGAGCTCGGGGCAATGACAAGAAGATTGCCAATGTTTGGCAAAAACTCTGCGGCTTCCCCGGTGGGGGTTTCAGAACATATCCGGACAAGGTGACCCCGTGGATCCCGGGGCGGCCTCCCGGCTGTCTCAGGTGGGATCTAGCCTGCGCCGGAAAGCGACTCCGACTTCGGAAGGAACGGCGTGAACCCACGACCGACCACCGCCCGCCGAGTACGGCGGACCGCCGCGCTCCTCGCGGTCACCGCACTGGGAGCGGCCGGCCTCGCCGTTCCCGCCCAGGCCGCACCGCAGACCGCGCCCGCCGCGGCCCGAGACGACGGCTCCCCCACCGCCGCCGCCACCCTCAAGGCACGGACCACGGGCAAGCCCGTGCCGATCACGGCGCTCACCACCGCGACCCGGCAGGTCACCGCACAGCCCGACGGGAGTCTCACCGACACCCTCAGCGCCCTGCCCGCCCGGGTCTTCCAGGGCGGCCGGTGGGTGCCGATCGATACCACCCTGCGACGCAACGCTGACGGGACCTTGAGCCCCACCGCCGTCGCCACCGATCTGGTCCTGTCCGGCGGTGGCGACACCGCCCTGGCCACACTGACCGCCTCGGGCCGACACCTGTCCATCGCGTGGCCCACCGCCCTGCCCGTCCCCACCCTGGCCGGCGACACCGCCACCTACCACGAGGTCCTGCCCGGCACCGACCTCACGGTGACGGCCACCGACCAGGGCGGCGTCAGCGAGGTGCTGGTGGTCAAGACCCCCCAGGCCGCCGCGAACCCCGCCCTCAGGCAACTCGACCTGGCCACCACCGGCCCCGGCCTGAGTGTCAGCGCCGACGCCCACGGCAACCTCACTGCCAGCGACGCCCACGGCGACCCCGTCTTCTACGCCCCCACCCCCGCCATGTGGGACTCCAGCACCTCAACGCCCCCTACCGGCAACACCGCCGGAGTCGTCGGCAACGGCCGTTCGACCTTCCGCACTCCCGGCTTCGGGGCGCACCGCGCGAAGATCGCCACCCGGGTGACGGGCGGTCACACCGTCAGTCTGGCACCGGACGCCTCGATGCTCACTGCCAGTACCACGCACTACCCGGTGTACGTGGACCCCACCTGGAGCTTCTGGACCGGCAAGAACGGGCCCGGCTTCGCCGAGGTCCAGGCGGGCTGCGCCGACTCGGCGAACTCCTACGACAACACCACCTATGAGTCCGACGGCGAAGGTGTGGGCTACAACGGCTGGTCCGGCTGCATCGGCGTCGAGGAGACCTACTACCAGTTCACCCTGCCGGCGGCCGTCTACGGCACCGACATCAACGACGCCACGCTGAAGACGTTGGAGACCTACACGTCGTCCGGTTCGCTGAGCGCCACCGTCAGCGCCCACCTGGCCACCAGCGCCATCGGCAAGACCACCAGTTGGAACACCCGCCCCGGTTACGGAGCGGCACTGAACCCCCAGTCCGTGGGACCGGCCACCAGTTCCTCCCAGCCGAGTACTGGATTCACCGTCACCTCCGCGATCACCGGCGCCAAGAAGGGCGCGGTGGTCACCTTCGCCCTGACCGGCGACGAGAAGTCCGCCGACCGCGACTACCTCAAGCGCTTCTCCACCACCCCGACCCTGGTGGTCAAGTACAACAACAAGCCCAAGGTCGCCAGTGCCTACACCGCTCCCGGCAGCAGCTGCGCCAAGTCCGCCACCGCCCCCACCATCGGCAGCACCGCGATCACGCTCAAGGCCGAGCTGACCGACATCGAGTCCGGCAGCACCATGACCGCCCACTTCACCTACTCGCACGACGGCGGCTCCCAGATCGCCGCGTCCCCCGCCACCGGTTCCCCGTCCGTCCGGAGCGGCGGCGTCGAGCAGTGGAACATCGGTGACCTGCCCTCGGGCAAGTACAGCTGGAACGTCTACGCCGACGACGGCATCGACCATTCGGCCACCACCACCTGCTACTTCACTGTCGACGCCGACGCACCGGCGGCGCCCTCCATCACCTCCTCGCTGTTCCCCGTCACCGACCAGGACGCCACCGCCACCCCCAACCCCGACCGCACCACGAACAGCCCCTACGACTTCACCTTCACTCCGCCCGCCGGCACCACCGACGTCAAGAGCTACTCCTACGCCTGGGGCACTCCGCCGCCCACCGTCAACCCCACGCAGACCACTACCGCCGCCGGCGGCAGTGCCCCCACCCCGATCACCCTGATCCCGCCGGGCATGGGTCTGAACACGCTCTACGTGCGTGCGATCGACGCGAGCGGCAATGTCTCCACTACCGCCCAGCAGGACTTCTGGACGCACTACACGAACCCGACGGCGACGCTCGACAACGACTTCAACGACGACGGCACGCCTGACGTGATCGGTGTCGGCAGCGCGGCCAACCCTGGCCTGTGGCTGTACAACGGCGCTGCCGGACAGAAGCTCGAGCCCCCGGTCCAGATCGGCAACCAGGGCACCTTCGGCGGAGGCGGTACAGCCGACGACTGGGACGGCGCCCAGGTCAGCCACGGCGTCCTACTCGGTGATGAAGAGGCCTACCAGGACCTGCTGGTCCACAACGGCCCGGCCCTGGACATCTACGCGGGCAGCGGCAACCCCGGCGACGGCAGCAGCTTCTCGGCCTCCGCCGACGCCAACAGCGTCACGCCGGTGCTGCAGGTCGACGGTTCCGGCCAGGAAGTCCCCGCCGACTGGGACAACGACCGGCAGATCGTCCCTGCGGGAGCCCTCGACCCGAACCTTGGGAGCGGGATCTGGATCAACCCCAATGTGAGCACGGGGGTGGGCGCGGACCTCTGGGCCGTCCAGGGTGACGAGCTCGGGTACTACGCGGCCGGCTCGACCACCGGCGACTACAGCCCCTTCCAAGTGATCTCGACCAGTGGCTGGGCCAATAAGACGATCGTCAATGCGGGAACGGTCGGCGGTCTGCCCGCACTGTGGGCACGCGACAACACCACCGGCGAACTCGACCTCTACACCGGCAGCTCCGACCCCGCCACCGGCATCGTCGTCGCCGGTTCCCCGGGGACCAGGACCGTCGTCGCCACCAGCGGGTACGCCACCACCGACTACGCCATGCTGGAGTCCGCCGGGGACACCGGCCCGGGCAACTGCCCGCAACTGTGGGGCATCTCCACCGCCAGCATGACGTTCAGTCTGATTCCGTGCACCGGTCCGACCACGCTCGGTGCCCCCGGTGTCGCCACCGGAACGGCCAACGGGCTGGAGGGCATCGACGGCGCGGAGAACACCTTCACCTTCGCCGGGATCGCCGACTTCAACGGCGACGGGCATCCCGACATCATTGCCGCAGACAGCATCGGCCTCCTCTGGCTCTACCCCGGTGACGCGGGCCACGACCTGCACACCCCGCGCGTCCTGATCGGACACGGGTGGGGGACCTTCACCTTCGCGGGCGTCGGCGACTGGAACGGCGACGGACATCCCGACGTCATCGTCCGCGACGCCACCGGGGTGCTGTGGGTCTACCCCGGCAACGGCAGTGCCGGCTTCGGTCCCCATTTCCAGATCGGCAACGGCTGGAACACGCTGACCTTCGCCGGAGTCACCGACTGGAACGGCGACGGACACCCCGACGTCATCGTCCGCGACGCCAACGGAGGGCTCTGGGTCTACCCCGGCAACGGCGGAACCGGCTTCGGTCCCCATTTCCAGATCGGCAACGGCTGGAACACGCTGACCTTCGCCGGAGTCACCGACTGGAACGGCGACGGACACCCCGACATCGTCGCCCTCGACGCCAACAACACGCTGTGGGTCTACCCCGGCAACGGCGGAACCGGCTTCAGCGCCCGCATCCAGATCGGCACCGACTGGGGCAACCTCACCTTCGCCGGCAGCACCGACTGGGACGGTGACGGTCACCCGGACGAGATCGCACGCGACTACTACGGGCGACTGTGGGTCTACCACGGCACGGGTACCGCGTTCGGCACCCGCAGCCAGATAGGGAGCCGCTGGTAGAACCTCGCGGCGGCGCCGACCCGGGGCCCTGGGCCCGACAACTGCCACCGCTGTCTACGATGGGCGCAGACATCTCCCGAAGGACACCGGGCCGCTCCGGCTCGGTGCGCGACGGGGCGGCCCGGAAGAAGAGTACTGAGTGAAGGTCATCAGCATCGTCGGCGCACGACCGCAACTGGTGAAGCTCGCAGCCGTCGCGGCCGCGTTCGCCGGGACAGGCCACGAACACCTGATCGTGCACACCGGACAGCACTACGACGCCGACCTCTCCGACGTGTTCTTCTCCGGCCTCGGCATCCCGGACCCGGACGTCCACCTCGGCGTCGGCTCGGGCAGCCACGGCGCGCAGACCGGATCGGTGCTGACCGCCCTGGACCCGGTGCTGGAGCGGGAGCAGCCGGACTGGGTGCTGGTCTACGGGGACACCAACTCCACCATCGCCGGCGCCCTCTCGGCGGTGAAGCAGCACCTCCCGGTGGCCCACCTGGAGGCGGGGCTGCGCTCCTTCAACCGGCGGATGCCGGAGGAGCACAACCGGGTCCTCACCGACCACTGCGCCGACCTGCTGCTGGCCCCCACCGAGGAGGCCATGCGCCACCTCGCCGACGAGGGCCTCAAGGACCGCGCGGTGCTGGCGGGCGACGTGATGGTCGACATCTGCCTGCGGATCCGCGACGCGGTCCGCGCCGGGGAGCACCCGCGGCCCGAACTGCCCGAGGGCATCGACCCCGACCAGCCGTTCCTGCTGGCCACCCTGCACCGTCCGGACAACACCGACGACCCGGCCCGGCTGGCCGCCCTGGTGCGGTCGCTGGCCTCGCTGCCGCTGCCGGTGGCGCTGCTGGCCCATCCCCGCCTGGTCGCCCGCGCCGCGGAGCACGCCATCCCGCTCACCCAGGGGTCGCTGCATGTCGGCCGGCCGCTGCCGTACGCGGGCCTGGTCGCCGCGGTGCTGGCCTCGCAGGGCGTCGTCACCGACTCCGGCGGCCTGCAGAAGGAGGCGTTCCTGCTGGAGCGCATCTGCACCACGGTCCGCCCGGAGACGGAGTGGGTGGAGACGGTCCGGACAGGCTGGAACACCCTGGTGGCCGATCCGCAGCTGCTGCCGGCCGACGCCTGGGCGGCGACAGTGACCCGGCCGGTCCCGACCACGGACCCCGGAACCCCCTACGGCGACGGCAGGGCCGCACGGAACGCCGTCCGGATCATGGAAGAGTGGATGACCAACGGATGAACCGCCATGTGCTCTATCTCGCGCTCGGCGCCTACCGCGTGGCTGCCGCCACCGAGCAGGTGACGGCGCTGGCCGCGGCGGGTGACTCCGTCGTGCTGGTCGCGCCCGGGACCCCGGCCTGGGACGGTCCGGCCACCGCGCTCGGCGCCCTGGACGGCGTCGAGGTGGTCCGGCTCGAACCCGACCGGAACGGCTCGGTCGGGAAGGCGGCGGAGAGGCTGCTCGGCCGCCGCTCCGGTCCGCTCGCGGCGGCCGAGGTGCTGATCGCCGGTGACGCCCAGGCGCTGCCGGCGGCCTGGAACGCCCAGCGGCGCAAGCCCGGCCTCGAACTCCGCCTGGAGCGCCACGAGACCGGTGGCCGCACCGCCGCCCCTGCCGACCTGGCCGTGCTGACCCCCTGGTACCCCTCGCCGAACAACCCGCTGGCCGGAGCCTTCGTGAAGGCGTCCACGGCCGCCGTCGCCGACCGGTTCGGCAAGGTCGCGACCTACCACACCGAGGACTGGTCCGGGAAGGTCGACCCGAAGACCAACACCACCATCATGATCGCCGCGGAACGGCTGCGGGCCCGGCCGGAACTGGTGCCGGTGCTGGACACCCCGGAAGGCGAACTGACCCGCGTCCCGGTCCCGCTGATGCACCGCAAGCACTACAAGCCCTGGGTGGCCGCCCAGACGCACGCGCTGGCCAAGGCCCTCCCCACCGGCCGGATCGAGGCCCCGGTGGTGCACGCCCACACCGGCGTCTACGGCGGCGTGCTGGCGATGAACCTGGCCCGGCCCGACGCCCGGATCGTGGTCACCGAGCACTCCAGCTTCCTCGCCAAGGTCTTCGAGCAGGCGGGCGGACGCGAGCTCTACCGCAGGGTGCTGGCGCGGGCCGACGCGTTCCTCTGCGTCAGCGGATCACTGCGCGACCAGGTCGCCCAGGAGTTCCCGGAGTACGCGGATAAGCTCCGGGTGGTGCCGAATGTCATTGACTTCGACCTGTTCACGCCGGGACCCGCGCGCTCTCCTGAGCTGCTGCGCTGGCTCTACCTCGGCCGACTGGTCGAGGACAAGGGCGTCCGCGAACTGGTCGAGGCGTTCGGCCGGGTGGCGGCGACAGAGCCCCGCGCCCGACTGACCCTGGTCGGCAGCGGCCCGTTGAAGGCGTCGCTGCTGGCCAGGGCAGCGGAGCTGGGGGTAGGCGCCCGGCTCGAGATCCTGCCGTCGGTCTCCCACGAGGACGTCAACGAACTGATGCACCAGTACGACCTGCTGGTGCACGCGAGCAGGGGCGAGACCTTCGGTATGACGGTCGTCGAGGCCGTCGCCGCCGGACTCCCAGTCCTGGTGGCCCGCAGCGCCGGACCGGTGGAGACACTGGCCGGAATCGGATCCACCGCCGGTGCGCTGATGGACGTCAGCGAGGACCCCCAGGTCATCGTGGACGCTTACTGGAGACTCCGGGGCGCTGTGGACCAGTTGGACCTGGCCGCGGCACGGGCGTCGCTGGAGGCCCGCTTCGGGCGGGACGCCGTGGCCGAACAGCTGATGGACGCCTACCTGGGCCCCGTCACCGCCGCGGTCCCCGACTCTCTCCCCGCCACCGCCTCTGCCGCCGAACCGGCACCGAAGGCGACCACGACCACGAGCGAGCCGGTCGGACGCGCGGTCGTGCTCGCGCTGACGCCACCGGCTCCCGAACGCACCGCACAGTTCGCCAACGAGCTGGTCCAACGCGGCGTGCAGGTCACCGTGGTCACGGCCAGGAGCAGGTCGCTCTGGGACAAGGCGGGTCTCGACCCCCGAACCGCCTTCGTGACCATCGAGAAGGCCGACAAGGGGCAACTCGTCCCCCGGGCCGAGCGGTTCGTCGTCTACAGCGCGCCGCGCCGGATCATCGGCAAGGCACGCCGGGTGGCCGCCCGGCAGGGGAGCCTCTCCCCCGAATACGCGATGACCCGGGTGTCCCGCGCGCACACCAAGGCGGCGGACGGCTTCCACGATCACCTGTTCCAGCCGGTCTACACGCAGGCCAGGCCGCTCATGCTGGCCCGGCTCGCCCGTCGCGGGGCGCTTCCGGGGATCGACCTGTCGGCGACCGACCATGTGTTCGTCGCCGACAACAACAGCGTGGCGACCGGCTGGGCCTGGGCCAAGAAGTACCCCCACCTGACCGTCACCAAGCGCCTGCGGAGCGACGTCTACACCGGGAAGACCGGCTGACGCCGCGTCGGAGGCACCCGTGCCACCGGGCCCCGCACCGGTGATCCGGCACGGGGGCCCGGTGGCACGGGCCGGGCAGGCTACTCCTCCGCGGCGCCGACCCGTGGGCGGCCGGCGATCTCGCGGAGCCGCTGCTCGAACGGGACCAGCACCGCGTCGCGCGCGTACTCGTCCGCGTGCCGACGGGCCTCCGCGCGCTGCTCCCGGGTGAGGTCACGGGCCGCCTTGCCCGCGGCGATCATCGAGGCGGCCAGGGCCTCCACGTCCAGGCCCTCGGCGTTGAACCAGAGCGGGTAGCCCTCCAGCACCTCCTCCGCGGCGATGCCCTCGGCGTGCACGGAGACGATGGGGTGCCCGGAGGCCATGTACTCGAAGATCTTGCCGGAGGTCACATAGCGACCGCCGCCCGCCACGAACACCAGGACGTCGGCGTCCTCGTAGACCCTGGCCACATCGGTCTTGGCGACCGGACCGCAGTAGCGCAGACCGGTCTCCCGCACCGCCGCCTCGGTGTCCGCGCCGTCCAGACCCAGGCGTTCGAGCAGCACCCGCGGGCTGTTCTTGAAGAAGCCCAGGTGTCCGTGCAACTGCAACTCGGCGTCGGCCAGGTCGGGGTGCGACCGGGCGATCCGGAACGCCTCGGCCATCTCCTCCACCGGCTGCTTCACGGTGAGGGTGCCCAGGTAGGCGAAGCGCAGCGGCCGCTCACCCTGCTCCAGCGCCTCGCGGTCCGCGACCGCCTGAGCCCGCGCGTCCAGCAGCACGTCGGCGTCCCAGCCGTTGGGGACCACCATCATCCGGTCGGCCACGTCGGGGTAGTGCTCGGCGTGCCAGGCTCGCAGCGCGTTGTTCACGAACACCGAGGCGGACGCGTCGGCCAGGGTGCGCCGCTCCCAGGCCCAGGCGATGTGACCGTCCGGGAAGAGCGGGACGTCGTGGAAGATGTCCAGCGTCCACGAGTCCCGGTAGTCCATCACGAAGGGGACGCCGGTGAGCTTGTGGAAGACCCAGGCGGCCGCGAAGGAGGCGAACGGGTTCCCGGTCGCCACCACCACGTCGAAGCGCTTCCTGGCGTGCATCCGCAGGGCCCGGCGGACGGTGGACCTGGCCCAGGAGAGGTAGCGCTCGGGGAAGACCCGGCCCTGCCCGAAGCGGTACAGGCTCCTGGCGAGGAACGGGAACCTCCGGCGCAGCGGGCTGAAGTCCCGCAGGTCCTCCTGCCACGAGTAGGTGTTGAGCCGCGGCCGCTCCACCCTGATCCTCGGGTCGACCGTCTCCACCAGGCTCTCGTCCACCGAGCCGACGACGTGGTGCAGAAAGTCCAGCGGTGCCGCGCAGACGGTGACGTCCCAGCCCTGCCCGGCCAGGTGGTTGGCGGTGGCCCTGGCCCGGTAGACCCCGCTCGCCCGGGACGGCGGGAAGTAGAAGGCCAGGTAGAGCACCCGCGGGCGTCGTTCGCTGCGGTTCTTCATCAGTGATCCTCGGTGGTTGGCGTCAGCGGGCGGCGGCGGACGGCGGGGTGTCGGCGGTGTCGATGCTGTAGGAGACCCCGGGTACGGCCGCGCCGGCCTTCTCCCAGCCGTCCAGCAGCCGCAGGGCGTGGGTCACCGACAGGGCGTCGGCGACCACCAGCAGGTCCGGGCCGTCCGGACCGCTGAAGCAGTTCTTGGCCATGGCCGCCGCGGCATCGGGCCACACCCGTCGGTGGAACGGCAGGAACACGCGCCGGTGCAGCCGGCCGGCCACCCCGCGTTCGTACGACGCCAGCACCCGGTCGAACCGCCGCCGCTGCCCGGTGGCACGGCCGAGCGCCTTCGCCAGCGACCGGGGCGCCCGGTGCAGCACTCGGCGCTCCCATCTGCGCGGCAGGTGGCGGCCCTCCAGCTCGTCGGCGGTCAGCACCTCGACGCCGGGGGCGAACTCCTGGGCGCTCCACGGCTTGCGCTGTCCGACCAGGACGACGGCTCGGCCGCCGGATGCCGCCACGGCGGCCGACTCCTCCAGAACGGCGCGCCTGCGGGAGGCGCCCAGTGCCAGGAACAGGACCTGCATGTCACTCCATCACGGGGATTCGGGGAACCAGAGACGGTAGTGCGCCTGGGCGACGGCGTCGAAGCCGTAGCTCTCGGCGAGGACCTTCCGGGCTCGTTCGAGGTCGAGACCGCCCGCGGAGAAGCGGTCCCGGAGCCTGCGGTAGCCGTCGGCGACCGACTCGGCGGTGTCCTCCACCTCGATCAGCTGGCCGGCCGCGTCCTCGATGCCGGCCAGCGTCCGCTCGGGGCCGCCGCAGCGGGTGACCAGCACCGGAAGCCCGGCGGCGAGGCCCTCGACGACGGTCATCCCGAAGGTCTCGTAGCGGCTCACATGCACCAGCAGGTCATGGCCGCGCATCAGCTCGAGCGCTTGCTCGTGCGGCAGGGATCCGGTGAACTCCACCGCCTGCTCCAGGCCGAGTTCGGCCACCCGCCGGGTCAGCGGCCCGCGCAGCACACCGTCGCCCACCAGGGTGAGGGTGAGTCCGGGCTCGTCGGCGCGGCACTGGGCGAACGCCTCGACCAGCAGGTCGACGCCCTTCGACTCGACCAGGCTGCCGAGGTACAGCCACTTGTGCAGCAGGGTCACCGGGGCCGGGCGCGGGGTGTCGAAGGAGATCGGATTGGGGATCCGCCCGATCTTCCCGGCGTGGTGCGGGAACTCCTTGCCCAACACCTCCACCACTTTGTCCCCCACTGCGAGGAATCCGGTGACCTGGTGCAGCAGTTGGTCGTAGAGGTCGCGCGCGACCGGGTCCGCGAGCACCAGGTCCAGGTAGGAGGCGTGCTCGGTGACGAACACCCGGGCGCCGGGGGCCGCGTTCCTGAGTGCGGCCCACCCCGAGGGGAGCCCGACATGGGCGTGCACCACCGGCGCCGGGACCGGCCTGCCGCCGAGGAGGTTCCGCAACTGGCGCTCGTGGTTCAGCGCCTGGTCGCCGTAGCCCTCGCTCCGCGGGGTGGTCACCGGGAACTGCACCAGTCGCGCGCCGCCCGCGGTCGGAACCGGCCGCGCCGCACGGGGCAGCAGCCTGGCGTTGGCCGCCTCGACCCGCTCCGCCTCACCGGGCGCCATCGGCGCGACCCAGGGGTCGCAGTGGTAGACCGTCATGCCGTCGCAGCCGGGAGCCGTGGCCTCGACCATCGCTTGGACGAACGACCCCCGGAAGGGCAGTTCGCGGGTCGGATACCACGGCGTGACGACCGCGGCCTCCCTGGCCGTCGTCCCGTCCACAGGCCCCTCCCCCGTCATGTCCCTGCTCCGTGCTTCCGGCGGCGGTGTCATCCGCCGATGACGATCCGTCGGACGCCCTGCCAGCGGGCCGGGTCGGTGGTGCGGCGGCCGTCCACCAGGACCGTGACGTCCGGCAGGTCGGCCGGCGCCAGCTCGCGGTACTCGGCGTGGTCGGTCTGCAGCACGGCGGCGGTGACCCGCTCGCCGGCGTGCGGCGGCAGCCCGTGCGCGGTCAGCTCCGCCGCGGTGTACATCGGGTCGGAGACGTACGGGACCGCACCGCGGGCCCGGAGCGCCTCCACCGTCGGATAGACGCCGGAGAACGCGGTCTCCTTGACGCCGCCGCGGTACGCCGCGCCGAGCACCAGCACGCCCACGCCGTCCAGGTCGCCGTAGGCGGCGGCCAGCAGGTCCACCGCGTACTGCGGCATCGCGGCATTGGCCTCGCGGGCGGACCTGACCACGGTCGCCGCCGGGTCGTTCCACAGGTACATCCGCGGGTAGATCGGGATGCAGTGGCCGCCCACCGCGATGCCGGGCTGGTGGATGTGGCTGTACGGCTGGGTGTTGCAGGCTTCGATGACCTTCTTGACGTCGATCCCGGCCCGGTCGGCGAACCGGGCGAACTGGTTCGCCAGGCCGATGTTGACGTCGCGGTAGGTGGTCTCGGCGAGCTTGGCCAGCTCGGACGCCTCGGCCGAGCCGAGGTCCCAGACCCCGTTCGGCCGCGGCAGGTCGGCCCGCTCGTCGAAGTCCAGCACCTGCCGGTAGAACTCCACCCCGTGCGCCGCGGACGCCTCGTCGATGCCGCCGACCAGCTTGGGGTAGCGCCGCAGGTCCTCGAAGATCCGCCCGGTCAGCACCCGCTCCGGGGAGAACACCACATGGAAGTCGCGTCCGGCGACCAGGCCCGAGCCCTCGGCCAGTTGCGGCGCCCAGCGCCCACGGGTGGTCCCCACCGGCAGCGTGGTCTCGTAGGAGACCAGGGTGCCCGGCCTCAACCCGGCGGCGACGGCCTTGGTGGCGGCGTCCATCCAGCCGAAGTCCGGGACGCCCTCGGCGTCCACGAACAGCGGGACCACGATCACCACCGCGTCCGCCCGGGCCACCGCGGCGGTGGTGTCGGTGGTCGCGGTCAACAGCCCGGCGTCCACCGCGGCCTTGAGCCGCCGGTCGAGCCCCGCCTCGCCGGGGAACGGCTCCACCCCGGCGTTGACCTGCTCCACGACCGTCTCGTTGACGTCGGCGCCGAACACCCGGTGACCCTTGGCGGCGAACTGCACCGCCAGGGGGAGGCCGATCTTGCCGAGCGCGACGACGCAGATATTCATCAGGATGCTTTCCTCTTCAAACGACTGCGCAGGACGGACGACAGCGGCACCGAGGTGACCACCAGCCGGCCCTTGGGATTCGTGGTCGGGGTGACCCGGTAGCGGCCGGTGTACCAGCGCCGCGGCCCCGGCAGCGGGACGTCGCCGGTACGCAGCGGGATCTCGTAGGTCGTGCCCGCCAGCTCCAGGTAGGCCCGAGCCGCCAGCGTCCCGGAGCGGCGGCGCAGCGGCAGTTCGGCCCGCAGCACCGTGCCCTGGCCGTCCGGATCGGTCGAGCTGGTCTGCGCCGCCGGCGGCGGGGCGCCCTCGTGGCCGGCCGGCAGCCGGCGCGCGCCGGCCTTGTCGGCACCGACCGGCATCGAGCCGGAGACGGTGCCGAGGACGGCCGCGGAGGTGTCCCCGGTCACCCCCACCCGGACGGTGAGGGCGAGCGCCGCGCTCCGGCCGCGGCCGCTCCAGGCGACCGACAGCAGTTCGGTCCGGGCGGCCAGTCGGCCCGGCACGAACTCGCCCACCAGCTCGTAGCGCCGGTCGGGCACGCCGAGCCGCTCGTCCCGGAACCCCGGGTAGCGGGCGAAGGCCCGGCCGTCCTCCAGGTGGAACGGCGGCGCGCCGTGCTCGGCCTCGGACCTTATCGCCAGGACCAGTTCGTCCACGGCGCCGCTCCCGGCCAGCGCGATCCGGATCCGGCGCTTGACGTCCATCGAGTCGGCGACGCCCTCGGTGAAGTAGGCGTCCGCCAACTGCCCGATCCCGGCGCAGATCTCCCGCTGCACCGCGGCGTCCAGGCTCGGGAAGTCGTCCTGGACCAGTTTGGCCAGCTCCCAGATGAAGTGCCGTCTGAGCACCGCGTCGCGCTTGGGCCCGGCCTCGATCAGCCCGGCCGCATGCTTCATGATCGCGGCGGTGCAGCGCAGCCGGGACAGGTGGTCGGCCCGGTAGGTGATGTTGCTGGCGTCGCCGCGCTTGACCGCGTAGTAGCAGGTGTAGTCGGCGATCACCGATATCCGCCGGGCCCGCACGCAGGCCTCGACGGTGAACGGCTGGTCGCTGCCGACCGGCAGGTCCTCGGGGAAGCGCAGCCCGTGCTCCTCGACCAGGGAGCGGCGGAACAGCTTGGTGTTGGCCAGCGTGAACGGCAGCGCCGAGTCGTAGAGGTCGACGTCCGGGTCGTTCTCCCGGTAGAGCGCCTGGTGGACGTGGCGGCCGTTGGTGCCGACCATCCGGCCGACCACGACGTCCGAGGCGTTCTCGTCGGCGCAGGCCACCATCCGCTCCAGCGCCTCCTCGCCGAGGAAGTCGTCGGAGCCGACGAAGTACACATAGCGCCCGGCGGCCAGGTCCAGGGCCCGGTTGCTCGGCGCGGCCGGGCCGCCGGAGTTGGCCTGGTGCAGCACCCTGACCGTGTCCGGGTACTTCTCCGCGAACCGGTCCAGTTCGGTGCCGCTGTCGTCGGTCGACCCGTCGTCGACCGCCACGATCTCCAGCCGGGACAGCCCGATGCTCTGCCCGACCAGCGAGTTCAGACACTCGGTCAGATAGGGCATGGTGTTGTAGACCGCTACGACGACGGTGACGTCAGGACTGGTCATCCCGCTCTCCCTGGACCGGACCGGGCAGCCGGACGGTTCTCCCGTGCTCGGCCGATTCGAGGACAGCGGCGGCGACCTCGACAGTACGCAGGCCCTGCCGGAGGGTGGAGATGTTGGAGGAGACACCGAGCACCGCGTCGCGGAAGTTCTCGTGCTCCACCTGCAGCGGCTCCCGCTTCGGTATGGCGTAGCGGATCATGTCACCCTCGGAGACGCCGCGGAAGGCACGCAGCGCCTCCCATTCGGTGGCCACGGCGGAGTTGGAGTGGAAGGTCAGGTCGGCGGTGAGGGTGTCGGCGATGAAGCAACCGCGCTCCCCGGTGACCGAGGTGAACCGCTCCTTGAGCGGGCTCAGCCAGTTCACCAGGTGGTTGACCATGGTGCCGTCGGCCAGCTGGCCCACCGCGGCGACCATGTCCTCGTGCGGGCGACCGCTCTTGGAGACGGTGCGGGCCGCGATCGAGGTGTAGTCGCGGCCGGTCACCCAGGCGGTGAGGTCGATGTCGTGGGTGGCCAGGTCCTTGACCACGCCCACGTCGGCGATGCGGTGCGGGAACGGGCCCTGGCGGCGGGTCACCACCTGGAACACCTCGCCCAACTCCCCTGCCTCCAGCCGCACCCGCAGGCTCTGCAGCGCCGGGTTGAAGCGCTCGATGTGGCCGACCCCGGCCACCAGGCCGCCCGACTCGAACGCCTCGACCAGGCGCCGGGCCCCGTCGACGGTGTCCGCGACCGGCTTCTCGATCAGCGCGCAGACACCGGCCCCGGCCAGCGCCAGGCCGACCTCCTCGTGCAGCGCGGTGGGGCAGGCCACCACGGCGTAGTCGATGCCGAGGTCGATCAGCTCCTCGACCGTGGACAGCACCGGAGCGCCTTGCGCGGCACCGTGCTTGTCGCCCATCGGGTCGACCACGGCGACCAGTTCGACGCCTTCCAGGCCGGACAGCACCCGGGCGTGGTGGCGGCCCATGGAGCCCAGACCGATCAGTCCGGCTCGCAGGCCCTGGGCGCTCACTGGTCCCCACCCAGCGCGTTCACGGCCGCGGCGACGCGGGCCAGGTCCTCCTGGGTGAGCGAGGGATGCACCGGCAGCGAGACGACCTCGGCCGCGGCGCGCTCGGTCTCCGGCAGGTCCCAGCTGCGGCCGGCCTTCTGGTCCGGCTCCCAGTACGGCTTCAACCGGTGGACCGGGGTGGGGTAGTAGACCGCGCTGCCGACGCCGGCCGCGGTGAGCGCGCGCATCGCCGCGTCGCGGTCACCGCGCACCCGGACCGTGTACTGGTGGTAGACGTGCCGGGCGCCGTCGGCGACCGGCGGGACCACGGCACCGGTGATCTGCCCGTCCAGGTAGGCGGCGTTGGCGCGGCGCTGCTCGGTCCAGGTGTCCAGCTTCGCGAGCTGGACCCGGCCGATCGCAGCGGCGACGTCGGTCATCCGGACGTTGGCGCCGACGATCTCGTTGGCGTAGCGCTGCTCCATGCCCTGGTTGCGCAGCAGCCGCAGGGTGCGGGCGACCTGGGCGTCGGCGGTGCTGATCATGCCGCCCTCCAGGGCGTGCATGTTCTTGGTCGGGTAGAAGCTGAAGGTGCCGGCCGTGCCGATGGCGCCGACCGGGGTGCCGTTCAGCGCGGCGGCGTGGGCCTGGCAGGCGTCCTCGACCACGGCGAGGCCGTTGCGTCCGGCGATGTCCATGATCCGGTCCATCGCGGCCGGGTGCCCGTACAGGTGGACCGGCATGATCGCGGCGGTGCGCGGGGTGATCGCGGCCTCGACCGCGGCCGGGTCCAGGCAGAAGCTGTCCGGCTCGATGTCGACGAAGACCACGTCGGCCCCGACCAGGCGGACCGCGTTCGCCGAGGCGGCGAAGGTGAAGGAGGGGACGATCACCTCGTCGCCGGGCCCGATCCCGAGGGCCAGCAGCGTGAGGTGGAGCGCGGAGGTGCCGGAGTTGACCGCGACGCAGTGGCGTCCGTCGACCAGCCGGGAGAACTCCTCCTCGAACGCGGCGACTTCCGGGCCCTGGACCACCAGGCCGCTCCGCAGCACGCGCACGGCCGCCTCGATCTCGTCCTCGCCGATGACCGGTCTGGCGGTCGGGATCATCTCGTTGTCACCCGGCATGGACGTCCTCCTTGTTGACACCAACGATGCAGCTAGTTATGAAAAGGACATATAGATGGTAAATGGCGCATGGCCACCCCTTGTACGCCATCGCCCCACCGGCACGTGTCGGCGGGGTTTTGCCGCGCGCGAGACCCCTGCGCAGCTCACAAGGTATTTCATGCGACCTGCGGGACCGGCGCACCCGGGACCGCGCCGATCACCGTCCCGGCAAGGGTAAGAACTACTGGGGGGCGAAGGCCGTCCGCATATTACCAGGCCATTACCCTGGGGTTTTCCTGGGAGCCACCCAGCCGCTTCCTCTTACGATCGCCGGACGGCAAACCGCTCCGAAAGGGAACAGCGCGTGAACTTCAAGGTCCAGCCCTCCGCCCAGGTCGACCCGACCGCAGGGATCGGAGCCGGGAGCAGCATCTGGGATCTCGCACAGATCCGCGAGAACGCGAGCCTCGGCGAGCGGTGCGTGGTCGGCCGCGGCGCCTACGTCGGCCCCGGGGTCAGGATCGGCTCGGACGTCAAGATCCAGAACCACGCCCTGGTCTACGAGCCGGCCGAGCTGGCGGACGGCGTCTTCATCGGCCCCGCGGTGGTGCTCACCAACGACCACAATCCGCGCTCGGTGGACCCGGACGGCAAGCAGAAGCGCGGCGGCGACTGGGAGGCGGTCGCGGTGACCGTCGCCGAGGGCGCCTCGGTGGGCGCCCGCTCGGTCTGCGTCGCCCCGGTGCACGTGGGCCGCTGGTCGCTGGTCGCCGCGGGCTCGGTGGTGACCCGGGACGTCCCCGACTTCGCCCTGGTGGCCGGGGTGCCCGCACGCAGAATCGGCTGGGTCGGCCGGGTCGGCGTCCGCCTGGTGGAACGCACCGACGAGCCGGGCGTGTGGGAGTGCCCGCAGTCGGGCAGCCGCTACCAGGAACGGGACGGCGTGCTCAGCGAGTTGGGCTGAGCCGGGCCTCTCTCAGTACGCCACCCCCACCGCCTGTCGGAAGGCGGCTTGGTCGTCGACCATCGACAGCATCGCGTGCGCGACGTCCGCCCGGGAGATGGACATGCCCCGGGGGACGGCCCCGCCGATCACTCGGCGGTACCCGCCGGTCAGCGGCTTGTCGGTGAGCCTCGGCGGGCGGACCGAGGTCCACTCGGCGCCGCTGTCGCGCAGCAGCGCCTCCATCTCGGCGAGGTCCGCGTAGGAGTCCCGCAGGACCGCGCGGATCATCGGGGTTCCGATGCGGCGCAGGAAGAATGACTCTCCGTCAGGGATCGGGGCCAGCGGCGCCGCGCTGACCACGATCACCCGGTGGACCTCCGCGGCGGCCATCGCCTGCAACGCGGCGGCCGTCCCGGCGGAGGCGATGCCGACCAGCTTGCGTCCGCGCGGCCCGAGGCCGGAGAGGACGGCGTCGCGGCCGGTGACGAAGGGGACCAGGGCCCAGGCGTCGGTGGGGTCCGCGGCGACCACCCGCAGCGCGGGGTGGTCCAGGGCGAGCCTGGACTTCTCCCGCACCACGGCGGTGACGTCGTGGTCCGCATCCAGGGCCTGCTGGACGATCTGGCGACCGATGCCGCCGGTCGCACCGAGGACGGTGAGTTTCATAGGACTCTCCTAGCCGAACTCTGGTTGGTGAGTATTCACTCACCCCCCTAGAGTGAGTATTCACTTACCCTGGCGTCAAGCCCAATCCGCCCCAGGAGATCGGACCCCCGTGCCGCCCAGCGCCTCCGCCACCGGCCCCGTTCCCGGCCCCGGTTCCCGTCCCGGCCCCGCTTCCGATCCCGTCCCCGACCGGGGTTCGGCCTCGGCCGCCTGCCGGGGTTCTGTCTCCGCCGCCGACCCGGCTCCCACTCCGGGCACCGACCCCTCCGCCCCGGCCCGGGAGCGCATCCTCGACGCCGGGTGGCGGCTGATGCGCACCATCGGCCTGGTCCGGGCCACCACCAAGGAGATCGCCCGCGCCGCCGACTGCTCGGAGGCTGCCCTCTACAAGCACTTCTCCGGCAAGGAGGAGCTGTTCGTCGCCGTGCTGCGCGAGCGCCTCCCCCCGCTCGGCCCCACCATGGCGGAGCTGATCGAGAACCCGGACGGCCTCAGCACCGAGCAGTGCCTCGCCGCCATCGCCAGGACTGCAACCCTCTTCTACGAGGCCAGCGCACCCATCGCCGCCTCGCTCTTTGCCGACCCCGCGCTGATGCGGCGTCATGTCGGCGAGCTGCACCGGCTGGGCGCGGGACCGCACCACCCGCTGCACGCGCTGGCCCGCTACCTGAGCGCCGAACGCGCCGCGGGCCGGATCCGCCGCGACACCGACCCGGACGCCGCCGCCGCGCTGCTGCTCGGCGCCTGCTTCCAACGCGCCCTGCTGGCACCGTTCCTGGAGGACGCCCCGGAGCCGCTGGACAGCTTCGCCGCCTCCCTGGCCCGCACGCTCGTGGTCGGACTCACCGGCTTCTGACCCGGCGCCAATGGGAGCCCTCCCATCAGCAGTTGGCTCTAAATGGTCTGCACCAATTGTGGACCAGGCCATTGACGGGGGCATGCGAGATGAGTTCAATCAAGACTTGAACAAAGGGGAGCGAGAGCGCTCTCCCCCGGCTTCCCCTGTTCGTTTCTTGTGCGCCGACCGGGATGGGACCCCCCATGTCTCCCCGCCCCGTCCGCGTATCCGGACGCATCCCCACCGTCCCCAGGAGGACACCGCCATGCCTCGGTCAAGCATGCCCAGAACCAGGCTGTCCCGCGCCCGCACCGTCGCCACCGCAGTAGCCGTCCCCCTCGCCGCGGCGGCCACCCTGCTCGGCGGCGGCACCGCCGCCCACGCCGCGGCCAACCCGGGCCCCGGCTTCCCGGCCCACTACGCCGCGCCCTACGTCGAGACCTGGAACTCCCCCTCCGCGCTGACCAATGCCTACAACGCGACCGGCAACAAGTACTACACGCTGGCCTTCATCATCAGCAACGGCGGCTGCAACGGCCTGATCGACGGCAACGTCTCGCTCAGCGACCCGGGTTGGACCAGCGCCATCAACAGCCTGCGCGCCAACGGCGGCGACGTCATCGCTTCCTTCGGCGGCGCCTCCGGCACCGAGCTGGCTCAGGCCTGCTCCTCGGTCTCCTCGCTCCAGGCCGCCTACAAGACGGTCATCGACACCCTCAACCTGTCCAGGATCGACCTGGACGTCGAGGGCGCCCCGCTGGACGACACCGCGGCCAACGACCGCCGCAACCAGGCGCTGGCCAACCTCCAGGCCCAGTACGCCGCCGCGGGCAAGACGCTGACCGTGGACTACACCCTGCCGGTGCTGCCGACCGGCCTGCTGTCGGACTCGCTGAGCCTGCTCAACAACGCCAAGAGCCACAACCTCAACGTCAACCTGGTCAACATCATGACCATGGACTACGGCAGCGCCCAGAACATGGGCACCGCCGCCACCAACGCGGCCACCGCCCTGCACACCCAGCTCGGCCAGATCTGGACCGGCAAGACCTCCGCCCAGCTGTGGGCCATGGAGGGCAACACCCCGATGATCGGGGTCAACGACTCCACGGTCGAGGTGTTCAGCACCGCCAACGCGTCCACCCTGGAGGGCTTCGCCGCCGCCAACGGCATCCAGGAGCTGTCCTTCTGGGCGCTGGGCCGGGACCAGGCCTGCTCCGGCGGCTTCTCCGGCGCCCCCGACAACTGCAGCGGCACCGCGCAGAACGCCTACCAGTTCACCAATACCTTCAAGGCGATCACCGGCGGCGGCACGGTCACCCCGCCCCCGCCGCCGCCCGGTTCGCCCACCGGCCAGATCACCGGCTACGGCGGCAAGTGCGTGGACGTGGCCGCGGCCAACAGCGCCAACGGCACCGCCGTGCAGCTCTACGACTGCAACGGCACCAACGCGCAGAGCTGGACCGTCGCGTCCAACGGCTCGTTGCAGGCGCTCGGCAAGTGCATGGACGTCACCGCGGCCGGCACCGCCAACGGCACCCAGGTCCAGCTCTACGACTGCAACGGCACCGGCGCGCAGGTCTGGCAGCACCAGAGCAACGGCGAGCTGGTCAACCCGGCCTCCGGCAAGTGCCTGGACGCCACCGGGCCCAGCTCGGCCAATGGCACCCGGCTGCAGATCTGGACCTGCGCCGACTCGGCCAACCAGCAGTGGAACATCCCCAGCTGACGTCGCATCACCCAGGAGCAGGAGAGACCCCCATGAGGGCAGAACGACACCTGCGGCGACGGACCGCCGCACTCGCAGGAACCGCAGTGGCAGCCCTGGTCGCGAGCGCGCTGACGGTCGCGCTCGGCCCGACCGCGGTCGCGGCCACCCCCGCCGCCGTGGTCTCCGGGACCAGTTACACGGTGGTCAACAGCAACAGCGGCAAGTGCGTGGACGCCCGCGCCGCCGCGACCGGCAACGGCACCGCGGTGCAGCAGTACACCTGCAACAGCACCACCGCCCAGCAGTGGACTTTCACCGCCACCAGCGGCGGCTACTTCCAGGTCGGCAGCACCGCGAGCACCGCGCAGGTCTGGGACGTCACCAATGTCTCCACCGCCGACAGCGCCCCGATCCAGCTGTGGACCTACGGCGGCGGCAGCAACCAGCAGTGGCTGCCGGTCGCCGAGTCCACCGGTACCTACCACTTCGTCAACCGCAACAGCGGCAAGTGCCTGGACGTGCCGTCCGCCTCCACCGCGGACAGCCTCCAGTTGCAGCAGTACACCTGCAACGGCACCGCCGCGCAGTCCTTCTCGCTGAACGGCGGAGGCGGTACCACTCCCCCGCCGCCGCCCGGAACTCCCGATCTCGGCCCGAACGTGCTGACCTTCGACCCGTCGATGTCCAGCGCGACGATCCAGAGCCAGATCAACAACGTCTACGACCAGCAGCAGACCAACCAGTTCGGCGGCCAGCGCTACGCCCTGCTGTTCAAGCCGGGCAGCTACAACGTCAACGTCCCGGTCGGCTACTACACCCAGGTCCTCGGCCTCGGGCAGAACCCGAACCAGGTGACCATCACCGGCGGCGGCGTCAACGCGGACGCGCAGTGGGACGGCGGCAACGCCACCCAGAACTTCTGGCGCTCGGTCGAGAACCTCACCGACAGCCCCTCCAACGGGACCGTCAAGTGGGCCGTCTCGCAGGCGTCCCCGATGCGCCGGGTGCACATCACCGGCAACATGGTGCTGGACGACAACGGCGGCTGGTCCAGCGGCGGCTTCCTCAGCGACTCCAAGGTCGACGGGCAGGTCAACTCCGGCAGCCAGCAGCAGTGGCTCTCCCGCAACGACCAGTGGGGCAGCTGGACCGGCTCCAACTGGAACATGGTCTTCGTCGGCGACACCAACGCCCCGGCCCAGACCTTCCCCAACCCGCCCTACACCACCGTCGGGCAGACGCCGGTGGTCGCCGAGAAGCCGTACCTCTACGTCGACTCCTCCGGCAACTACCAGGTCTTCGTCCCCTCGGACCGGACCAACTCCAGCGGCATCACCTGGGGCGGCGGCAACACCGCCGGGACCTCGCTGCCGATCAGCCAGTTCTACATCGCCAAGCCGGGCGACACCGCGGCGACCATCAACGCGCAGCTGGCGGCCGGTCAGAACCTGCTGTTCACCCCGGGCGTCTACCACCTGACCAGCACCATCAACGTGACCCGCGCCGACACCGTGGTGCTCGGCCTCGGCCTGGCCACGCTGGAGGCCGACAACGGCGTCACCGCGATGACCACGGCGGACGTCAACGGCATCCGGATCGGCGGGCTGCTGTTCGACGCCGGCACCACCAACTCCCCGGTGCTGCTCCAGGTCGGCCCGACCGGCAGCAGCGCGGACCACTCGGCCGACCCGACCGTGCTGTCCGACATCTTCGCCCGGATCGGCGGCGCGGCGGTCGGCAAGGCGACCGTGAGCGTCCAGGTCAACAGCAACAACACGATCGGCGACGACTTCTGGCTCTGGCGCGCCGACCACGGCAGCGGAGTCGGCTGGTCCTCCAACACCGCCCAGAACGGGCTGGTGGTCAACGGAACCAACGTCACCATGTACGGGCTGGCCGCGGAGCACTACCAGCAGTACGCGGTGCTCTGGAACGCCAACGGCGGCCGGACCTACTTCCTGCAGAACGAACTCCCCTACGACCCGCCGAACCAGTCCAGCTGGATGAACGGCACGACCAGGGGCTACGCGGCCTACAAGGTGGCGAGCAATGTCACCACGCATGAGGGCTGGGGGCTCGGCGTCTACTGCTACTTCAACGTCAACAACTCGATCGTGGCGGACCACGCCATCGAGGTCCCGCAGACCTCCGGTGTGAAGCTGCACGACATGGTCACCGTCTCGCTCGGCGGCGTGGGCACCATCAGCCACATCGTCAACTCGACCGGCGGCCCGTCCAACTCCGGCAACAACGTGGCCGACCTGGTCAGCTACCCGTAACCGACCGGCGAAAGCGGAGGGCGGGCCGACAAGTCGCCGGCCCGCCCTCGGCGCACCGTGCGGGGCCGCGGTGGACGCACGGGTCCCGGATCAGCCCAGCGGCAGGGTCATGTGCGGCTGGACCGGGACGGTGTCCGGGCGGATGCGGTTCACCGCGGTGCCGGTGGCCAGGAACTCCAGGGCGTGCTCGCCCCAGAAGCGGTGGTCGTCGACCCTGGTGCCGACGATGCCGTCGGCGCCGATCTGCTGGCCCTCGTACTGCATCCGGGACATCGCCAGCTCGCGGGCGTCGTAGATGGCCTGGGTGAACGCCGGAAGCTCGGTGTTCACCCCGGCCTGGGACAGGGTCTGACGGAGCGTCTGGTGCGCCACGTGGTAGACGCAGCTGCCCAGCACCAGGCGGCGCGGGATCCAGCCGTGCTGCCACAGGGTCCAGAAGTCCTGCCCGGACAGGCTGGTGGTGAACGGCTTGCCGTCGATGTTGCGGTACTGCTGCCCGTCGGTGCTGCGGACCGCGGTGCCGACCGAGACGAACTCGATCACGTCGCCGAAGAACTGGTAGTTCATCGGCCGCAGCGCCACCCCGATCACCCCGTCCGCGCCGAGCTGCGCTGCCTCGGCCTCCATCCGGGACATCGCCAGCTCCCGTGCGGTGTACATCGCCTGGCTGAGGTAGCCCAGCTCCTGGCTGACCTTCCAACCGGCGCCCTGCACCCCGACGTGGTAGACGCTGCTGCCCATCACCATCCCCAGCGGCTCGAACCCGGCCTGGCTGACCAGGACGAACTCGTTCACCGACAGGTCGGAGGTGAAACAGGGTTTTCCCTGCTGCGAGTTGACCAGCCGTCCCTTTGCCGACTCCGGCAGCGGTGCGTACAACGGTGCGGTCATGCTGTGCCTCCCCCTCGGTTCACGGCGGCCCGGCGGCCACCGCCGTGCGGATACTAGTGCGGTCCCGTATCAACCGGACACCGGCCCCGGCCGCTTCGCCGGAGCCCGGCCGGGGACCCGGCGGACCGCGTCGCCCGCGCCGGGACGCAGCCGCAGCGCACCGGCGGTGGCGCCGAGGACGAGCAGGGCCAGCAGGCAGAACGCCGTGCCGTAGGCGACGGCGGCCGGGGCCGCGCCGGGGAGCAGCCCGGTGGCCGAGTCGCCGATGCGCAGGGCCACCGTCGCGGCGACCACGCCGAGCCCGGCCGCGGTCTGCTGCTGGGTGGCGGAGAGGGTGTTGGCGTCACGCATCAGGTCGCCCGGGACGTCGCTGAAGGTGATCACGGAGTAGCAGGTCAGCCCGAGCGAGCGGGCCGCGCCGCTGACCGTCGCGACCAGGGCGATCACCGGCAGCGGGGTCCCGGCGGTGAAGAAGGCGCAGGCCACCGCACTCCCGGCGAGTCCGAGCGAGGCGGTGAGCAGCAGCGGGCGGAAGCCGAAGCGGTTCAGCAGGTAGGTGGTGGCGGGCTTGATGCCGATGTTGCCGACGAAGACGAACAGCACCATCGCCCCCGACTTGACCGGGCTCCAGCCGAACACGGTCTGGAACAGCAGCGGCAGCAGGAAGGGGATCGCGCTGACGGTCACCCAGAACAGCGATCCGGCGCCGACCGCGGCGCGGAAGGTGGTGACCTTGAGCGTCCGCAGGTTGAGCAGCGGGTACGCGGTGCGCAGCAGGTGCCGGACGGCGGCGGCCAGGGCGAGCAGCGAGGCCGCGGCCACGGCGGCGGCGATGGCGGCCGTCGCGGCGCTGCCGGACCCGCCGCCGGTGCCGGACGCGCCGCCAGCGCCGCTGCCGTCGGCCGAGACCAGGTGCCCGGCCCAGGTGAGGCCGCCGAGTCCGGCGCAGGTGAGCAGGACTCCGGCCCAGTCCAGCGGCGCGGACGCGGGCAGCGGCTCGTCCTCGATCAGCCGCCAGGCGGTGGCGAGGGCGGCGGCGCCGAGCGGCAGGTTGACCAGGAACAGCCAGTGCCAGGAGAGGTAGGTGGTGATCACGCCGCCGAGCAGCGGGGCCAGCACCGGGGCGATCAGAGCAGGCCAGACCACATACGCCATCACCCGGGGGATGTCCTGCTTCTCGGTCCTGGACAGCACCACCAGCCGTCCGACCGGAACCATCATCGCGCCGCCGACGCCCTGCACCACCCGCAGCGCCACCAGTTCGCCCAGGTTCCCGGCCAGCGCGCAGCCCAGCGAGGCGACGGTGAACAGGGCGATGGCGCCGAGGAAGATCCGCCGCACCCCGTACCGGGCGGTGAGCCAGCCGCTCAGCGGGATCAGCACCGCGAGCGTCAGCAGGTAGGCGGTGACCACCAAGCCGACCGAGGTGGGGCTGGTCCGCAGCGACGCCCCGATCTGCGGGGCGGCGGTGGAGACGATGGTGCCGTCCAGCATCTCCATGAAGAAGCAGCCCGCCACCAGGAGGGCGGTATTGCGGTGGCGCGGGGTTATCGAGGTCATGCACTCAGGCTGACGCGCCGGACAGCTGCGCACAAGTTCCTGTTTGGCAGTCTACGATTGCGTCCCATGCAGCTCCCGGATCTGAACCTGCTCCCCGCCCTGGACGCCCTGCTCCGCGCGGGCAGCGTGGCCGGCGCCGCCGCCGAGCTGAACGTCTCGGCCTCGGCGATGAGCCGCACCCTGGGCCGACTCCGCCGGGTGGTCGGCGACCCGCTGCTGGTCCCGTCCGGACGCGGGCTGCAGCTGACCCCGCGGGCCAGGGAACTGCAACCGCAGGTGCAGGCCGCGCTGGCCTCGGCACTGACCGCGCTGCGGCCTCCGGCCGGAGTCGAACTGGCGACGCTGGAGCGGGAGTTCACCATCCGCACCAATGACGGCGTGGCGAGTGTGCTCGGCCCGGCGCTGGCCGCGCGCTGCGCCGCCGAGGCCCCCGGGATACGGCTCCGGCTGCTGCCCGAGGGCGACGAGGACCCGGTCGACCTGCGCCGCGACATCGACCTGGACGTCGGCGCGCTGCCGCCGCTGCCGCCGGACGTGTGCAGCCGCGACCTGGTCGAGTACCGCTACCTCGCGGTGGCCCGCGCCGACGCCTGGTACGCGGGCGAGCCGCTCACCGCCGAGCGGTTCGCGGCGCTGCCGCACATCACCACCAGCCGACGCGGTCGGGTCCACAGCGTGGTGGACCAACGACTGGCCGAACTGGACCTGCGCCGCGACGTGTTGGCGACCGTACCGACCTACGGCGCGGCCTGCTGGTTCGCACTGGAGTCGGACGCCCTGGCCCTGGTCCCGGACGGCGTCGCCGCACAGGCCGCCCGGCACCTGCCGCTGGCGGTCCTGGACATCCCGCTGGACCTGCCGCCGGTCCGACTCGGCATGGCCTGGCAACTGCGGCTGGACGCCGACCCGGCGCACCGCTGGCTGCGGGCGACGCTCGCCGAGATCGCGGCGGACGGCGGGGGCGGTGCGGGCGACGGGGACGGTGCGGGCGACGGGGCCTGAGTATTCGTCAATTCGCCGATCGCGTCGCGCCGTAGTCCCAGAGGGCCACCACGGAGCGATCCTCGCCGGGTGAGCGGACGCGGACGTTGACGTCGGAGAGGAAGGTGGTCAGGTACGGGCGGCGGCCCTGCCAGCGCTCGGCGAACCAGGCGCCGACGTCGTCCCGGTCCAGCAGGTCCGCCATCGGTCTGCTGCAGACCAGCACCAGGTCACCGGGCAGGGACTCGAACCGGGTCCAGGTCAGCCGCTCGGCGTCGCGCGGCAGCAGCGCGGTGCGGCCCTGCTCGACCCCGGCCACGTCGTGGACCCGCTCCCAGGCCCCGGCGCGGAGCCGCAGCACCGCGCCCTCGCCCACGCCGAAGGCCAGGTGCTCCCGCCGGACGCCGTCGCCGAGCCGGGACAGCAGGCAGGTGAGCCCGGTCTCCACCGCGGCGTCGTCCGCGCTGCCGTCGGTGCCGGTGCGGTCCAACTCCCGGGCCAGCGACCGGATCGACCCGGCCACGCCCAGTGCCGCCAGTTGCAGCACCCGCTTCACCTCCGCCGCGGCAGCCGGGTCGAACAGCCGATCGCCCACCGCCCGGCCGAAGTGGTCCAGTTGGTCGATGGCGCCCTCACAGGCCCGCTCGGCACCGGACCGGCTCCACTCCCCGCGCGGCGAACCGGTGGCGACGGCGCTGAACAGCACCGGCCCGCCGAAGCCGTCCAGCAGCCGGAGCCGCACCGCGTCCCTGCGGTGCTCCTTGCCGACCCGGTGCCGGTCGCCGCGGACCGAGGCGGCCCGGACCACCACCGGGCCGAGGTCCGCGCCGTCCACCACGCTGTCGGCCACCGCGTCGCGCCCCAGCGGGAGTTCACGCGGCACGGCGGGCGAGTCGGCGCCGGGACCGGGCGGCGGCGCGGTGTCCGCCGCATCGGCCGCCGCCCGGGTCAGCTCGGCCAACTGCCGCCGCAGTGACGCGGCTTCGGCCGCCTCCCGTCGGGCGTCCCGCAGTTCGCCGCGCAACCCGCTCTCCAACGCGGAGCCCTGCGGCCGGGCGGAGGCGGTGCGGAGCCGCAGCAGCAGCCCGAGGACCAGGGCGTTGCCGACCAGTGAGACACAGAGCAGGACCACCAGCACATCGGTCACGGCTTCTCCTCCGGGGTGGAACGGCGGCGACCGGCCCGGACCGCGACCGGTGCGACGGTGAACGCCTCCAACTGGGCCCAGCGATCCTCCGCCGTACCCGAGGCGGCGGCAGGTGCGGCAGCAGATGCGGCGGCAGGTGCGGCAGCACCCGGCGGCGGGGCCGGGAGGCCGGACGGGTAGCCGTCGGCGTCGGTGGGCCAGCCTGCCGCCACGGCCTGGTCGCGGCAGCTGAGCCGGATGTCCTGGACCGCGGCCCGCAGCCTGCGCACGGTGAGCCCGGCGACCAGAGCGGGGGTCCGGTCCAGGGCGGGCACGACCTCCCGCCGCAGCAGGGTCGGCAGCCCCGACCGCTCCCAGGCCGTCGCCGCCGCCCGCCCGGACGGCTCCGACAGCGCGGCCCCAGCCTCGGTGCCGGTCCCGGCCCCGACTCCGTCGCCGAGTCCGGGCAGCGCGCGCAGGGCCGCCGACACCGCCACCGCGTACGTCGGGTTACCGGCCGCCGAGGGTCCCAGCATCACCCCCAGCCTGCCGCGCAACCACCGCGCCCGCGCGTCCCTGGCCTCGGGACCGCCACCGCCGCCGTCCCCGCCCACCACGAAGACGGCGCGCGGCGGCTCCGGCAGATCAAGCACGGGGATCCGACCGACGGAGGCACGCCCGTCCAACCCATCGGGCAGCAACACCAATAGGAGGTGACAAACCGTCACTTGCTGCTGCCCGCAGCCGATCAGGAACCGGCCCGGCGTCCCGCACGGCTCCAGGGCGAGCGCGCCCGCGAGCAGCGCGGCGAACTCCTCGGCAGCGGCACGGTCCCCCGGCAGGCCGGTCACCCCGATCCGCAGCCGGACCGGTCCGGACGAACCCGCCAACGCGGATACGTCGGCGGCGAGTTGTGGGGTGAGCCGGTGTTCTCGACCGAGGTCGGTCCGGGACAGCACACGGGCGACTCGCGCGTCCCGTGCGGTGAGCAGCGCGATGGGGGTCGGGGACATCAGGCGTAGTCCTCCGGCCGTTCGACCAAGCGACCCCGGTAGACCACCACCGTCGCACTCTTCCGACTGCCCACCGACGGGACCAGAGGGGTCGTCAGAACCCACTGCACCGACGAGCCGTGGTCCCGCTCGCCGCCGCAGGCATTCTCGGTGATGCTGCCGACCAGTGAGGGGGCAGCCAACTCCTTTGCTGGAACCGGGCGGTAGCCGTAGCCGCGGACATACGCCCTGAGCGGCCCCGCGGCCACCTCTGCCCGCCAGTTCCACCACCAACTCCCCTGTTCTGCCGGGGCCTTGTGCAGCAGCCCGCCGCACCAGCCGTCGAGCTGCTGGACCATGGTGAGATGGTCGGCGGCGGGGACGTTTCCCTCGGCGTACGCCTGGAGCCTGCCCAGCAGTTCGCTGCCCTCGTCCCGGTAGCGCTGCAGGCAGTCGGGCAGCCGCTCGGCCAGCGGGTAGGTGCCGTTCCGCCCGACCCACCACAGGGCAGGATCGGCCGCGGCAAGCGCGACCGCCTGCTCGGCCCTGACCGCCCAGTCGGCGAGCCGTCCGGCGGCGGCGAACCTGCTCGACGCCAACTGCGGCAGCTCGATCCCGCCATGGATCCCCGGCAGCGGCGGAACGATCCACCGCGACGCCCCACCGGCACCGGGAGGCACGTCCGCGCCCGGGAACTCCTCGGCCAACTCGCGCAGCCGCGACAGGACTTGCTGGTACCCGTCGGAGTCAGGGGCCAGCCGCAGCAGCGCCAGCCGCAGGGCCTCCCACGAGGCGGCGGGGGCCGCCGGGTCGGCGCCGAGCGGCACGGGGACGTCCCCGCGCTGCGCCGCGTGCTGGCGGGCCAGGGCCGCCAGGTCACGCAACTCGCCTGCGAGGACGACCTGCCGGTCGAGCACAGGAGACGACGGTGCGGGTGGGGTCACTGGCGTCGGCGGGGTCGAGGGCGGCGGCGGGACGGTCGGCGAAGCCGAGGCCAGCGGAGACGGCGGGTTGGGGAACGGCGGGGTGGGGGCCGAGCTCGTCGGCGGGGGCAGCGTCGGCGGGGACGACGAGGCGGGGATCGGCGGGGACGACGGCGACAGCGCAGGTGACGACGACGCTGCTTGGGCGGACCGCCCCTGGACGGCCCGCGCCTGGCTCTCCGGCCTCTCCCCCGGCGTGCCCTCTCCGACTCCCAGCCCGTTGGGGTCCGGCTCCCCGGGGCCCGTCCGCTGGAGTTCCGCTTCCTCAGACCCAGCCCCTTCGGAACCCGCCTCCGCTGACACAGACCCGGCCCCAACCTCGGCCTCGCCCGCCCCCGCCTGCCGAACCGCGTCCGCCAAAGCCTCGTCCACCCGCCGGAACAACGCAATCTGCGCCGCCCCGTCCGACGCCAGCTCGCGGTAGACCCGCGCCGCGCCGAGCACGTCCGCGGCAGCGGTCAGCGCCTGGACCAGCACCTCGCGCGACCGCGAGGGCCGGTCGTCCAGCAACTCCGCCGCCGCAGCCGCGAACCCCGCCAGCCGACCACCGCCCCCACCTCCGACAGATCCCTGAGACTCCGTCAATTCTGCTTCGGCGCTCACTCAGTGCCTCCCGTTGAAGGGGTCCCAGAACTCGTTGAACTCGATGATGCCCTCGTCCATCCGCTGCGTCAGCACCCTCCCGGGGCGCTCCTGCACCTGTTCCAGCGAGTCCGCCGCCAGGTAGGGAATCTCGCCCCGGTGCACCCTGAGCCGGCCGCGGGCGTCCAGCGTGGCCTGGTAGTTGTCCTCCAGGCCGTAGCGGGCCTGGGCCGGGGCCTCCAGTCGGCCCAGGTACTCGGACGTGCCGGCACCCCGGTCCAGGTAGAAGTGGAAGTACCCGTGCTGCGGCGCGGCCCTGAGCCGGGCCACCCGTCCCGGCACCGGGCGCTGCTGCGCGTCGTCGCCGTCGTGGAAGGACTCGGGGAAGTACCGCAGCAGGTCAGGCGACCCGCCCGGCGCACCCCCCACACGATTCCCGCTCCCCGCACGACTTCCGCCCTCCTCCCGACCCGACCCCGGCGGGTACGACGGCACCGGGGGCAGCGCCGACAGCGCCGAGAACACCTCGGCCAGCGTCGGCGTCGCCTCGGCCGGGTCGCCGACGGCCACGCAGATCCGTCCGGGCACCGCCCCGTACCCCAGCGGCTCCTTGAACTCCAGGCCGCTGACCGCGCCGTTGAGGTCCAGCCGGGCGCCGGTGACCAGCAGGTGCGGCGCCCCGTTGCAGAGCAGGATCCGCGGCTGCAGCCGGTCGTCCACCTCGATCCGGTACGCCGCCAGCGCGCCGCGGTCCAGGTCCCAGACCGGTCCGGCCAGGGTGAAGCCCTCGCGGATGGCGGCCTGGCGGAGCGCGAAGCTGCCCCACTGGATCCGGGTCAGCTCCGCCACCGGCCGGTAGACCACCAGTTCCCTGGGCAGCGGGCTCCAGCCCGCCGAGCGGACCCCTGCCCGTCCCGACGCGTCGAGTTCGGCGAACGGCTCCCCCGCCTCGAACAGCGGCAGGAACTGCCCGGCCTGGAGCCCGATCTCGAACTTGCAGGGCAGGCTGGAGAACAGCCCGTCGGTGTGGATCTGCAGATTGCTGAGCTGGATCCCGGCCGCGTGGGCGGTCTCCCCGAGAGCCCCGTCGGCTCCGGGGCCCGCCGCGGAGCGGACCGTGCTGACCACGTTGGAGCGGTTCCGTGTCGTGTGCGCCCAGGCTGCGCCGATCGAGGTGGCCTGCTTGGCGACATAGCCGGTCTCCACCGACAGCGCGGCCGGGTTCCAGTCGATCGACTCCTGTCCCTGCTTGGTGAGTTGGGTGGTGACCGCGCTGCGGACCTCGGGCAGCGCGCTGGTCCGCCCGGACAGCACCACCTGGTCGAGCACCGGTTCGGCCGGCACCGGCCGTCCGTCCCGGTCCGCTGTGTCGCGCTGGCGGCGCAGCCGCTCGAAGGTGGTGCGCACCAGGTGGGCGCCGATCTCCGCGGCCTGGTGCAGCACCGGCGCGGTCAGCCGCCGGAACTGGTCCCGGTCCAGCGGAAGGGCCTGCAACGGCCGGTTGCGCCCGAGTCCGCCCTCCTTCAGCGCGAGGTCGATCTCGCTCACCGAGAGCGCGACCTCCCCGTCCCCGCCCCGGCCGAACTCCCGTTTCTTCGCCTCCGCCAGCCGCCACAGCTCCTCGAACCTGCGCTTGCGCGCCGCTGACTCCGGGTCGGTCGCCCCGGGCTCGAAGTGGGTGGGCAGCCGCTGCCGCAGGATCTCCCTGACCTCGTCGGAGACGACCTGCGGCAGGGTGATCGCGGCCTGCTCTGCGACCTGCTCGGCCAGCGGGCGGGCCCGGCGCTGCGGGCTGCCGTCGACCGGCGGGAGCACGGTCTCGCCCGCCCCGAGGAAGTCGACCAGCCGCGCCTTCAGCCAGTAGAAGACCTGGAGCGTCAGCAGGTCGCCGCCGAGCTGGCCGTGCCCGGTGGAGCCGAGCAGCCGGGGTTCCAGCCGGTAGTCGCGGCCGGACACGAAGGCCTGGTCGGGGCCGAGTTCGACGGTGGTGTCGGTCAGGGTCAGCCCCAGCAGGGCGACGTCGGTGGTGCCGCCGCCGATGTCGATCACCAGCATGATCCGCTGCCAGGTCGGCGGGTCCTCGCCGACCTGGCGGGAACCGGCCCGCAGCGCCTCCAGCCCGAGGTTCTGGTTGCCGGAGAGGTCCCGCATCACGAAGTAGAGGCCCGCGGCCAGGCCCTCGTCGAAGTCCATCACCACGTCCGGGATCGAGAGCCCCTCCCGGACCAGCCGCTCCAGCCGGGCCTTGGCCTCCGGCAGGATCGTGGTGGGGTAGGTGAGCACGGCGGTGCGGACCCGGCTGGGCAGGCCGTCCACCCGCTCGGTGGTGGACCACTCGGCCTGGTCCAGCAGCAGGTGGTACATGTGCTGGGCCAGGTGCACCGCCGGGCGCTCGCTCCCCGGCACCGGCCTCGGCCGGTGCTGGAACAGCGCCCGCTTGATCCCGACCAGGCCGCCGGTCTTGTCGGCGTGCAGCCGGAAGCCGTGGTCGACGTGGGCCGAGACGCCGCGCCGGTACTCGGTGTCGGAGGTCTCCACGATGGCGCTGGCCGGGGCGTAGGTGCGCTCCCGGCCGACGTCCGGGTAGCGGACCGGGACCAGGCTGTGCCGTCCCAGCGCCGGGGTGTTGACGACCCGTGCGTAGCCGGTGTGCAGCCGCGGCACCAGCCAGTCGCGCAGTGCCCGCCCGCCGTCCCGGCAGCTGTGCTCCACCTCCAGCATCACCGCGTCCGCGACGTCGGCCTCGGCCAGCCGCTCCAGCGCGGTCTCCCAGCCGATGGCCGGGCTGCCCTCGCGGGCGAGCACCACGCTCTCCCCGCGCAGCCGCTCCAGCTCCCGCTTCCACACCCCGGGGGCGTCCGGCGGCGGGGCGGTCAGCTCGGCCAGCATCTCGCCCAGCGCCCGGCTCTGCGCCGGGTCGACCGCCTCGTTGGGGACCACCGCCCCGTCGTGCAGCGTCGCGGTGCTGGCGGTGGTGCCGAAGTCGACCACCACGAAGCGCTGGTAGTCGGGCCCGTCCAGGGGCGGCCGCAGGGTCAGAAAGACTTCCTCGTCCGGTTGCTGACTGTCCGTCGGGACCTCGTCGGGTGCGGCGAAGACCAGGTGCACACTGCCCTGGGCGGTCCGCTGGCCGACCGGTCCGCCCTCGTACTCGACAAACCAGGAGACGTCCAGCTCGACCCGCTCCGCGGTCGCCGCGGGCCGCTGCGGGAAGGGGAGGCGGCCGGGCGCGATGCCCGCGGGCCGGTGCACCAGGCCGGTGCCGACGTCCTGCTGCGCCGCGAGCACGGTCCGGCCGACCACACCGAGCCGCTCGTTCTTCGACGGACCCCAGGCCGTGCGCAGCGCCTGCTCCAGCACCGAGCCGTCGGCGCGGCCCTCGGGCCGGTGCACCACGATCCGCGGCGGCATCAGCACAGTCAGGTAGGCGGCGGTGCCCTGCTGCTCGAACACCACCTCCGGCAGGGTGTAGGCGTCGCCCGAGGCGTAGAGCACAAAGCCCATGCCGCCGAACGGGACCACGGTGCGGGCCGCGCCGGGCCGCTCCGGGGCCTGGAAGCGGATCGCCAACTCGTCGTTCATGCCTGTGCCACGCTCCACTTCTGGACGAAGACGTCGATGGGCTGGGCCTGGAGCGGACCCCCGGCGTCCGCGGGCTCCGACCCCTGCGGGCCTGCCGCGCCCCGGGGTCCCGCCGCGCCCTGCGGGCCTGCCGCGCCCAGCGGGTCGCGGGCTCGCGGCGGGACGGCCTCCCGCTCGGAGAGGATGACCGCGGCGGCGTCCTGGTAGATGCCGCCGAGCCCCTCCGCGACCTGGGCCAGCAGACCGTCCAGGTAGTCGGTCGCCAGCTTGGCCGCGGCCTCCGCCGCGTGCACCCGCAACTGCGCCACCCCGAGCGGGTGCCGGTGCTGCTGCTCCAGCGAGGAGCTGAGCGGGGGCATCCGGTGGTGCCACGGCAGCGCGTGGTCCGGTAGCGCCGGGAAGCTGCCGGCCCACCGCCGCCGGGCCTCCTCGGTCGGCGGCAGCAGCCGCAGCGCGATCTCCTGCGCGTTCGTCCGCGCGGCCAGCGCCCGCCACAGCTGCGTCAGTTGCTGCTCCGCCTGGTCGTCCGAGCCGCGGCGGCGGGCGTAGAGCTCCAGCAACCGCGCGGCCACGTCCGGGTCCTGCCACCACTCGGCCTGCGGGTCGAACTCCGTGCCCCAGCGCTCGCCCCACTCGACCAGCCACTCCAGCAGGGCCAGCCGGTCCCGCGCGGTCCGCTCCTCGACCAGGTGGACGAACTTCTGGACGAACGCCTCCGAGCCGTCCGCGCCGGGAGTGCCGTCGCCCTGGCCGGAACCGCCGGAACCGCCGGGGCCGCCCGAGCCGCCGGGGGCGCGGTTCGGGAGGCCCGGCACCGCCGTGTAGCTGACCAGGGTCGGCCGCGGCACCCGCTTCTCGCTGCGGGTGACCAGGTGCCCGGGGTCGTTGGAGGCGCGTTCGAGCAACTGCTGCCACTCGGGCCAGTCGTAGACCTCGTCCCGCACCGCCGCCGCGGTGTCCGCGGTACGGGGCGGGCGGGGCTCGCCGGTGTCGTCCGAACGCCCGGCCACCCGCAGCCGGGCCAGCTCCGGGCCCAGCTGCTTGTCGATCTGCAGCTTGACAGAGCCCAGCCGGACGCCGATCTCCGCGTACCCGGCGGTGTCGTCGCCGCCCTCGTGCCGGTGCACCTCCCGCCGCAGCAGCTCCACCTGCCGGGCCAGCCGCTGCTGCGAGACCCCGGCCCGGTCCAGCTTCTGCGCGGTTCCGTGGACGCTGACATGACGCACCATCAACTCCTGGAGCGCGCCGATGCCGCCGTCCTCCTCGAAGGCGCGCAGCCGGGGGGTCCAGGGGTTGCCCGCGTCGGCGGCGGCGAGGCGGGCGGCGATCGGCTCCCAACGCGGGCCGGGGACGGCGCGGACCGACGCCAGCGCCTCGTCCACCCGGGCTCGGGTATTGGTCGACAGTCCGTCAAGTCCCAGGCCCAGCCGGTCGATCGCGGCGACCGGGGAGACCACCTGGATCCGGTCCTCGTGCCGGCCGACGTAGCGCTGCGCGTAGGTGTGGACGCCGTTGGCCTCGTGCGCCTCCTTGAGGAAGTCCGGCAGCCCGAGCGGCCCGGCGCCGGGGAAGGACGGGACGTGGGCCAGGTCGAAGGCGTTGGCCGCGACCAGCGCGGCGTCCTCCAGCGCCGCCGCGCCGCGGCCGTCGTTCTTCAGCATGGTCCAGAACGCGTTGGCGCCGGTGGCCTCGGCCCGGCCGGTGCGCAGCACCAGCAGGATGGTGTGCACGTCCACCAGTTCCCGGCGGCTGAGGTAGGCGTCGCGGCCGTACGATCCGGCCGCGCCGATCCCGGGGAAGTCCAGGATCTGCACCTCGTGCTCCGCGAGCAGCCCCTCCAGCGGCCAGTGCTCGGGCGAGACGGCCACGTCCAGCAGGACCCGCTCGATCAGCGGGAAGCTGTGCTGCAGCTGCACCGCGGCGGTGGCCGGACGGCGCAACCCGTCCGGGGTGAGCGTGAAGGTCCGCCGGCGCGGCGGGTGCTCCGGGATCCGCTCCGCGGTGGGCAGCGCGAGGGCGTCGCGGACCACGTCGGTGCCGACCGTGATCCGGCCGCCGACCAGCTCCTCCTGGTTGAGGAAGGCGTCCCGCATCAGGCACAGCTCGCCGACGGCGCCCTTGTGCGCGTCCGCGACCGGCCGGGTCCGGCCGCCGGGGGCGGGGATGCCGCTGAGCGCAGGTGCGGTGCCGGGGAGGCCCGGCGGGCCCGAGCGGGTGGTCCCCCACAGCCGCGGGTACCAGGCGTCGAACGGGGCCCAGCCGCGCGGGTGGGTCAGCGGGTCGTAGTCGCCGAGGATCTCCCGCGCGCCCAGCTCCGGGTTGTCGTGCTCGACCTCGTCGACCAGCTCGGCCAGGACGGAGCGGAAGGAGGCCGAGAACTGCTCCCGGCCGAGGAAGCGGATCTCGGTGGTCGCGGCGGCGCGGGTGCCGCCGCCCTTCGGGCCCTGGGCCAGCCGCAGCACGGTGATGTTGCCGGTGGCCGGACGGTCCTCGACCGGGAGCAGCCCGGGATCGCCGAGCAGCGTGCCGAGCAGCAGCGACTTGCCGACGTTGTACTCGCCGACGAAGCCGATGGTCACCGGGGCGCCGACCCGGGCCTCCACCTCGCGCGCCGCCTTGAGGATCTCGTCGTAGGCGGCGCGGGCCTGCTCGGAGTCGGGGATCGCCTGCCGGCCGAGCATCTCGACGGCCTCCTGCGCGTACGCGCCGAGTTCCGCGAGGGCTGGGGGGTCACTGAACACGGGTCTCCTCTGCCTTCACGTTGGTGGGTGAACGTTCACTGACCTACGAAGAACAGCTCCAGCCGGATCGTGTCGGCCTTGCCCTGACCGTCGAAGTAGCTGCGGATGATGCTCTGGTGGTAGGTCGGGAAGAAGTTCGGCGCGAACTGCGGCAGCATCGGGGCGACCGTCTCCGCTAGCTGCGAGCTGTAGTTGACGTCCCCGGCGGTGGCGAAGACCAGCACCAGGGCCGCGTGGCGGCCTCGGTAGGGGGCGATCCCTTGCAGCACCTGACGCTTCAGGTCCGCCAACGCCGGTGCGGAGTGCGCCAGAACGGCGGCGGGGTCGACCTTCAGGGTCACCGACTTGGTGTGCGGGTCGAGCCCCGGCGGGGAGGTTGCCGTGGGCCGCACGGTCGGCGAGGCGCTGGCGGACACGGTCGGCTTCGGCTTCGCCGTGGGGTGCGCAGGAGCGGCCACGACCTCCCCGCCGAGGACCACGACCACCAGCACCAGCAGCAGATCCGCGAACAACCATCCGGCCAACTGCGGCATCCGCGACCCGACTCCGTCCCCCCGCCGACTCACTCGCCCCCACCCCCCACGGACGGCTGGGCCGAGGCCGACCCATCGTCAGCCTCCGGCCTAACATCAGTCCCTGAGTCACCATCAGCACTCGGGCCTCCGGCCTGAGCAGGGGCCCCGGCCTGCCCGCGGGCCCAGGGTTGCCCGGAGGCCCAGGGTTGCCCGGAGGCCCAGGGTTGCCCGGGAGGTTCCGCCCCTGCCGTGGCGTCCGACGCAGCGGCGTTCGCAGCGGCGTTCTCCGCCGGGGCCGCGTCCTGCGGAGCCGCCTCCGGCGTGCCGCCCCACAAGCCGTTGTCCGGAGCAGCGGCATCCTTCTCCCCCGCGCCCCGGGGCGGTGCGCCCTGTGGCGCACCGGCCTGCGCCGCACCCTCCGGGTAGGCGACGCCGTCCCGGCGAGCACCGGCAGCCGGCTGCCGCACCCCAGCGGCATCCGCCGCCCCAACTTGCCTCAGCACCAGGCGAGTGCGGCCCTCCGCGTCCGCCGGTACCACCTCCGCCCGCGCACGGGCCTCCGCCTCCGCCCGCGCCGCTTCTGCCTGGGCGCGCCCCTCCGCTCGGGCCGCTTCGGCGCGGCCCTCCGCCGCGCGAGTCGCCGCCCTGGCCGCCTCCCGTTCCGCCGACGCCACCGCCTGGCTCAACGCAGCGAGTTCGCGGGCCAGTTGCTCCGTACCTTGGCGCAGTCCCGCCGTGAAGTCCGACAGCACCGCCCCCACCCCTTCGGTGGACGCCGCCAAGGCGTCCACCGCCGCGCGCTGGTCGACCCTGACCCCCTCGTCCGCCTCGGCCCCGACCCGGACCAACTCGCCCACCTGCTCGATCCGCGCCCCCACCTCGGCGATCCGCGCGGCCAGCTCCCCGGTGACCGACCGCACCTCCTCCCGGAGCGACGCCGCGACCGCGGCCAGCGCCAGCTCGTACGCCGTGCCGATCCGGTCCGCGCCGTCCTCCGCCGCGCCGCCCAGCGCCTCCGGCAGCACCGCGACCGAGCGGTCCAGCCCGGTGACCGCCGCCGCGACCGCCGTGCTCGCCGCGCCCACCGCGGTGCTCCCCTCCCGCACCGCCGTGTCCAGCACCCCGGCCGCCTCCGCCAGCAGCTCCGCCGCCGCGCGGGCCTGCCGCCCGTGCGCCTCGGCGGCCTGCTCCAGCACCGCGTCGAAGCGCCGCGCCGCGGCCTCGGTCGCGGCGCCGATCAGTTCGGCTGCCTCCCGCCCCGTCGTCTCGACACCTTCGGTCATCCGGGTGACCGCGGCGCTGACCCGGTCCCCGAGCTGCTCCGCACCGCGGGTCAACTCGCCTGCAGCGGAGGCCGCCTGCCCGGCCGCGACGCCCACCTCCCGAGTGCCGGTCCGCATCGTCCGCACCGCTTCGCCCAGCGCCTGCGTCGCGGTCCTGCTCTCCTCCGCGGCGGTGACGGCCCGGCTGAGCAGGGCGCCGGTCTTCGCCTCGGAGGCGTTCGCCCGGTCGAGCAGCAGCGCCAGCCGGTCCGCCGACTCCTGCAGTACCTCGGCGAACCGGGCCGGGGTGGCCCGCGCGTCCCGCGCGGCCAGCACCTGCACCTGGGCCAGCGCCCCGGCCAGCCGCCGTGTCAGCTGCTGCCGCTCGGCCTCGTCCTGCCGCTCCCAGGCATGCCGCCAGAGCGTCGTGCCGACCAGGGCGACCAGCACCGCGAGGGTGTAGCAGACCATCAGATCGAACCGCAGCGGCGCCCACAGGTGCCCGTCGAAGCCCTGCTGCCAGAGCTCCAGGAACGAGCCGCCGCCCCCGCCGCCGGGCTCGGCCCGCATCCGCTGGTAGGCGAGGGCCGCCGCGCCGAGCCCCAGCCAGGTGACCATCAGCGGCAGGAACACCAGGACCGACGGCACCGCCCCGAGCCGCCCGCCGAACCGGCGCCCCCAACCGCCGCCCCCCGCAAAGCTCTTCGCGAAGCCTCCCGCGAAGCCCCTCGCCGAAAAGCCGACCGCCGAACCCCCGACCGCCGCAGGCCCCACCGCATCAGGACCGGCATACGCGGCGACCAGGTCGACCCCAGCCCACCGGGCTAAATCAGACTCCTTTTCGGAAGTGCCGGTACTACCGCCCGCCGCGCCCTCCCCCGCCCTTCCCGAGGCCCCTGGATCCGGGCTGACCGCGTCCGCGATGTCGCGCAGCGCCGCCCGGTGCGGGGCCAGCCGGGGCCGGTCCGCAAGATCCCTCAACTCCCGCCCCAAAGCCTCCCGTTGGAACCAGATAGGAATCCCCGTCAAGGCGCCGGCAACACCCCCGCCACCCCTCGGCCCCCCGGCCGCAACCTGTGCTCTCCGTTCCAACGGCATGCCGCTGCCCACCCCCAGCCGCCCCGACTCCACCCTGGAAATCGTGTTGAGCATCCCATGCCGGAGGCACCGACAAACCGTCAATCTACTTAATTGGCACCATACGTGGGGCCATCAATTACAGGTTCATGCCATTACATCTCCTTTACACTCCACCCACCCCGCCCCGGCAACCGGCCAATCACCCCAAACCCTCCCCAACCACGCGCCCGGTCAACGCGCGTTGCCTATCCGCGTAGACGCCCCGCGTAGACCACGCCTGACCTGCCAAAATGCCGACCGTCGCGAATTTACCGGCGGCAGTATTCCCAAGTGTCATGCAGGGTTCATCCGAGACGTCCATGATGGCTGCTGACAACGGCTCAGCCCCCGCTCCACAAAGATCTCCGTCTCACCCTCAGGTCTCAGGTCTAGGAGGACCGTGTCCAGATCCCGCTCCCACGTGCTGCTCGCCGCGATCGCCGCCGCCGGCACCGTCGCCGCCGTCGCACTGGCCCCGACCGCCAACGCCACCTCCGCCGCGTCGTCCTCCTCGGGCGTCGTCGTCGAGGAGGTCTACGGCGGTGGCGGCAACTCCGGTGCCACGCTGAAGAACGACTTCATCGAGCTGCACAACGCCGGCAGCGCGCCGGTCGACCTCAGCTCCTGGTCGGTGCAGTACATCTCAGCCGCGCCCGGCGCGACCACCACCTGGCAGGTCACCCCGCTGACCGGGAGCATCGCCCCCGGCGGCTCGTACCTGGTCCAGGAGGCCGCGGGCACCGGCGGCACCGCCGACCTGCCGACCCCGGACGCCACCGGCGCCGTCAACATGAGCGGCACCGCGGGCACGGTCGCCCTGGTCACCTCGCAGACCGCGCTGACCTGCAAGACCTCTGCCGACTGCGCCGCCGACAGCAGCATCGGCGACCTGGTCGGCTACGGCACCGCCGTGGTCCACGAGGGTTCCGCCGACGCCCCGGCGACCAGCAACACCACCTCGGACTCGCGCGACGCCAACGGCACGGACACGGACCAGAACGGGGCCGACTTCACCGCCGGCGCCCCGACCCCGGCGAACAGCTCCAGCGCGCCGACCTCGCCCACGCCCACCCCGTCGGGCAGCGACAGCGCCTCCGCCTCGCCGACGCCGACGTCCACCGCGACGCCGGGCCCGCTGCGGATCCACGACATCCAGGGCACCAGCTGGGTTTCGCCGCACAACGGAGACACCGTCAGCAACGTCCCCGGCATCGTCACCGCGCTGCGCACCAGCGGCGCGTCCAAGGGCTTCTGGATGCAGGACCCGAACCCGGACGCCAACCCGGCGACCAGTGAGGGCATCTTCGTCTACACCTCCTCCGCGCCCGCCGTCGCCGTCGGCGACTCGGTGCTGGTCTCGGCCAAGGTCTCCGACTACTACCAGCTGTCCAGCGGTGACACCCTCGCCAGCACCTCCAACCTCTCCGTCACCGAGCTGGCGACGCCCACCGTCACCGTGCTGAGCAGCGGCAACCCGCTCCCGGCGGCGATCGTGCTGAGCGCGGCCAACGTCCCGTCCACCTATGCGCCGAACCTCGGCGGGGCCAACATCGAGTCCACCCCGATCACCCCGACCCGGTCGGTGCTCGACTTCTACGAGTCCATCGAGGGCATGCGGGTCGAGGTCGACAACGCCCGGGTGGTCGGCCCGTCCGACGCCTACGGCGAGCAGTACGTCACCGTGAAGCCGAGCGAGGCCGCCACCTACCGCGGCGGCAGCGAGCTGCTCGGCGAGAACGCCACCCCGTCCGGACGCCTTGAGGTGGTCGCCGACAACGGCAGCAACCCGCAGGTCAGCGTGGGCGACACATTCACCGGCGCGACCATCGGCACCATCGACTACTCCCAGTACGGCGGTTACGTCCTGGCCGCGTCCAGCCTCGGCACGGTCCAGGCGGGCAACCTGGCGCCGGTGGTGGCCAAGGGCACCACCAACAAGAACCAGATCTCGGTCGCCACCTACAACGTGGAGAACCTCGCCCCCGGCGACTCCGCGACCAAGTACCAGAAGCTGGCCGCGGGCATCGTCACCAACCTGGCCAAGCCCGACATCATCGCGGTCGAGGAGGTCCAGGACAACTCCGGCGCCACCGACGACGGCACGGTCGCGGCCAACGTCACCCTGGACAAGCTGACCGCCGCGATCGTCGCGGCCGGCGGCCCGCAGTACAGCTACCGCGAGATCGACCCGGTCAACGACCAGGACGGTGGCCAGCCCGGCGGCAACATCCGCTCGGTGCTGCTGTTCAACGCCGCGCGGATCAGCTTCGTCGACAAGGGCTCGGCCACGGTCAACCGCTCCACCACCGGCACCCAGGTGGTCTCCGACGGCGGCTCCCCGGACCTCACCCTCTCCCCCGGCCGGATCGACCCGACCAACCCGGTCTGGAACTCCAGCCGCAAGCCGCTGGTCGCGGAGTTCAGCTTCGGCGGCAAGCCGGTGTTCGTGATCGCCAACCACTTCGACGCCAAGCTCGGCGACCAGAGCCAGGACGGCCGCTTCCAGTTCCCGGCCCAGTCCTCGGCCCTGCAGCGCTCGGGCCAGGCCCAGGTGGAGCACGACTTCATCCAGAACATCCTGAACGCCAAGAAGAAGGCCGACGTCGTCGTCCTCGGCGACCTCAACGACTACCAGTTCAGCCCGGCCCTGGCCTCGCTGCGCACCGGCACCGCGGACGGCACCGGCCCGTCCATCCTGACCGACCTGATCAGCACGCTGCCGGTGAACCAGCAGTACACCTACGACTACCAGGGCGTCTCGGAGGTGCTGGACCACATCTTGGTGACCCCCGGCATCAGCGCCCCGGTCTACCAGGTGGTGCACATCAACTCGGAGTACGCGAACCAGACCAGCGACCACGACCCGCAGGTGGTCCAGTTCAAGCCGTGAGGTGACACCGGCGTCGGCGGGTGTTCCCCGCCGACGCCGG